>NZ_LBCB01000009.1:0-30562 GCF_000980515.1 Akkermansia sp. UNK.MGS-1 | reverse complement strand
GGATATCCACATGAATCCCCAGATGCTTTTTCCACATGCCCTGGATGGCTTCCGCCATCGTCTTCTGAACTTCGCGGGATGTAGTCATCAGCTCCAGCCGGGGAAAACCCTTCCCGCCGGGAAAACCAGCCTGGGCCAGCAGGGAACGCGCTTTCTCCGGATTGAACTCCACCCCATGCGGCGTCTTGTATCCGGCGCCGTCCGGCGTAAAGCCGAAGCACGGCTGGCCGCCGCCGCACACCACATCCCGCACCAGGGCCTCCCGGTCTACCGCCAGGGAAAGGGCCCGCCTGACCCGGGCGTCATTCAGAGGCGCACGCGACGTATTCAAACGGTAAAAAATAGTCACGTAATAATCATCCTGGCAAAAATCATCGCCGCCGCGCTCCCGGGCGTAAGCCGTCATCTCCGGAGGCACGTTGTTGGTGACATGAAGCTTGCCGTTGAAAAACATGCGGGTTTCCGTAAAGCCGTTCACGGTGGGAAGAAAACGGACTCCATTCAGCCGGACGGCGGAAGCGTTCCGGTACCGGGGATTGCGGCGCACCTCCACATAATCATTGAAACGGTGCTCCGCCATGAGAAAAGGCCCGTTCCCTACGGCCGCTCCGGGCCGCGTCCATTTCCCCGTCCTGTCCAGCATGCCGCCGCGGGCTTCCACGGCATGGCGGGGAACCGGAAACCAGGTGCAGTGAAGCAACAGCAGGGGAAGCTGGGGCATCGGGGAACGCAGCTCCATCTCCAGGGTATAATCATCCGCGGCGCGCACGCCCACGCGGGCTTCCTCCCATAAATCCGGCTTTCCGGCCCGGACATCCTCCAACATCCGGGACGCAATCTTCCGCGCTCCTTCCTCCGGCATCCCATTCGGCCACTCCATCAGGGAAGGATCATCCCGCAGGGCCTCCAGCTCACCGGCTCCCATACCATCCAGCCTCTCCCAATCCACCCGGGCCAGAACCATCTCTTCCAGCCCCTCTTTCCCGGCCAGCCGGGAACCGGGACCGCACAGCAGCAGGCTACGCCTGTTCCGGTTATAGGCTTCCGCATTCTTCAACGGATAAAGCATGTCCGCGTACCTCCCTCCAAACCCCGGATGAAGCAGGCGGTGATAGGCATACACGAAATCATGGGCCGTCACAGGAACGCCGTCGCTCCACACGGCGTCCTTCCGCAGGGAAAAACGCCACTTATCCGCCTCCGGACTGTGCGTCCACGACTCCGCCACAGCGGGATGAAAAACGGCGTCATCCCTGGAATCCCCGCGCAGCAGCCCCTCCATAACGGCATTGATCATCTTGAAATCGGAAACGGAAGTGGCGATGTGGGGGTCAAAACTCTGGGGCTCCGCATTATTGCCCACGATGAGCACTCCTGCCTCCTGCGCCCGTTCCACGCTCGTGCGCGTATCGCATCCGGCGAGCAAAAGCATCACACAGAACATCATGAACAGGCGCATGGCGGGATTCTGTCAGGTTTCCTTCCCGTGCGCAAGGCTTCACGTCAAGAAACGGCAACAACTCCTGCCTTTCACCATTTCCGCAGCAAAACACGCCGAAAACACGCTCCACAAGAGAACAGCGTCCCTCCCATAAGCCACAATGCCTCCTTTCCATCATCCCTTTTGAGTAACCGGAGAAACAGAGAGAAAGCAAAAACCCCGCAACGGAAGAAAACCGTCGCGGGGCCATTTTCCCAAATCAGGGGAAAAGAAAAAGCAACTTTAGTTATTTGCTCTGCGCCTTTTTGGCGGCGTCAATCTGGGCCTTGATCTTATCCTTGTTGGCAAGAATGCCGGCCTTGATGCGGGGGGCCTGCATCCCGGCTTCCGTTCCCGTCTTCAACTCGGCCACCTTATCCAGAATCAGAACGGCGCCGTCCACGTCACCGGTGGAATTCAGATAGGTCCCGAACTCCATCATCAGCAACTGCTGCTGCGTCTCCGGCAGAAGCTTGTCACGGTCGGGATACGCCTTAACCACCTGAAGGGCTTCCGCAGGCGTCGTCTTGTCCGTCAGCTTGCCGGCAAGATAATTCTGAACGTCCTTCTGTTCCTTTTTAAGCAGGTCAGCATGGGCGTCTGCGGCTTTCAGGCCGGACTTATCCTCCTTGTCCAGCTTCTTGATTTCCGCTTTTACGTCACCATAAAAATTGTCCACATATTCCTGAGGAGCCAGCTTGAGCACTTCCATCAGAGCGGCAACCTTCGCTTCATCCGTAGCAGCCTTGGCGACATTCGCTTCCGCGGCGCTCAGCGCTTCCTTGTTCTTCAGGGCATCCTGCATGGCTTTCATCACATCATCCCCGGAACGCCCCCCGACAAATCCCCCAAAAGGCTTGCCGGAAGCGTCCGCAAACACAACGGTCGGGAATCCCCGCACGCCGTACTGCTGGGCAAGCTTTTCATTGGCGGCTTTCATTTCCTTGGACTGCTCCTTGCCGCGCGGATAATCCAGCTCCACCAGAACGAAATTTTTCTGCGCTTCCTTCTGGAAGTCAGGCTTGCTGAATACGTTGGCGCGGAGCTGCATGCAGGGAGGGCACCAGTCGGAACCGGTGAACTCAATCATTAAATCCTTTTTCTGTTCGGCGGCCTGTTTTTTGGCGGCATCCATATCGGTAATCCACCCTTCCGCGGCAAAACAGGGAGCGACGCAGGCGGCAACAACTACTGGCAGAATTTGTCTAATCATATCTACAATTTGATATTGTAAAATCGGACAGCCCGCGTCAATCCCCTGTTCAATCATTTTTAGAAAATCTCCAAAAGGGTGCGTCTTCCGCAGGGAAGTCCGCATCCGGCTGATGCCGGAAAAACTGATGCCCCATGGGAAGACGGTGTCATTATTGAAGCAAATCGGGAGTTGCCTTTCAGCCTGTTTTCACTTATGTACTGAACCTATCATGAACACGGTTTTAATCATTGGAGCAGGCGGCGTTGGGCATGTGGTAGCCAACAAATGCGCCCAGCTGCCGGATATTTTTCAAAACATTCATCTGGCCTCCCGCACGAAAAGCAAATGCGATGCCGTTGCGGAGGACGTACGCTCCAGAACGGGCGTCAGCATCACTACCCATTCCGTAGATGCGGATGACGTGCCCGCCACCGTAGCCCTCATCCGGGAAATCAAGCCGCAGCTGCTGATCAATGTGGCCCTTCCCTACCAGGATCTCACCCTGATGGAAGCCTGCCTGGAAACCGGCGTCAACTACCTGGATACCGCCAACTATGAACCCCGTGACGTAGCCAAATTCGAATACTCCTGGCAATGGGCGTACCAGGAGCAATTCCGCAACGCCGGGCTTTTCGCCCTGCTGGGTTCCGGCTTTGACCCCGGCGTCACCAATGTATTCACGGCATGGGCTCTCAAGCATCATTTTGACGAAATCCATACGCTGGACATCATTGACGTCAATGGCGGCAACCATGGCAAGGCTTTCGCCACCAACTTCAACCCGGAAATCAACATCCGGGAAGTAACGGCGCCCTGCCGCCATTGGGAAGACGGAGCCTTCCGGGAAACCGCCCCCATGAGCATGCACCAGAGTTTCACCTGCCCGCAGGAAGTGGGCACCTATGAAATCTACCGCATGTACCATGAAGAAATGGAAAGCCTGGTCAAGCACATCCCCACCATCCGCCGGGCGCAATTCTGGATGTCCTTCTCACCGAACTACCTCAAGCACCTGGAAGTGCTTCAGAACGTGGGCATGACCCGCATTGACCCGGTCATGTACAACGGAGTTGAAATCATCCCGCTGCAATTCCTCAAGGCCGTTCTGCCGGACCCCGGGGACCTGGGCAAGACGACCAGGGGAAAAACCTGCATCGGCAACGTCATCACCGGAATCAAGGACGGCCAATTCAAGGCTGTGTACATTTACAACATTTGCGACCATGAACAATGCTTTAAAGAAGTAGGTTCCCAGGCCATTTCCTATACTACGGGGGTTCCGGCCATGATCGGCGCGGAAATGATCCTTACGGGCAAATGGACTGGCGCAGGAGTCTTCAATATGGAACAAAATGACCCGGACCCCTTCATGGACGAGCTCAACAGGCGCGGCCTCCCCTGGCACTGCGTGGAACTCACGGAAGAACAGGCCAAAATACTGAAGGTCAACCAGCAATAAATTTCAGCCAGCGCTGTAGGCCCCCTCAAAGCCGGACATTGAATTTCCAATGTCCGGCTTTTCCGTTTTCAGCGGGGAACAGAATTCCCCAGGACAGCACGTCAACGCCTGCCTCGGGAAAAAGAAAAAGCCCCGGACGGCATCTTTCCGCCTCAGTCATAATTTTCTGGCGGGAAGAGCAGGCAGGTTGTAAAAATCCAGTGCCATGAAATATCTTGCGTTATTTCTCATGTTCCTGCTTCAGCCGGCACTGGCGGAAGATACAGCCCCATGGAAAATCGCGATCATCGGCGATACGCACGACTCCCCCAAGCGCATGGAAGGAAGCGAGGGAGTAGCAGTCAACTTCATCAAAACCCTCTATGGGGAAATCCTGAAACACAACGTGGACATGGTCGTCCAGGTAGGGGACATGGCGGATATCGAAGGAAGCGCCCCCGTCAAGGGACTCGCCAAACGCAAGGAACTCAACAACATTCTGAGAGAAAAAGGCATCCCCTTTTATGCCGTGCGCGGCAATCATGACTCCCTTCCTTTCCGGGCGGAACAATTCCGGGAACTCTTCCTGCCTACGCGGAGGCAGGGCGTCCAAGGGCTGGCCACCAGAAAACTGAACTACGGTATCCGCCATAAAAACGCTTCCCTGTATTTCATGGATATTGACCTTACTCCTGACCAGCTCGTGGACTTCAGCGCATGGGTTAAACGCAACAGAAGCAAGGCCAACACCGTTCCGCGACACTGCCTGGTTTTCACCCACCGCACCCTGCAGACGCCCATGCAATTCCGGGAATGCCTGTGGGGCCGTTACAATGACAGCGCGGCGGAACAGCAAAATATCTTTTACCGCAATCTCCGGGATGCCGGAGTGCGCTTCGTCATCACCGGGCACCTGCACGCCCATGACCTGTATATAATTACCTCCCCGGACGGGAAAAACACCCTTACCTCCCTGATCTGCGCCCCCGCGGGAAACAAGGTGCTCCCCATTCCCTTTTTGCCGCCGGCAAAATCCCGGGTAAAAACCCTGCAATACCGCTCCGGCATTACGGCCTACTATATCCTGACCATTTACCCGGATTCCATGACCCTGGACACCTACGCCGCCCCCAATAACGGCATTACCGACGAAGGCCCCCAAAGCGGAGAGTTCTACAAATTGAACTCCTACGCAATTCCGATGGATTAGAACATACAACTTCCCCTGTTTCTTCCATAACGCGGCATCCCGGAATTTGCCTGCTCCCGTCCGCTATGCACCCTGGCGTCCCTGGCGAAACAATGAAATTTCCGGGAAGTTCCCAATCCCCCATGTTATTTCATATGCCCGGAGCCACGGGACTTGATTTTTCTATCGTGCTGGCGCCCCCGGCCGCCCTTATATAAAAACTCCGTTTTTCCATCGCGGCCTACAGTCCGGTCAATCAAGTCTCCGATTTCCTGATCAGCGTACCCGGCCTTCTTAAGATACTTAACCACTTCACCAGCCTGCCCCGGATAAAAACGAACCAGCATCTCCACAAACGCAGGTTCCAATCTCTTTTCCAGAAAAAATCTGCATAAACTGTTTCTTTTTTCATTAGCCAACAACTTATTATTGTAGTAGAGGCTGCGGGAATCACCTCCTCCGAATAAGCTCAGCTTCCTGGCCTGCACCAACTCCCATGTTCTGGCAGCACTCATTTTATCATATTCCTCCTTCATCCTGGCCTGTTTCCGCTTTAATTCCGGATCATACTGAGTCCTGAATGTTTTCAATACGGCCGCTCCATATTCTGACCATATTCTGCACAACTCCTTTCTCTTTACGCCGCATCGGGAAACGATTCCGGATATATCCCGGGATAAAACGCTCATCCATTCCACAACCCTAACCTTCAGATTATAATCCATGTTGTCGCACAAGCCGTCCTTCGGAGTATTCTCATCATAATTCAGAGGAAATACATCCATTGAAGAGACAGCGTAAAAAATCCATGACAACACCCTGACGTCTTCTGCGTTCACATCTCCAGCTCCCTTGGAACTAAAGGCGCCAAGCCTCTTCCGCGCCTCCCGGCAACAATCCGGCAGCTCTTTTTCATGCAACAGGGAAAGGAACTCCTTCTTTTCCTGAGGAGACGTTTTGAACGCGGAGATGCTGTCGGGCAACGGAAGCCGGAACAGGGCAGGCTTTCCTTCACCGCACAGGATGCCGGTGGAACAGACGGTTAACAACATTATTTTAACGAACGGATTCATGATGATAGTAATATTTGTTGCGATAGGTTACGGTATCCCGATCCACACAGCATCCGAATTTAGAAATCGTCACGAGATGGTATCGCTGCGGCCCCCAGATTTCCTGCCTGTAAAATTCCGAAAAACTGAAATGGCACCGAACTTCCATGATTTCGCGGCCGTCAAGATATTCCGTTCCCTCTCCCCCTTCTCCATCATGGATGCTCCACGAACATACCCAGTCCCACGACTGGGGGAAACGGGCATGCTCCACATCTGCGGCAAAAATGCCGGCCATTACATTATCCTGCAGCTGATTTGTTTCTGAAACCTCCGCCGCTTCATTCGCACCATTCCTGGAATGACCGGGATCAAAATCCGTACCGGGAGGCTCCGAGCCCTTGTCCCTCTCTATAATCTTGACATTTTTGAAGCTGACGCTGGTCGGATGCAGCGTCAGCTTCAGGACGGCAGAGGCCCCTATGACGGACGTTTTCCCCTCAGGAAGCCTTTCCGTAGCCATTCCTCCATTTTTGTGTTCGGCTCTGATTACCGACGGAACAACCACATTTAGTGTCACCTTTACTTTTCTCCCCTCACTGGTAACAGCCAGGACGGTTGCGGAACCATCACGTTGAAGCCGTTTTTCGCAGTAACCACAATGGATATTTTACCCTTCGTTTCTTCAGGCATTTCTACGTATTTATCTCCATCTTCCACCAAATTCCATTCCAGTTCATCAACATTTCCCAACGGTTTTCCCGTCAGGGTCAATGTTATCCGTTCCCCCACACCTATCGTCTTTCTTTCCCTGTCAGCCTTCCGGTCATCAGTATTTCCCAAATATATATCAGCGGAATATTCCTCTGTTTCCGTTTCAATCCTCAACGCGCCGGAATCCTCTTCCTCCACGTCCGCATAGGAAAGACCGCACAGGAAAACTGCGCAACCTATTAAAAGGATTCTTATATTGTTAACAACAACTGCCATCAGACGCAGATGATATCTTATTGCCATTTCCCATTATTTCATAGCAAAAAGCTCTAACATTCCGCATCCTTTGCCTGCTAAAAGATTCTGATGCTCTTCACGCCATAATACATCGCCGCGCCTCTGTTGACGTAGTCTTCCGGGTTTTGCGACAGGTCCACCCAGAAAATGAAAGAACACCACGGGGAGGGAGGAGAGAGGGGAGGAACAATGATTTCCTGAATACCGGCCTTTTTCTGCTCCAGAATCAGGCGGACGCGCTTTTCATGCTGCCCGAACAGAAGCAGATGATCATGTATGGTTGAAAAAACACATATTCCGGACAACGCCAGAAAAACAGCCACAGTTATCTGCGGACGGGGCACGGCACCGGGGATGCCGTACCACATACGAAGAAGGGCCAGCACGCCGATACCGAACAGCAGGGTGGCGGAGAACATGGCATGATCCGCCGGAATGACGGCGGCGGCGAAAGAAAGAGCCATGGCATAAGACGCCAGAATATATGCCGCCGCTATTCCAAAGGGAATTTTCCATGCCCGGAAAGAGTTCCGGTCTCTGTGGAATTTTTTCCAAAGAACCCAGGCAGCCGCCACGCCCAGCAACACCGGAAGAGCCAGGTATTCATGCATCCGGAGCAGGAGCGAAGGGAGAGCTTCCCATCTGCTCCAAAAACCGGAAAGGGGTTCCGCGCAGCCGGGAGTGGCGGAATGCATCCGGGCGGAAATGCCGGGCGCAAGCAGCATGCACAGGGAACCTGCCACCTGAAACGCAAGGCCCGCATAAAACCACAGGGGAAGTTTTTCCTTCCGCACCAGGCGGACAAAGACGAACAAGGCTCCCAGCAACAGCCAGGTTCCCGGAATATTGTTTTCATTGGTCATGCCCGCCGGAAATCCCAGAACAGCCGCAGCGGCAAACTTTCCCCAGCTATTGTTTCTTCCGGAATCTCCCTTTCTCCCGGATTCCGCGTCTTCCAGCAAACCGCGGTACAGACACAGAAAGCCCAGCCAGACGGCGGCGCCCCAGGAATAGTTGGTGGCTCCGGAGAGCCAGTAAATCGTGACGCCGGGCCGGGCCGTGCACGTGAACAGCAGGAGAAGCCCCAATCCGAACAGACGCACGTCCGGCCAGGAACGGGGATCCACCCTGCGCCCGGAAGCCAGATAAAACATCATCAGCGCAAGACCGACCTGCACAAAGGGGTTGAGCAGCATGAAGAGCCATTTTCCCGCCGTCGCTACGGCAAAGGCCAGGTATTCCCCTATTCTGGGATTCCAGGTCATGTAGGAGGCTACGCAGCGCTCCCAGACCAGGCTGAAAGAGAAGCAGTGCTCCATGCCCGTCAGGGCATGATGGTACGTATCGGAAGTGAGAGGACTCCACCAGCTGAGCAGCGCCGTATACAATAAGGCGGCTGCGGTCAGCGCCCAAAACCACACCCTGGACGTGCGGGGGGACATCATCAGCTCGGATCCGGTTTCCTTTTCCGCAGTGCGGGAGGCAAATCCAGGTCTTCCCCATCAAGAATGAGGGGGCGCACACGGGCAAAAAGGCCGTGGCCCGCACGCTCTTCTTCTCCTTCCTCCGGAGGCAATCCTTCCTCCAGCTCCTTGATGTCAGGCATCGGGACTGACTCCAATTCCGGCTCCGCCTCCGTTTCGGAAATTTGCGCAACAGACGCGGACTCCCGGAGCGTTTCCCCTTCATCCGGAATATCGGAGACAGGCCTTACGGGCACCAGTTCCTCTTCCAATTCACGTTCATCCCTCCTGGAGACGGCAACAGGGGCGGGAAGATCCGGCTCCGGATGCCGTTCCGGTTCGTCAACCGGGGCAGGAGGAGCAGGCTGAATAATGGTTTTCCCCTCTCCGAGGAAAGATTTTTCCTCCGGCACAAGCACTGTCTGCGGCTCCGCTTCCCGCTGAAGCACAACAGACGGGGAAACAGAGGTCTCTGCCACAGGCACGGCGCCCAGCACGGTCAGGGACAGGCGGTCTTCCGGCTGCTGCTCCACGGAAGCGCCGATGTGGAGGCGCACTCCCCTTCCCAGAATTTCCGCCACACCATCCACCAGGTCTTCCAGACGCTGCAGCGTCAGGGAACCTCCGCCGCGCACCAGAACCAGGACATCGTCCACTTCTCCCAAACGTTTTTCCAGAAAAAGCGGGGAATGCCGGACCTGGTTCAATATATCCGCCACGGAAGCATCCGCAGACGCTTCACCCACGCCAAAGGAGCAAATCCCTTTTCCCGTTCCGGCTACGCTGAGCAGGTCGTCCAATCCCACCCGGAGCAGGTTTCCGGAAGAATTCAACAGAGACGGCACAATAAGCACGGCGCGGGCAATAAGAGCATTAACCACGGAAAAGGCTTCCAGCACCCCCTTGTCGGGATCTATGAGGCTTTCCATGGCGTCATTATCAAACCGCAGCACCATGTCGGAATACAGGGCAAGCCGGGCCAAAGCTTCATCCGCCTGGGCAGAGCGCCGTTCCCCCTCAAACCTGAAGGGACGGATGACAACGCTGACGACATAAGCCCCCTGTTCCTTGGCCAGACGGGCCGCTTCCGGAGCTACGCCGGATCCCGTTCCCCCTCCCAGCCCGGCGGCAAGGACGGCCAACGCGCTGCCTTCCAGCGCACGGAGAATGGAAGACTCGCTTTCACAGGCCGCCTGGGCTCCTACGGAGGCGTCTCCGCCGGAACCGAGGCCCCTGGTAAGCCTGGCGCCCAGATGAATCTTGCATGGAACGGATGAAGCGTTCAATAGGCGGGCATCAAGATTCATGGCGCAAACGGAAGCTGACTGGGGAGCCAGCAGCAGCACTTCCTCCATTACCTTGGTTCCTGCGGCCCCAATGCCGCACAGGCAGATTTTTCCGGGCAGGCCGGACGGCCCCTGGGGAGAGATTTCCAGCATGGTTGTTAATTTGGATAAAGGTTGATCAGGAGGTCTTCTTTCCGAAGAAGCCCAGCATCCGTCCCAGCCAGCTGCGCTGCTGCGGCAGTTCGGCATCCAGAATCTGGGCATACCGTATCAGGCCTATGGCCGTGCAGTAGCGCGGATCATCCAGGTAGGAAGGCGCACCGTTTTTAACCAGCGTAGGCCGGCTGATGGCCACGCCGAACACGTGGGAGGCCAGTTCCCCCACGCCGCGCATCAGGCTGGCGCCCCCGCACAGGTAAACGCCGTGGCAGCGGTTGCCCTTGAAAGTATCCTTGGGCAGGGAAGATTTGACCAGGTTGAAAATTTCCAGCAGGCGGGAACGGATGATTTCATTCAGCACGTTGCGTTCAATGGCGGCATCCTTCATATGCCCCTCTCCGCGCACGCGCACCATCTCGTTGGTTTTCCCGGAAAAGCTGTTGGCGTCCCCTTCCGTCTTCTTGAGCAGTTCCGCCTGGGCCAGAGGAATGCCGGTCATCAGCGTGATGTCATTGGAAATGTGGTCGCCGCCCAGCGGCACACATCCGGAGGCCACAAGCTGGCCGTCCAGGTAAAGCACATAGTCCGTCGTGCCCGCACCCATATCAATAAGCAGAGCGCCCGCCTGCTTGACCTGCCTGTTGAGCACAAACTGGGCCGTGGCAATGGGGGCGAAAACCACATCCGCAATATCCAGCGGGACTTCCCGCACGCAACGGAAGGAGTTGGTGATGCGGGATTTGATTCCGTGGATGATATGGCAGTCGATGTCCAGGGTTCTTCCGGTCAATCCGGCGGGATTGGTCAGGTTCTCCTGCCCGTCCACGGAAAAGAGACCGGGCACGCGGTGCAGGACGAATTGTTCCGGCCCCAGGGCGACGTCCCGGGCGATTTCCGTCACCTCGTCCATATGCTCCTGGGAAATAATGCTTTCATCCGGGGGAAGACGGAACGTTCCCCGGTTGTTCTGCCCCACAATATGGGCGCCTGTCACGGACAGATAGACGGTCATGATATCCACGTCCGCATGGTCCTGGGCCATATTCCAGGCATCGTAAATGCACTGGATGACCTTGGAAGTGTCTTCAATCTCTCCGCGAACCACGCCCTCGCTAGGAACCTCACCCACGCCGATGATTGTCACGGTCGCATCGGGCTTCACTTCGCCCACGACCATGCAAGTCTTGCTTGTCCCTATCTCAAGCCCTACGTGAATTTTTGTCTTAGCCATGAAAATCAAGGAACTATCAACGTCCTCGCACCTGATAGCACATTACTTTCCATTATTCAAGAAAGCCTGCGCGAACATACGCAGAAAACGCGGTTTTCCTCCGCGCTGCCCCGGTTCAAAGGCCTGTGGGATGGCGCACCAGGAAGTGCCTGGTATTGCGGCCGTCCACTCTCCAGCGGGGGCCTTCGCCGCGGCGCCCGCTTCCCGTAGTGTCAAACCGGAGGCCGCAGATGACCATGAAGACGTGTCCATTCTTGGCATAAATGGAAATCCAGTCCCCGGCGCCTTTCTGCCCGTAATTCAGGAAAAGCCTGGAATGGCGGGTGGACGTAAGAAGGCCGGCTTCCTTCAGCACAAAGGAAGTGCTGCCGGAACAGTCATAATGGGTATCATGATGCCTCCTGTGCCCCCCGCCCAGCCGGTACGGCTTGTTGACCAGGGAATTGGCCGCCGCAATGGCGCGCTTGACCTGCGAAGGGGCATTTCTGGGGGGAATGGCTTTCCCGTTGTGAAGCACGGCCGTCTTGCCGGGCACAAAGTGGTAGGCGGGAAGACGCGCAGGAGCTTCAACTTGTTGCTGGGAGGAGCAGGAAGAGAGAAAAAGGCCGGCCAAAAGGGCGCCAGCCACGGAGAGAGTTTTGTGGGCCGCAAATGTCATGAGAATTATAAACTGCGGAATTCCCGCCTCCTTGGCAAGAAAATAAATTTCCCCCGTCCACATTACATGGTAGACGGGGGAAAGAAATCAGCAATATTTAGCCATTGGAACGGCTGTGGGCATCTTTTTCCACGGCCGTCCACAGGGAATCCAGGGAAGCCTGGACTTTCGCCAATGCTTCCTTCACAGGATCGCCCGGTTTCCCGTGCCCGAAGAGGTAGTATTTAATCTTGGGTTCCGTTCCGGAGGGGCGCACCGCAAAACTGCGGCCGTCCGCCAGATCTACGAAAATCATTTTTTCCGCCGGAATGGGATCGCCTTCCGCATCCACCATGTCGCCCTTGGAAAAGTCCCGGATGCCGCTGACGGCTACGCCGTCCACTTCCGTGGGAGGATTGGAGGAATAGGAAGCGGCGAGGGCGGCGATTCTGGCCGCGCCGTCCGCGCCTTCCATAACCAGCGATTTTCCCATTTCCAAATACACACCAAACTGCTCAAAGAGTTCATGCAGCAGTTCCAGAAGGCTCTTGCCGATGCTTTCCGCATATGCGGCCAGTTCCGCAAAGATGATGGCGGCGGAGTTGGCGTCCTTGTCCCGCACGAAGTCCTGGGCCAGGTAGCCGTAGCTTTCCTCCCCGCCGAAGACAAAGTAACGGCTGTATTCCAGACGCAGGGCGCGCGTCTGTTCTTCGCTCATCTTGCGGTAGCCCTCCCGTTTTTCCGCCGGAATGGCCTGTTCATATTTACCGAGTTTCTGGGCAATATACTTGAACCCCGTGAGGACGTTGACCACTTCATAACCGAAGTGGTGGCCGATGGCGTCCTGAAGCCCCGTCGTCACAAAGGTTTTCACCATCACGGCGCGGGAACGGTTGGAGTCATTGATGATGCCAAGATCGGACATGCTCATGCAGCGGTACCACGCCAGCAGGGAACCGATCTGGTTGCCGGTCAGCAGGTGCATCTTTCCGTCTTCCCCGCGCACGGCCACTCCCATGCGGTCCGCATCCGGGTCCGTGGCGATGACGATGTCCGCTCCGGAAGCATCCGCCTGTTCAATAGCCAGGGCCAGAGCCGGCGGATTTTCCGGGTTGGGGGAAGCAACCGTTGGGAAACGGCCGTCCTGAACATCCTGCGCCGCCACGGTCTGCACGTTGCAGCCCAGTTCCTTCAACAGGGGCACGATGATATGGCCGCCCGTCCCGTGGAGGTTGGAGTAAACGATTTTAGCTCCCCCCTTGTTGAAAAGTTCCGGACGGAGCAGCACGGTTTTCAAGCGGTCCATGTAAATACGGTCAAAGGAGGAATCCAGCACATGAAGGGTTCCGCGCCGGTCTTCCGGCAACGGTTCATATTCTTCGGAAGTCAGGGAATTGACCTCCCTGATCACGGCCTTGTCATGCGGAGGCACCAGCTGGGCTCCATCATTGAAGTAAGCCTTGAAACCGTTGTCATGGGAGGGGTTGTGGCTGGCGGTCAGCACCACGCCGGAATCCGCATGAAGCTCCCGGATAGCAAAGGAGATCTCAGGAGTGGCGCGAGGACTGTCAAACAGGTAAATGTCACATCCCAGGTCCGTGCCGATTTTTGCGCAGAATTCGGCAAAATCACGGGAAAAGTGGCGCGTGTCGTGTCCGATGACCAGGCGGGGCTTCCTGCCCGGGTCCGTAGCCTCCACATGCTTGTTCACATAAATAATCAGGCCACGCATGGCCCGCCCCACATTGAAGTAGTTCATGCAGGCGGTTCCCACGCAGGGATATTCCGGCCGGCCGTTCACGCCGCCGTTCCCCTGCTCGGCCCGGGTGACGATGCTGCCGATGGTACGTCCTCGCAGCCCCCCCGTGCCGAAGGCCAGAGTTTTGTAAAAACGGTCGTTCAGCTCCTGCCATTCCCCGGCGGCAGCCAATTCTTCTACGGCCTCGCGCGCTATGGGGGATTCGGTACCATCCAGCAGAAGGCGGATATTGGTCCGGGAAGACTCCAAAAGCTTCCCTTCTTTAACGGCATTCATCAGGGATTCGTCCAGTGTATTCATGCTGGCGGAATAGTACATCATGCCCCTTGTTTGACAATAGCTCTTTCCATCATGGCCTGAGAAAAAACGCCATATTCATCCCGGTGCGGGCGCGGGAAATGCTTTCCTCCCCGTCCCCTTGTTATTTAAAGGGTATTTAAAGGGACTGGCGGTCATACAACTCCCGGTACAACGGGCAAGAGGCATAAAGCTCTGCATGGGAACCGTCCCCGACGATGCGCCCGCCCTCAAACACCAGAATGCGCGTCGCCACGCGGATGGAACTGAAACGGTGGGCCACAATAAGCGCCGTCCTTCCCTCCACCAGCCGGTCCAGTTCCTGCTGGATCAGAGCCTCGCTTTCCGCATCCAGGGACGCGGTGGCTTCATCCAGAATCAGGATGGGAGCATCCTTCAGGAAAGCGCGGGCAATCGCTACACGCTGCCGCTGGCCGCCGGACAATCCGCTGCCTCCGTCGCCAAGCATGGTTTGATAGCCGTCCGGCATGCCCATGATGAAACCGTCCGCAGCCGCGGCGCGCGCCGCGGCCACCACCTCATCATCCGTAGCGTCCTGACGTCCCAAACGGATATTTTCCATAATGGTGCCGTGGAACAGGACGGGGTGCTGGGAGACGAAGGCGATATTCTTGCGCACATCATGCAGGGAAGCGTCCCTCACATCCACGCCATCCACGCGCAGGGCTCCGGAACTAACGTCATAAAACCTGGGAAGGAGGCTGGCAAATGTCGTCTTTCCGGCGCCGCTGGGCCCTACCAGCCCCACTACTTCCCCGGGGCGGATATGCACGTTGATGCCGTCCAGCACCTTGCGGGCGCCGTCATAGGAAAAGGAAATGCCGTCATAATCCAGGCGGCCGGCGGCGCGTCCCATAGGAACGGGGTCAGCGGCCTCCGGCATGGTATCCGGTTCTTTCAGGAGGTAATTGATGCGTTCCAGGGAAGCGTAAGCGCTCTTCAAATTGGTAAGCGTCACACCCAGCCGTTTGAGAGGGTCGTAACACATGAACAGGGCGGCAGCCAAAGCAGTAAAATCAGCTTTGGTGATGCCCATTTCATGCCCCCTTACCAGCAAAACGCCCAGACCCAGCGCCGTCACCATTTCCAGCACGGGAACCAGGAAGTGCCTGTACTTCACCGTTCTGAGATTGATTTTGAAAAAACGCTGAATCAGCCCCAGGAAAAGATTTACCTGCTGTTCCTGCATTCCGTAGGAACGGATTTCACGCTGGGAGGCTAAATTTTCCTGGGCTGCGGCCGTAATATTGCCCAGTTCGTCCTGAGCCTGTTTGGACTTCTTCATCACGCGGCGGCCGAAAAAGCGGATGGGCCATATGGCCAGCGCAATCAGCCCCAGATTCATCAGGACCACTGCCGTATTCGGATCAACAAATACCTTGTACACCAGGAAGGCAAGGGCGGTCAGCAGAGTCAGGGGCTGCTTGATGATGTCATTGGCCGCTACCACCAGCCCCCCCTGCACGTTGGCGGCGTCATTAATTAGGCGGCTGATCAGGTCCCCCCGTTTCTGGCGGTCAATGAAGGAAAGGGGCAGCGTCTGCAATTTGGAAAAGGCGTCCAGCCTGATTGCCTCCAGCACTTTCATGCTGACGATGCTGATCCAGTACACGTTGAAGAACGTGCCTATGCCACGGACGGCGAAGACCAGAGGCAGCAGGGAACATACGGCCAGCAGCACCGCCAGGTGCATGTGTTCCGGGGCCACCAGCCGGGCGATCATGTCCTGAAGCTCCGGGGGAATCTGTGTATTGTCAAACACCACCGGAAATACTTTGGCAATCATCAGCGGAAAGCCGAAACCGCTGGCGGCGGCAGCCAGAGCCCCGGCAGCCAGAGCGGCGATGAACAGCTTCATCACGGGCTTCAAATACCGCGCATATTCAAAAAACTGGCTTAACATGGAGCGCCTCCTTCCTCCTCCGCAACCATCTGCTGCTTATTGTAAAGTTCCCGGTACAGGGGAGAAGAAGCCATCAGCTCCTCATGCGTGCCGTCCGCAACCACACGGCCTTTCTCCAGCACCAAAATGCGGTCCGCCATCCGGATGGTGCTGAAACGGTGGGCAATAATGAACGTCGTGCGGCCGGAAGCCAGCCTCTCAATCTCCTTCTGAATCTGCTCCTCGCTCTTCATATCCAGGGAAGCCGTGGCCTCATCCAGCACCAGGATGGGAGCGTTTTTCAAAAAGGCCCTCGCCAGGGAAACGCGCTGCCGCTGGCCGCCGGAAAGGCCCTCCCCCATTTCCCCGATCATGCGGGAATACCCTTCCCCCGTCTCATTGATAAAACTGTCCACAGCGGACATGCGGCCGGCTTCCTCCACCTCCGCGTCGGAAGCGTCTGGACGGCCGATGCGTATATTGTCCGCTACGGAGCCGCGGAACAGAACGGGATACTGGGAAACCAGCGCTATGTGGGAAAGAAGTTCCTTTTTACTCATCTCCCTCACGTCGATGCCGTCCACCTTCACGCTGCCGGAAAGGACATCATAAAAACGGCACAGCAAATTAATGAAAGTCGTCTTCCCCGCTCCGCTGGGACCGACTAGGGCCACCACCTGCCCGGACGGAATGCGGAGATCAATGTTCCTCATGACAGGAGAGTCCTGCTGGTAACCGAAGCAAACGTTGCGGAACTCCACTTCCCCCTTCCATGCCGCCGGGCTCCTTGGGTTTTCCGGTTCGGGAACGTCATCAGGAGCATTCAGCACGTGGTTGATGCGTTCCAGACCGGCATTAAGGGTTTCCGCCTTGTTATGGACGGCCCCCAGCTTTTTGACCGGCTCATAGCAAAGATACATGGCCGTAGCCAGCGCGGCAAAATCCCCCATGTTCATGCCGTTCATGTTGCCAACCAGCAGGGTGGCGGCCATGGCTATGGCGCTGACGAACTCAATCAAAGGGGTCAGCAGGCTCTGCCACCTGACCGCGCCGATGGATGCCTGGATGTAACGGCGGATCCTGTCCCTGAACAGCCTTATCTGCTGCTGTTCCAGTTCAAAGGCCCGGATATCCCGCTGGGAAGAAAAATTCTCCTGGAGCGTGGAGGAAAGGTCCCCCTGGCTGGACTGCACTACCCGGGCGCGCGCAAGCATTTTTCTGCCGATGTACCGGATGGGAATCACGCAAACGCCTACCAGGAGCATATTCGCCAGCAGAATAAGAAACTGCTCGCTGACGGAGGCCCTGTAAATCAGAAACCCTAACGCGGCCAAAAGAGTCAGGGGCTGGATAATAAGGTCATTGGCAATCTGCACCAGGCCGCCCTGGAGAAACTGGGTATCCTGCATCAGGCGGCTCAGCAGGTCTCCCTTCTGCTGCCGGTCGTGAAAAGCCAGGGACAAATCCTGATACTTTCTGTACACCTTGAGCCGCAATGTCTCCAGCACTCCCAGCCCTATTTTGGAAAGCAAATAGACATTGACAAAAGAAGACAGGCCGCGCACCACCACCACCAGCGGGAGCATGGCCGCCGTGGCCCACACCGTCACCAGGGGCAGGTTTTCCGGGCTCACATACCACAAGAGCACCCGTTCCGCCCACGGAGGCAGCGGTTTCCCGTCAAAAATCACGGGAAACATCTCCTGTAAAATCACCGGAATGCCGAAACCGCTGGAAACAGCGGCCACAATGCCTCCGACCACAGCCCACACCAGCGTACCCTTATAAGGAAGAAGATACTCGCGCCACAATGCCCTGGCGCGCTGGATGGAGGATTCCTGCCCCTCTGTTGACTGTTTCCTCATAAGTATTCCGGATGGCCGCGCCCGGGAACGGACGGCGCGCAATCGGCAGGGATCATATCATGAAGACCGTGAATGACAAGCTCCTTGCGATAAAAACTGCATGGGTAAATGCCTGGCGGGCGGACCTCCGGGCATCCCGGCTTGCCCGCCGCCCCGTAATGGTTTACCTTTCCGTCGCATGCTGAAAGCAGGATTCATCCAACCGGAAACCATTCCCGGCCACTTTCCCAAAAACCTCAGAACCATCGTGGAACTGTACCGTTCCTGCCTGGACGCAGGTGCGGAGCTCGTCCTCTGTCCGCCGCTGGCCCTCAGCGGCGTGCATACCGGTGAACTGGCTCTGCGCAGCGGCTTCCGGACCCAGCACCGGGCGGCCCTGGCCTATCTGGCACGGGAAATAGCGGACGTCCCCCTGCTGCTGGGAGCGGCGGACGCGGAAGGCATAAGATTCCACCTGTTGAGGAACGGCCTTTCCTTTCCCCGGCAGGCCGTTATCCCTCCCTCCCCGCATGGAAAAGAACGCGTTCCCGTCTTTGGCATCCGGAGAACGGAGGATGAGGCAGTTTTTTCCGTCGCCCCGTGGGGAGAAATTCCTCCGCCGCACGTTTCCGCCACATGCCTGCTGCTCCGCACGCCTGCCAATGCATGGCATGAGGGATTGCTGGAACAGGATGAAGAAAAAGCCTGCCTGACGGCGCGGGAAACAGGCCTGCCCGTATTCACGGCCCGCCTGGCCGGGGGAGAAGGTCCGTTTCTGCTGCCCGGTGCATCTTCCGTATGGTCCGGCAACGGACATCTTCTCAAACGGCTGCGTCTTTTTGAACGGGATTCCGCCGTCATTTCACCGGAAACCCCCACAGGAACGGACTCCCCCCTGCCCTCCCCGGAACAACAGCTCCGGCACGCCCTCCGCAAAGGAATGGAAGACTTCATTCTGAAAAGCGGGTACGGGGCCGTCTGCCTGAATTTGCTGGAAAATTCCGCATCCCTCCTGTTGGCGGAACTATTGAAGGAAACGTGCCCCTCTCTGGAAGTGACGGGGTTCCTCCCCTCCCTGCCCGGCATTCCGGAAGAGACACGGGAAAGAGTCCAAGCCTTCGCCGGCACGGCTGGCATTGGCGTACGGACGGTTTCTTTCCCTGCCAAAGCCGGAGGGCTGGACGAAAAAGCTGCAATCGCGTGGCTCATGCGCCAATGGGCGGAAGAAGAAGGCGCCCTGCTGCTCTCTTCTCTGACGGGGACGGATATCATGACGGCGCCCCGCTTCCTTCCAGCCGCTTTAGCCGCGGATTTCATACCGCTGGGGGATTTATACGAAACGGAACTGGCAAACCTGTTCCCCGGTTTTATTTCTCCCGCTCCGGAGGCCGCCAGGCGCGACGGGTTTCTCATCCGCCTGCACCGGGAACATGAATCCGCCACGGAACTGGTGAATCGGTTCCCGGAATCGGAAAGGGAAATCCGTCGTCTACAGCGGCAGGCCCGCGCATCCGAATGGACACGCCTGAAACTGCCGCCGCGCCTCATGCTGCGCTCCATCCCCGGAACGCAGGAAACGCCTTATATCCATCGGTTGGCAGACTGACGCGAAACCTCCCTTTTCCTCCCGTGGCATACATTGCGCTTGCTCTTGAAGAGGAAGAAGTGATTAGTAGAAGCCATGCAATTCCATGTAGCAACCATGATCGGCCGCGCCGCTTTAAGGCTGGTTGACCGGTTGGGGTCAATCGGATTGCTGCTTTATCAAGTGGCTTCATGCATGTGGTCCGGCCAATTCCGGATGCGCGTGCTTGTGGAACAAATTGCAAAAATCGGGGTGCAATCCCAGCCGGTGGTCATCATCACCGGCGCGTTCACCGGCGCGGTGCTGGAAGCCCAGACACTATTCCAGCTTCAAACGGTGAGAATGGAAACCATGGGCGGGGCCGTCGTCGCCGTGGGCATGTTCCGGGAACTGGGGCCCGTCATCACCGGGCTGATGCTTGCAGGGCGCGTCGGATCCGCCATGGCCGCGGAAATCGGCACCATGAAAGTCACGGAACAGGTGGATGCCCTTAAATCCATGAATGTGGATCCGGTAGACTACCTGGTGAAGCCGCGGATACAGGCCATGCTTATTTCCATGCCCATCCTGATGATGGAAGCCGTTCTGGTGGGCATCGCCTCCGCGTACATCGTCAGCGTCACCGCCTTTAACGTAGACCAGGCCTACTGGATGCACTTCATGAGCAAATTCGTCACCATGGGGGACATCATCGTAGCCCTGGTCAAGGCTCTTGCTTTCGGCCTCATCATTTCCACCATCTCCTGCCGGGAGGGGCTGAACACCACGAACGGCGCCGTGGGCGTAGGCAAATCCACCATGCAGGCCATGGTGTACGCTTCCGTGGCCCTGCTCATCGCCAACTTTATCCTGACCATGATCCTCAACTCGTTCTTCCCCATGGGATTCATGAGATAGCCTTTCCCCGCCGCCATGCAGCCATTCATCCGCGTCCATCAGCTCAGACAAAGCTTCGGCACCCAGGAAGTGCTGAAAGGCGTAAGCTTTGACGTGGGCAAGGGAGAACTGATGGCTTTAATAGGAGGTTCCGGAGCCGGGAAAAGCGTCATTCTGAAACATCTGGACGGCCTGATGGACCCCTTGGACGGCTATGTGGAAATAGACGGCAGGCGCATCAGCGGCGCGCCGGAAAAAATCAGAAAGCAAATCCGCAGCAACATCGGATTCATGTTCCAGCAGGGAGCCTTATTCGATTCCCTGAGCGTGGGAGAAAACGTAGCCTTCCCCCTGCGGGAGGCGGGGATCAGGGATGAAAACGAACTGGACACCCGTATCTCAGCCGCTTTGGATTCCGTAGGACTGCTGGGACAGCAGGAAAAAATGCCGGCCAGCCTCTCCGGCGGCATGATCAAGCGCGTCGCCGTGGCCAGGGCAATCATTACCACTCCGGAATGCCTGCTCTATGACGAGCCCACCGCGGGCCTGGACCCCATCGTTACGGACAGCATCAGCTTCCTCATCCGGCGGATCTGCAAGGACAAAGGCATCACCACCGTCATTGTCTCCCATGACATGCCCAGCGTGATCCGCATCGCGGACAAAATCGTCTATCTCAGAAACGGTGAGGTTTACTGGACGGGAACTCCGGAAGAACTGTTGCACTCCCAAGACGAAATCCTGCAAAAATTCCTGTACGGGGACTCCGGGGAAAACTGGGCGGCCCTGTCCGGCAAAAATGAAAACTTCCAACGGGTTCTGCTGGAACGGGCGGAACGGGAACGCAAACAATAACCATCTTGCCACAGAGCCATGAAACAGAAACTTAAACCGGAAACGTGGGTAGGCATCTTTCTGATCGCCGGGATCCTGATGATTATCGGAGTCATCCTGGGATTCGGCAACATCAAAACATCCAAGGAACAAACCTACCCCATCAACATCATTTTCAAAGATGCGGCGGGGCTCATCAAGGATTCCCAGATCCGCCTGGGCGGCGTCACGGTGGGGAAAGTCACCAAAGCCCCTGAACTCCTGCCTTCCGGCAATGAAGTCATGCTGGAAGCCAACATCCTGAGCGGCGTGAAAATCCAGCAAGGGTCCGTCTTCCGGGTGGACATGCAGAACATTCTGGGCGACAAATACATCGATATCGTCCCTCCGGCCCAGCCCACGCATGAATACATCCTTCCCCATGCCACCATCATCGGTCAGCCGGAAAGCGATTTCAGCAAAATCAAAAACAATGCCGTGGGCGCCACAGAGGAAATCCTGAAAATCCTCAAGCAAATCGAGAAAAATTCGGACAACATTGACGACGCCATCCTCAATATCGGAGAGGCGGCCAAAGGGCTGGCCCAGACGACCAGGCTGATCAACGAGGGCATCCTGAACCGGGAGAACATCCAGAACCTCGGCAGCGTACTGTCTCAAATAAACCGGGCGGGAGAACAGCTCCCCGGCCTCATGGAAGAAACGCGCTCCTCGGTCGCGGCCATGAAAGACACCGTCCGGGATGCCCGCAAACTCATTGCCGGAGCTGAAGAAAAGCTCAACACTCTGGACCCCGCCGTCAAGGCAATCCCCCCTACGCTGGCCGCTCTGAGGAAAGCATCTGAACAAATCTCCTCCTTCACGGCTGATGCACGTAAAAACCAGGGCTTTCTTGGGCTGCTTATGTACGATGCTCGCTTCCGGGCCAACGCTCAGGAATTCATCCGCAATCTGAGGGATTACGGCATTCTGCGGTACCGGAATCCTAACGAACCCCAAGTCAAACCGGACCCCCGCGGCGGTTTTTCAGGAAGCCGCCGCTGAGAGACCGCACAATTCCGGGTGAAGCCGCTTTACACACTTGCCAATAGTGGGAAGCGTGCTAAATAATTTCCAATGTGAGAGGCGAAAACATGTAAGTCGACATGTTTTTCAACAGGAACCAACCCTTAATACTCTAATCAACCATGCAAGACAACCAAACCGAACTTGAAACGACCGCAGCAGCAAACGACACTTCCTGCTCCTGCCCTTCCGCCCGCGAGCTTGCCGTCACCAGATTTCAACAGGCCAGGGCCTTCGCCGCAGCTAAAGTAAACCAAATCCGCAAGGCGGCTACGGAACAGGCCAGCACCATCTGCGACTACGCCCAGGAAAAGGGAGAAGTCATCCGTGACAAGGCCAAGAAGTTCCACGAAGCAGGCGAAGAATACGTGAAGGAAAAGCCCACCCAGTCCGTGCTGATTGCCATGGGCGTGGGCCTTCTCATCGGTCTGCTTATCCGCCGTCGTTAACCCTCTCCCTTCATTCCGCGCCATGCGTGCCATGCGCATGGCGTCCTCCCTCCCCCTTTCAAACCGAACCATGGGACTGATCGACAAACTCAAGCGAACCTTCGTCACCCCCCTTGTGGAGGAAAAGGAAGAAGGGATGGCCATGGTCCGGTCCCTCCGGGAAACCGGGACGGCAGCCCTGGCCCATGCGGAAGCCCTGGCCGCACTGCTCAAACTGGAACTGAAGGAAGCGTCCAACAGGCTGGGCAAAAAAACGGCCCTTCTCCTGATGGGTGCCTTCATGGCCTTCTTCGGCTATCTTTTTCTGTGGTGCCTGCTGACCGTGGTCATGGCGTACTTCTGGGGAATCATCGCCGGGCTTGCCGTCACCACGGGGTTTCATCTCCTGGCCGCGGCCGCGGGGTTCATCCTTTTCAGCCGAACCCATGTAACGCCTATCGCTCCAGCGACGGCAGAAGAACTTAAAACGGATTTATCATGTCTGCAAATGGCTCTCAAGAAAAGCTCGCACTCCTGATGCGGGTGGCTTCCTCCCGGCTGGATATCGTCAATGAGGCGGACAGCCTGGTGCAAAAGACGCAGCAGCAGGCCGACCACTTCCGTAAATTGAAAAAAAAGGCCATGTCCCTGCCTGTAATCGGCTCTATTGTCGGAACGGTGGGAGGCGTTCTTCTCATCCGCATGTTTGCGGGGAAAAAAAGCAATCCGGCCCCTCCCCCGCAGCCGCGCACTTCCGGAAGCTGGGTTAATTCCCCCATCTTCCGTTTCATCGTTGAAATTTTGATTACCCTGGCTTTCCCTTCCCTGAAAAAAATGGGAATCGGCCTGGCCGGCAAAAAATTCCTCAACCTGTTCAAATAACAATTTTTTCAGGCCAAGACAGCGGTTTTTTGCCGCTTCTTGAAAAAGGTTCGGAAACTCCGCAACCGTAAAAATGGAGATGTTCCTGCGGCATTAAATGAGAGCCGCCCCATATCCTTCCTGCCTTCCAGGAAACAATAAATCATGACTGGCGTAAAAAGCCGGTCTGCCGCGCCAGCCCCCTGTTTCATCATTCCTCCCCTTCCCCGGAAACAAACGTCCGAAGCTCTTCCGCAAAACTTCCCCTCTTGAAATTCCTCACCCGTCGCGGAACGGGGCAAAGCCGCTTTCATAGAAATCGGTTCCCAGACATTTTTTGCTGGTCAAAAAAGCTCTGTTTTCGTTAATATGTAGCTTTATCAGTTTGCTGCATTCACAACATGAGCGAATACATTTTGCCCCACGTCGACGGATATCTCAAACTTGGACAGGATTATGACTGTTCCGATATCCACCTTGCCGTCAACAGCCGTCCCACCTGGCGCCGGTTCGGCCAGCTTCTCCCCATCTGGGAGGAAGCGCCCAATCTCACGCCCCAGGACACGGAAGTGCTGGCGAGGGGCTTTCTGGAAGACCCGGAATGGAACCGCCTTCAGCAACGGGGGGACGTGGACTTCGCCTACGCCAATGACTTTGGCCGTTACCGCGCATCCGTGGTTAAACAGCGCCTGGGTTATGACATCTGCTTCCGCATCATCAACACGCGGGTGCGCACCATGGAGGAAATAGGCCTGCCGACGGAATACGTGGTGCCCCTCACCCGCTACACCAACGGCCTCATTTTAGTCACGGGTTCCGTAGGTTCCGGTAAATCCACCACGCTGGCCTCTATCGTGGATTTCATCAACCAGGACCGCCACGACCACATCATCACGCTTGAAGACCCCATCGAATACCTGATTCCCTCCAAAAATTGCCACGTCAACCAGCGTGAAGTGCATAAACACACGGAATCCTTCGCCCGGGCGCTCCGCGGCGCCCTCCGTGAAGACCCTGACGTCATCATGGTGGGGGAAATGCGCGACCTGGAAACCATCTCCCTGGCGCTCACGGCGGCTGAAACCGGCCACCTGGTGCTCGGTACCCTGCACACGGGTTCCGCTGCCCGTACGGTGGACCGCGTGCTGGACGTCTTCCCGGTGGAGCAACGCGACCAGATCCGCATCATGGTCAGCGAATCCCTGCGCGGCATCATCTCCCAGCAGCTGGTTCCCAGAGCGGACGGCAACGGCCGCGCTCTGGCCATTGAAATGCTGGTTAATACGCCCGCCATCGCCAACTGCATCCGCGAAGGCAAGACATTCATGATTCCCGGCTGCATTCAAACCGGGAAAGCCCAGGGCATGATCCTGATGGACGACTCGCTCCGGGCTCTGCACCAGGCGGGCCTCATCACCACGGAAGACTGCATCTTCCGCGCGGAAGACAAAACCATCATGAAATCCTTCCTGGGAATCAAGTAACCTTTAATTTTGAAACACTCCTGTTATGGCTGTCATCGACCAATACTTCAAATACCTCGTAGAAGCGGGCGGTTCCGACCTTCACCTCAGCGAAGGCCAGCCTCCTAAAGTCCGCGTTAACGGGACCATCTCCGCCATCTCCGACGAAAACCTGGAAGGCCAGGCGTTCAAAAACCTTCTCGCGGAAATATGCGATCCCCAGGCCTTCCAGAAATATCTGGAAGAAGGGGACCTGGACTTTGCCTATGAAATGGATGAAACATCCCGTTTCCGCTGCAACTACTTCAAGCAGCAGCACGGCCTGGGGGCTGTTTTCCGCCTCATTCCCACCAAAATAGCCACGCTGGAAGAACTGGGCGTGCCTACGGTGGTCAAGGAATTCGCCCATATGAGATCCGGCCTTGTGCTGGTCACGGGGCCCACCGGCTCCGGTAAATCCACCACGCTGGCCGCTATCATCGACTATATCAACAGCAACCAGGCCCGGCACATCATCACCGTGGAGGAACCTATCGAATTCGTCCATCCCAATAAAAAATCCATCGTCACCCAGAGGGAAGTGCCTCTCCAGACGCCTTCCTTCGCAGACGGCCTCCGGGCTTCCCTTCGTGAAGACTCCGACATCGTGCTGGTGGGTGAAATGCGCGACCTGGAAACCATCTCCCTGGCGCTCACGGCGGCGGAAACCGGCCTTCTGGTATTCGGCACCCTGCACACGAACAACGCCAGCAAAACCATTGACCGTATCATTGACGTATTCCCGTCTGACCAGCAATCCCAGGTGCGCACCATGCTTGCGGGTTCCCTCCGCGGCGTCGTGGCGCAGCTCCTGATGAAGCGCAGCGACAAACCAGGACGCGTAGCCGTCAACGAAATTCTCTTTGCCACGCCGGCCGTGGCGGCCATCATCCGTGAAGGCGCCACGCAGAAAATCCCTGACGTCATCGTCGGCGGCAAGGCCATGGGCATGCAATTCATGGATGACGCCATCTGGCAAAAACTCCAACAGGGCATCGTCTCCCCGGAAGAAGCCTACATGAAGTGCATTGAAAAGAAGAGATTCCGCAACTTCCTTCCTCCGGAATCCGCCCGCCTGGCAGACTCCGGCGGCGGAAACTAAGCTCTTTGCCCTCCTTCTCCTGCCATGTCTCCCACTGGAAAATTCACGCTCAGGCTTGTGATTTATGGAGCCTTCCTGCTCTATCTGGTGGGAGACTTGTTTATCTGGCACGGCTTTCTGGCCGGCAGGATGGACGCGTACCTGAAACCGTTGCCGGGGCCGCCAGGAGACAACTCCGCCCGGATAGCGGAAGTGTACGGGGAACCCGTCACCGCCAACCAGCTTTCCCGAAGAATTACGGAACTGAAAATGCTGCGCCAGCCTCCCGTGCTGGATATGGAAGGCGGGATCAAACTTACTCATGAACCGGACATCCCCGGCGACCTGGCTCCGCGGGCCAGGTATGACCTGATCGGCTCCTCCCTTCTGCGCCTGAAAACCAGCGTCAATGACCTCCAGCTCCCCAACCGCAACGCGGAAGCGGCACGCGCCGTGGAACAAATCCGGTCCCGTTTTGACGGAGACACGGAACAATACCTGAAAACCCTGCATGGTCAGAAATTGACGCAGGAACAATTTCAAAAAAAAATAGCGGCCAGGCTCAAACAGACGGAACAGCTCTACCGGGCAACCGCCCAGGCGGCGGAAGCGTCCGACGAAGACCTGAAAACCTATTACAACCTGATCCGGGACCAGCTCACCCCTCCTGATCTGCGGAAAACCAGGCACATCTTCCTGGCTACCCTGAACAGGGAAGAAGCCCAGGTCCGGCAAACCGCGGAAACGCTGCTGGAGCGGCTGAAGGCAGGGGAATCCTTCTCCCGGCTCGCCAGGGAATTCAGTGAAGACGAACGTTCCTCTCCCGCCGGCGGGGAACTCGGCTGGATAAGCCCCGCCCGCGCCAAGGAAACCCTGGGTCTGGCGTTGGCAGACGTTCCGGACAACAGGCCGGTACTTCTCAAAAGCCGGTGGGGGTGGCACCTTGTGGAAGCATCCCCTGTTAAAAAAGGAAAAATGCCATCCTATGAAGAAGCGCTTCCGGCCCTGAGGGATGCAGCCCGGAGTCTCAGAAAAGCTCAAGCCGTGGGACTATACATGGACGGCCTTTTTGAAGAAGCCCATCTCAGAAACCGCATTAAAAACAAGCAGGGCCGCTGACGCTCCAATTCCGGCAAACGGGCCTTCGCAAAAATCGGAAACATCAGGCCCGCCTGCCTTTACATCTGAACATTCCCGCAGGCCCTCCGGCTTCCAGACCGGGGCGTTCCTCCTTTCCCGTAAAAGCCGGGCGTTCCCGGAAATAGCCATCTTCCCTGCGGACGGCCTCCGGCAGTCATGAAACACCCGCACGAGATGAGGAAAGGCGGCATCTTCTTTCTTATTTGCCTTTCCTGACGAATTCCGCTTGCTTTCAAACGCGGGATGAACTAAATTCTTTCCGGTATTTCCCACGGGGTATTAGCTCAGTTGGTAGAGCGTCTCGTTCGCAATGAGAAGGTCAGGGGTTCGAATCCCCTATACTCCACCATCCATCTCTCTTTCCCGCTACTGTTTTTTATTCGGGAATAACGGGTAGCCCTATGAATGGTAACTTATTTAAAATTGTACTGGTTTCAGTCGTTGCCATTCTTTTAGCCATCATAGGCGGCATCATGTCGGCGGACGGCGATCCCCTTTCTATAGTTCTGGCTGTTTCCCCCTTTATCCTGGCCGCCTTATTCCTGATGAAGGGAAAAGTGTGGTATCTGTGGATACTGATACCCATTCTTTTCCTGCCCATCCCCTCCTTAAGGGATTACGCTCCCCTCCTTGCTTACGGAATAACCCTTCCTTGTTACTTGTGGAACGCCATGCTCAGGCGTTCAAGCTTGACGTGGAATTCCGCCCCCCTTCTGGACGCTGTCGTCCTCGTGCTGTTCATGCATGTGGGCTACATCTTCCTGAGCCACCCTTTCGCTCTGGGGCTGGATGTGCTGGAAGACTACTACGGAGGCAAGGGATACATCCTTTTCCTCCAGGCCCTCCTGGCCTATCTCTGCCTGTCCTCGTTAAAAACGACCAGCCATGAACTGGGCAAGGTGCTTCAATGGGCTGTTTTCCTGACCATCGTTTTTACCCTTATCCTAACCGCCCGGAGCCTCCTTTCTCCGGATAGCGCTGGGGCGGATCTTGCCGCGAGCGCGGGCTCCGCAGGCACACTCTCCGAAAACTCCCGGAACTCTTCCTTCCTCAGAATTTCTATCTTGGTGATGCAGCTGCTCATCATCAACTACTCCGTGTGGCAGATGATCAAGCGTCCCTGGTGGGGGGCGTTGCTTCTTCTTGGAACCGTTGGCATCCTGTTAAGCGGATTTCGCTCCGCCATGGCCCAGGTTCTGTTCCTGTTCTTCACCATATCCCTAATTTACAGAAGATGGTTCTTCTGCCTTCTGGCTCCCGTCCTCGGAGTGCTATTGCTCTTGCTGCTCTCCTCTGCGGGCATGCTCCATTCTCTGCCTTTCGGCATCCAGCGCACCCTCTCAGCCGTTCCTTTCCTGGACGTCAGCGCGCAAGCCAAGGCAAACGCCGAAGACTCCATCAACTGGCGCTTTGAAATGTGGAGCTGGGCTCTGGATGACCGTGAACACTTTATTCAGGACAAAATATTCGGAGACGGCTTTTCACGGGATATCAGCATCGTGAAAGCCAATGTGTATGAAGAAGCCTACAACCTGAGCAAAGACCAAAGCGCCTTTGCGTGGAACGGCCAATGGCACAGCGGCCCCATTTCCACGATTCAAACGCTCGGCTACATAGGGATTTCCCTGTACCTTATCCTGTCCGTCGTTGGCATGACCTACGCATGGATCGTCAGTAGAATTTACCGCAACCATCAATACAAGCTCGGCATCCTGTATGTTTCCGCCGTCTATTTCACCAAACCAATCTTCTTTTTCCTGATCTTTGGGGAAAGCATCACCATTGCGATGGACATCATATCCCTGGCCATCATCAAAGTACTCTACTCCTGCGCCAAGAGGGAGGGCCTCTATGTATCCCTTCATGTCCGCAAGGAATACATGCCGCTCATGATCCGGAAAACGCAGGAAAAACGGCAAGCCGCCGCAACGGCATCCATTTCCGGCTGACTGTTCCTTCCCGGGAAAAACAGGCGGCCCCTATGCTTGAGGCTGGACTAATTCAAAGGGAGTTGCTACCTTTCGGGGCGGTTCCTTTTCCCATGGCAGCAGATACTTCCCATCATATCATCGGCCTCATTCCGTCACGCTGGGGTTCCTCCAGATTTCCGGGCAAGCCCCTTCATCCCATTGCAGGAAAACCTCTTGTCCAGCACGTATGGGAACGCGTCTGCCGCTGTTCCCGCCTGGACGCCATCGCCATCGCCACGGACGACCAGCGCATTTTTGACGCCGCCGTATCCTTTGGAGCCAGGGCCATCATGACCTCTCCGGACCATCCCAGCGGCAGTGACCGCCTGGCGGAAGCGGTACGTTCCTTCCCTGCCGCCACCCATGTCGTCAATATTCAGGGGGACGAACCTCTCATTGACCCGGCCCTGATTGACAGGCTGGCGGAAGCCCTGGTCTCGGACGAAGCCCTCTCCATGGCCACCGTCGCCTGCCCCATCAGCGCCCGGGAGGATCTGGACAACCCGAACATTGTCAAAGTGGCCCTTGCCCGTAACGGAGACGCCCTGTACTTCTCCCGTTCCGTCATTCCCTATGCCCGCCACCCCCGCGTAGCGCCGCCTTTGCGCCATCTGGGTATTTACGCCTACCGCCGCGACTTCCTTGAAAACTATGTGCGCTGGGCCCCGACCCCCCTGGAACAGACGGAATCCCTGGAACAACTGCGCGCACTGGAAAACGGGGCCAGAATCCGGGTCATCCTGACGGACCACGTCAGTGTGGGCGTGGATACGCCGGAACAGGCGGAACAGGTGGAACAAATCTTATTAAACATACACTAGGAAGCAAATCATGAAATATATCTTCGTCACAGGCGGTGTTGTCTCCTCTCTCGGCAAAGGACTGGCGGCGGCATCCATCGGCACGCTGCTGGAACGCTGCGGACTCAAGGTAACCCTTCAAAAATTCGACCCCTACCTGAATGTGGACCCCGGAACGATGAGCCCGTTCCAGCACGGGGAAGTGTACGTCTTGAACGACGGAGCGGAAACGGACCTGGACCTGGGCCATTACGAACGCTTCGTCCATTGCAGCCTCTCCCGGCTAAACAACCTCACTTCCGGACAGGTCTTTGAAAGCGTGCTGCGGAAGGAACGCCGGGGAGACTATCTGGGAAAAACGGTTCAATACATTCCGCATGTCACGGATGAAATCAAAAACCGCCTCTATGAAGTCACGGAAAAATCAGACGTGGACATCATCATCACGGAAATCGGCGGCACGGTAGGGGACATGG
>NZ_LBCB01000008.1:246540-353619 GCF_000980515.1 Akkermansia sp. UNK.MGS-1 | reverse complement strand
CTCCGGCTCAGCCATGCGAACAGTTCCGGGAACTTCTGATCATTGACCCGCATGGGAGGACGCCCCGGGCTGATGCTGCAAAGCTCCGACAGATCGGCACGGCCGATACCGAAGACGAACACACTGAGCTTGCGGGCAGCCATCAGTTCCTTCAATCGTCCCTCCAGCTCCCGGTGCCGGGCGCTGGTCGGAACCCCGTCCGTCATCACGACGAGCCAGGGTTGGTAGTATTCCACCCCGTGTGCCCGATAGGTACGTTTACGACTGTCAAGTTCAGACAAAGCCAGTTCGACGGCTTCGCCAAGGAACGTTTCATTCTCCTGTGACGTGGAGATCTTCAGGCCTGTGTCAGATTCCCGGATCGGACCGAACTCCTTCACCGTCGCCACCGTCCGGGCGAATGTGATCACCGCTACGTCGGCGGCCAGCTTGGCCAGAGGATCGGCAAGAATGTCGCTGACGAACCGCTGAAGACCAGTATTGAGCTCATCCATCCGGGTGACCATGTTATCTCCCGTGACGATATTCCAGTTGATCCCGTCAGCGTATTCCTGACGGACGATGTGTTGGTTGTCGCCCCGGATAATACCGTTCATACTGCTGCTGGTATCCAGCAGGAAGAGAACGGGAAGCCGGGCGTTGGTGTTGTTGCTGAACTCGCGCATGGCGGCGAGTTGTTCCTGTCTGGTTGGGTGTGTTGATGATGTAGACATTATGGTTTTTGTTAATGGTTGATGGTAGGATTCCGGGATGACTGATTCAATGCGCTACGACGCCTGATGCAGAGCCTGCACAGGGGACGGGCATGAGATTGCCGTAAACGCCGTGCGACATCGTCAGGAGCCTCCCGGAAGCGAATACCGCAGTCTGAGCAGATGTTGGGTGTCATCTTCTCCAGCAAACTGGGGGGTGGGCAGGAACTGTCGTGCAGAAGATCCCGATACATGGGATGATTCCTCCTACCACCCGGTTCCATATCCCTGAGGTATTGCTGCAAACAACGCGCCAGATACCCCGGCATGACGCGTGGACGCAAATCGCGACGCTGGACACAGGTAAGATTGTGACCGAGATCATCGCGGAGCTTGCGTGGGAGATACGACCAGACATAGCGTCCGGGGGTATCGGGCGGGTAGATTCCCGCAGGTGGCTTGTACGAAGCAAACGCATACGGCGGTTCTCCCTTTCTGGCGGATTCCCGCATGTCTCCTTCTTCCCCTTGTCGGGAGAACGGAGACAGACCGAGCGTCAGCGTCATGAAGAGCAGGACGGACAGGGCGTAGGCATCGTGACTGCAGGTGCGGAGGAAACCTCCGTAATTGCCGTGGAGCTCCGGAGCCCGGAACCGTTCCGTGCCGACAGTACAGGGATAGTCTTCGATCTGCATACTGTCGACATCTACCCAGCAGACGGAGTCATTGTCTGACACTATCACATTGCCTGGATGTAGATCACCCAGGATAACGCCATGACGGTGCAGCGTGTGGACTGATTCAGCCAAATGCAGGCACAGTTTGATGAGGTCGTATCGAGTCCATAATGGAAACTGTTTCTTCAGCAGTTCCGCATGAGAAGTAAATGCCCCGAGAGGAACACCGTCCACCCGGGGAATCAGTACGCCGACAAAGCGTCGTAGTTCGTCGTACAGCATAGCACGAGGCCACGCCACGCACGGAGAACGAATAGGCCGGGAACATATCAACCGAAGCTTCTGCTCTCGCCAACGCATCCGTTGCGCTGGATGATAGAGCTTGGCAACGAGAGTTGTTTCTGATGGCAGATGAACGGTAAAGACCGATCCTTCGCCGCCTTCCGCAATAGGGGTATGCAGAACGATTCGTTTCCCCTGGCCTGAGAATAAAACATCTCCAGTCGAATACTTCCCGCCATTGCCGCAGAACGTTTTATCCAGTTGCCTCACCTGACGGTGGAGTGTATAGATAGACATAAATTAACGCAATATATTGGCATTGCATCGATTATATATAACTCACAAGATTTCCGTTTTACAAAGCGGCCAAATGTGCCGTTCATTGTGTGAATCGTATGACAGAAATAGCTTATGAAATAAGGCTATAAACAGCCTGAAAGTGTACACACTTTGTACACAGATTGGGGGCGTTTTATGAAATTTGCATCTATTGCAACACTCAAAAGAAACCCTCTTCAAACTATTCGTTTAAAGAGGATTATGAAATGGTGCGCCTGGCAGGACTCGAACCTGTACGCCTTTCGGCACCAGATCCTAAGTCTGGCGCGTCTACCAATTTCGCCACAGGCGCAACGAATGGGCGGACGCACTCTGCCATACCAGGCTCTGGCGTTCAAGATTAAACAGGAGTTTTTACCTTTGACGCGCTTATGGGAAGCACCTGTGGTGAGAACCCATAGGAAAGTTAGCTGTCCTGTTGGGTGTCTGCTTTCTGGCGGCATTTTCCATTCATGGGCGGATGTCTGGTTCCCCAAAGGCACATTTACTCCGGATTAGAAGGGGGGCATTGAATACGTCTTGGTTTGTCTGCCGGTAAAGAATGGAATATCCCAGATATTTTCCCGGGCAGGCTTATCCCATGATTTGTGCCGGAAAAGGAAATAGTTTCACGAACAGAAAGTCCAGCATCCCCAGGCACAGGGCGATGCAGACGGCTTTTTTAGGGGACAGGAGAGGCGTTGTTTTCAGCCAGGCGACGATGCCGGCATGAACCGCCAGAGAGATGCCCACAGACCACCAGAAGAACGGAATGCCCGTCATGGCGAAGAGGGCCGCCAGCGGGTAGGTAAATGCCAGAAAGAGTTTCATGACAGCTTCCCATTCATGCCCGCGTACCATCATCAGCTGCTTGGACAAAAGAGAGACATACAGGCAGGAAGGGACTACAACGCACAGGATGAGGGAAACAACCCCTTTTTTTGCATACCGTTCTTCCTGTGTGGGAATGTACATGCCGCATATACTGGGTCAGGAGGGGAAAATTGTCAAACATTGTCCTAGCCCGGCGGGGCGGGAGCAATATACTGACGGCATTGCGTATGTCGTCTTTTGAGTTGAATTCCTCCTTCAAGCCTTCCGGAGACCAGGAGCAGGCCATCGGCAAGCTGCTCAAGTCTCTGGAGGCGGGTAACAAGCACCAGGGGCTCCTGGGAGTGACCGGGAGCGGCAAGACATTCACCATGGCGAATTTGATTGCCCGGATGAACAGGCCCACGCTGGTGATTTCCCACAACAAGACGCTTGCCGCACAGCTTCATTCGGAGCTGAAGAGTTTTTTCCCGAATAACGCGGTGGATTACTACGTTTCCTATTTCGATTATTACCAACCGGAGGCGTATATCGCCAGTTCCGACACCTACATTGAAAAGGATTCCGCCATTAATGACGAGTTGGACCGCCTGAGCCTGAATGCCATGAATTCCCTGATGACACGGAGGGATGTGATTGTGGTGGCATCCGTTTCCTGCATTTACGGCCTGTCCACTCCGGAGGATTACAGGAACCTGACGCTGCGCATGCGCGAGGGGGATGTCATGGACCGGGACGTGTTTTTGAAGCAACTGGTGGAACGCCTGTTCGAGCGGCAGGATTTTGATTTTACCCGCGGCACGTTCCGCGTGCGCGGTGAGGTGGTGGAGGTGTTTCCCGCTTATTCGGAAGGTGAAGCAATCCGCGTAGAGTTTTTCGGCGACGAGGTGGAACGGGTTTCTTTGATTGACTCCGCCACCGGGCGTGTGAGGGAACGGCTTGGGAGCTACACTTTTTTCCCGGCCAAGCAGTATGTGGCCGCTCCGGAGAAAAGGGCGGCGGCGTTAAAGGCTATCCGGGAAGAGCTGGAGGACCGCGTAGGCTGGTTTGAGAAGCATGGGCGCCTGCTGGAAGCGCAGCGGCTTAAATTGCGCACGGATTATGATTTGGAACTGATTGAAGAGCTGGGTTTCTGCAAGGGGATTGAAAATTATTCCCGCCATTTGTCCGGCCGCCTGCCCGGAAGCGCCCCATCCACCCTGCTGGATTTCTTTCCCAAGGATTCATTGACCCTGATTGATGAAAGTCATGTGGCGGTGCCGCAGCTGGGAGGCATGTACGAGGGGGACCGAAGCCGCAAAAATATTCTGGTGGAGCATGGGTTCCGCCTGCCCAGCGCTCTGGATAACAGGCCTTTGAAATTCCATGAGTTTATGGAAAGGCAGAACCAGATTGTGTATGCTTCCGCTACTCCGGGGCCATTTGAACTGGTAAATTGCCGTGCGGATAATAAGACGTATATTCCCGTGCGCCGTGCCGCCAGATCCGGAGAAAAGGCTCCGGAAGGGTTCAAAGGAATTTTGTTTACCTCTCCCAAGGACATTCGCGTTGCTCCCAGCCCATCCACGGAACCGGTAGAAAAATTTGACCCAACCAGGCGTTCTACACCCCTGATTGTAGAGCAGATTATCCGGCCTACCGGGCTGCTGGAGCCGAAGATTACCATCCGTCCATTGAAAGGGCAGATTGACGAGACGATCGCCATGTGCAATGAACGCGTTGCCAAAAATGAACGCGTGCTGGTCACGACGCTGACCAAGAAGACGGCGGAAGATTTGACGGAGTACCTGAAAGGGGTAGGATTGAAGGTGTCCTATATTCACGCGGATGTGGATGCGATTGAGCGTGTGGAGATTTTACGTGCTTTGAGAGCCAGGAAGATAGACGTTCTGGTAGGCATTAACCTGCTTAGGGAAGGTTTGGATTTGCCGGAGGTTTCCCTGGTGTGCATTCTGGATGCGGACAAGGAGGGGTTTTTGCGCAATGAGACATCCCTGGTGCAGACGGCGGGCCGCGCCGCGCGGCATTTGAATGGAGAGTGCGTCTTGTTTGCGGATGTGATGACGGATTCCATCAAACGGCTGGTTGAGCTGACGGATTACCGCCGGGGTATTCAGGAAAAATACAACAGGGAACACGGTATTGTCCCCCAGACGGTGAGCCGTTCCGAACAGGGGCAGTTGAAGTTGTACGCAGAGGATGATGAAGAGTCCTTCCGCGTAGCGGAGGATGAAGCCGGGTATGGTTTGGAAGAGCGCATTGCCAGGCTGGAGGCGGAAATGAAGGAGGCTGCTTCCCATTTGGAATTTGAACGCGCCGCCTTGATTCGGGATGAAATCAGGCAGATGCGTGGAGAATATGGAAAAGGCAGGGGATAATATCCGGCGTGATGAATTGGGGATGAGCTTTCTGGTAGGATGGCATGCTGTTTTTTCGTGATATTTGTCCATCTTATTCTTGGCCGTCATTTGACGGTGATTTGGATATTGGGTTTAACAGTTAATTGCTTAAAGAATTCTGCTGATGTGACGTCAGTGTTCCGGACCGGAGTCCGCTGTCAACGTGAAATATTCTAAGAAGGCCTTACACCGATGGGGAAGTATATGAAGGGCTCTTTGTTCCAGTCTTTTCTTATATATAAGAATTTCTCATGATAAGCACTTGCCGAAGTGGCAAAGGGTATGGCGGATGACAGAGGATTCCCAGGCTGGCAGCAGTAGCTGTCTGATTATCCTTTGCCGGTTATGTTCCCCATTTTATTTCTTGATGCAGCCGGCTGCGTCAAAGGCGCCGGGCAATGTATGGTCAGGAAGGGCCCATTTGCCATCGTCTGAAGAAAAGATTTGCATAAAAAATACTTGCGTATTTGGAAAAAGCCTGTAATCTCCTTCCACCATGACCCGCAAAGGTGGTATCAATAAAACCCGCAAGGCAGTCGCCAAGCGTTTCAAGGTAACCGGCACGGGCAAGGTACTGCGCCGTAAACAGGGCAAGCGCCACATCCTCCAGAAGAAGTCCAGCAAGCGCAAGCGCCAGCTTGGCAAGGTGGCTCTGGTGGACGAGACGCAAGTCTGGGCAGTCAAGCAGAACCTGCCTTTCGCCTAAACCGCGGAAACGCTCGACTAATGCCGAGCTTTCCCCCCGCTGAACGGGGGGCCTTCATGCAGCCTTCTTCCGATGAGAAGATAAGAACAGGCGAGACTGCAGGGAGGTGAGGAAGAACAGTCTGTTCAAGATAGAAATAGAAATAAGCTATGCCACGTGCCACTAATGGACCGGCCTCTCGCAAGCGTCGTAAGCGCATTCTCTTGCGTGCCAAGGGTTTCCGCGGTTTCCGCAGCAAACTCTTCCGCTACGCCAAGGATGCTGTTTACAAGGCTTGGCAGTATGAATACCGCGACCGTAAGCGTCGGAAGGGACAATTCCGCCGTCTTTGGATCGCCCGTATTTCCGCTGCCGTCCGCGACCGCGGTCTGACCTATTCCCGCTTTATGGAAGGCTTGAAAGCCGCCAATATCGATTTGGACCGCAAGGTTCTTGCCGATTTGGCCGTCTCTGACGAAAAGGCTTTTGACGCTATCTTCGCTCAAGCGAAGAAGGCCATTGAAGCCAAGGATGGCGCCGCTCTCCGCGCCTGAATGTGCGGGAGTTTCCATCTGTTCAGTAAACGTTAACCGACAGCCTCCGGAAATAATTTTCCGGAGGCTGTTTTCATGTCCGGATATGACAGTTCCGGCCGTTGGCATTTTCCTGTAAATGCCTTATGGAGCAGGTGTTCGCACGTTCATCATTTAGTGCGCCAGCCAGTTTCTCTTATTGCAGCGTCGATTTTCCCATGCCGGCTGGGAAAAATCCTGTTTCCGCCAGTGCGCATTTTTGTTAAGAACACAATGGCTCTTTAATCATTGCTTCCAATTCCGGAGGCATTTATTGCAAAGGCTGTTCAGGGATTCGGACAGAAAAGCGGGCTGCGGCGTTTGATGCCCCGCCGGTTTTTCTCCTGGTAAAAAAGGCGCTTTTATTCGTCCAGGTTCCGGGGCGGGATGATGCCGCCTCTCCCAGAGGCACCGCTCGAAAAAAGGGGACGCGGTCTTTTACTTGCGGCTTCAGAATTCCCGGAAGGTAAAGGCTGTTTTCTGGGCTGTCAGGCACCTTTTGAAATCCATTTGGAATATCAGCATCCACTTTGTCATTAGGACATCTTTGAAGCTTGTTCTCCGGAGAGGCCCGTGGTAAGTTAGACGGCAAAAACTACCATGGATAGCATTCTTTCCGTCCTTGCCACCATCGCCATTATTTTCGGCGTGGTGATGTTGTTTAACTTCATGATTTTTATTCATGAACTTGGTCATTTTTTCGCTGCCCGCTGGCGTGGTCTGTATGTGGACAGGTTTCAAATCTGGTTTGGCCGTCCCATCTGGAAAAAAACGGTTAACGGCGTGCAGTGGGGGCTGGGGTGGATTCCGGCCGGAGGTTTTGTATCCCTGCCGCAGATGGCTCCTATGGAGGCCATTGAAGGACGTGCGGAGCTTCCCAAGGATTTGAAGCCGGTTACTCCCTTGGACAAGATTATCGTGGCCGCCGCCGGGCCTGCCGCTTCTTTTCTGCTGGCTGTGTTGTTTGCCGTGGCTGTCTGGATGGTGGGCAAGCCGGATGTGGAGATGGGGGTGACTACGGTCGGTTTTGTTGCTCCGGACAGCCCTGCGGCTCAGGCCGGCATTCTTCCCGGCGACAAGATTGTGAAAGTGGACGGCCATCCTGTGGACAAGTGGGCGGGCAATATGGAAGGCGTGCGGGAATTGATCATGCTGGGCGAGCATGACCGGGTGGTTTTTACGGTGCAGAGACCTGGACATGAAGGAGAGATGGAAATTTCCTGCGGATTCCGGATTCCGGAAACGTCCTGGTGGCAGCGCTCCGGCATGCGTCAGGTGGGGTTGATGCAGGCCATGCCCTGCGTGATTGGGGAAGTGATCCCCAATTCTCCTGCCGCCCTGGCCGGATTGAACCCGGGCGATAAGATTACGGCCGCCAATGGAGAACGCCTCTGGAACCCTGCCGCACTGGATGTTCTGCTGAAGAAGAATGAACCGCTCTTGCTGGATGTGACGGACGGGGCCGGAGTTGCAAGGCAGGTGAATATCCAGGGGAAACTTCCGGAGAATTGGCACAATGGTGCGGACGGTTCCCTGCTCAAAGGGGCCCAGCCTATTCTGGGCGTGAGCTGGGACCTGAGTTCCGTGGGCCGTGACGTCACCGTCCATCCTTCTCCGTGGGCGCAGATCAAGCAGAGTCTGAAATGGATGGGGGATACCCTGGCGAAGGTGGTAGCTCCCGGCAGCAGCGTGGGAGTGGAGCATCTTTCCGGACCTGTGGGCATTGCCAATCAGTTTTATAAGATGTTCTCTCTGGATGAAGGGTGGAAGCTGGCCCTGTGGTTTTCCGTGGTGTTGAACGTGAACCTGGCAGTTCTGAATATTCTGCCTCTTCCGGTGGTGGATGGCGGCCATGTGGTCATGAATGCCGTTGAATTGATTTTCCGGCGGCCCCTGAATACAAAAGTCCTGGAATTCGTCCAGTTCGGCTTTGTGTTCCTGCTGATGGGGTTCTTCCTGTTCGTGACATTCAAGGATGTGGGGGATTTCTTTGGCAAGAAGCCGGACAAGCTGCCCACCCCGGTATTCAAGGCCGTCGCGGATTAGTTGCGGACGGCGTTTTTATTCCGGCCTGTTCCATGAAGCAGTCACTGGCGGCGCGTTTCCTGTTCCGGGTGGTGGTGCTGGCGTTTCTTGTGTATGCCATGCTGCTTACCTGGTGGACTCCTTTCACCGGGGACAGCTTGATGCATTCCGTGTTCGGGGCGGACCACCGCCTTGCCTTTCAGCCCGTGCTGGAGCGGTGCTGGTGGTCATACATGCACTGGAATCCCCGGCTGGGGGAATTCCTCGCTATTTTTACGGCTACGGCGGGAAAATGGCTTTTTCTGGCCGTCAATCCCTTCGTGCTTCTTTCCCTGGCGTTGATGATGTTTTTCCTGGCGCAGGGAAGAAGGGTCAATTCCGGAAACTGGCGGGATGTGCTGCTGTTTGCCGCAGGGGCGCTTCTTTTGCTTACGTCTTCATCCAGGCCGGGCATCACGATGTTCTGGCTGTCCGGAGGGACCAATTACGCATGGTCGGCCGCCATCTGGCTGGGTTTCCTGTGCCTGTACCGCTCCTTATGGGCAGGAACTTCCCGGATTCGGGACACTCCTTTTTCCTGGTTCTGGATAGGCGTCACGGCGTTTGCCGCCGGCATGACGAATGAGAACCAGATTCCCGCTTCCCTGGGCATGCTGTTCGTGTACTGGTTTTACGCTCGCAGCCGGGGAATGGTTCTCCCCCGCTGGTTCTTCATTGGCTGGGGATTCCATGCGTTGGGAGGGGCCTTTCTTCTGCTGGCTCCGGGCAATGCCGCCCGCCTTCATTCGGAAACGGCGGGCGGCGCTGCCGTCCTTCATTCCTGGGGAGAGCGTTTCGGCGCTATTCCAGAACTGGTAAACGCCTTTTATGAATTCATGCCGATTCCTAAAATGTTGCTGGCCGTTGCCACCGCCGCTCTGATCCTGCTGACTGTGAAAGCGGGGATGAAAATCTGGCGGGGGGAGGCCGGGCGGCGCATGTGCGCCTCCCTGCTGTTTATTCTGGTGGCTCATGCCATGGCAATCAGCTTTTTTGTACGTGTGATTCCGGCATGGCACGCCATGTTTTCCGCTACGGTGTTGATGATGACGGGCATTCTGGGGTTGTACGGAGTATGGATGGAGGCTGTGCAAAGGCGCTGGATTCCATTCTGCGTGCTGCTGGCGGCGGCTGGCGCGGCCCTGTGGATATGCTCCGGATATCTGAAGGCTTTTCCCCGTATCCACCGCCAGTGCGAGGAACGGAACATGTTCATCCGCCGTGAATTGGAACAAGGCAAGAAAAACATTACGGTTCCTCCTTATGATTCCGTGCCGTTGGCTCCTTATGTTTCCGTGATGTGGCGCATGAGCAGCGGGGATCCGGATGAATTTATCAATCGTTCCATGGCCCGGTATTTGGGGATTGAAAGCATCCGGGTGGCTGTTCCTGAACCTTGACGGCTTATTTTTTGCCGTTTTACTGATCCGTTTCCGGGCGGCCTTTTTTATTTAGATACCGGCTAATGTCCGCGGATCAACAATCCGGTGAGTGCCGGGTTGTCTCAATAAAAATCCATTTTATTCTCATTAAACATGTTATATATTTCTATCATCTTGATGGAAGATGACTGATGCCATAAAAAATAAATGTAGTATATGATTAAGTTTTCATGATTTCCATTGACACCGGATTGTTGAACCGGTTTACTCTCTTTTGTCATGAAGAAATCCTTATTTTCTTTAGCTTTGATCGCGAGTTCCCTGCTTGCAGTACAGGCGGCGACGGTACAGATTGATTTCGGACGCAGTGACGCCACGACGGAAGGCGCTCTCAATATGAATTATGATAACGCCTCCGCCTCTTTGGGCAGCATGCCGGGAAGCGTTTCTTTGGCGTGGAGCACGGCCGGAGGATATGTATCGGAAAACGGTTATACCACCACCAAGACGGCTGAGGAAGAAGCAGATTGGAAAAATCCTTTCAACGGCAGCATGCCTTTCAGTCTGGGGGACACCTTTCGTGACGGTCTTTTAACGCAAACGGCCGATGGTTCCGGTTATTTCACCGTAACGTTCAGTGGTCTTGCCGCCGGGGAATATGCCTTGTCCATCTTTGGAGGTTTCACAGGCAAGGACGTGTTTGCCGGTCAGACTTGGACGATCGGAAACGCCGATGCTTCCAATGCCGTGTGGACAAGCTTCGGTACAGATGCCAGCGGGAACTGGGCCGAAATTTCTTCCGTGACGGGAGATAATTCCGGCGTTCTGACTCCGGGAAATGCTGGAACTTCCAGCGCTACCGCCAATAAAGGGCTTTATTCCTCGGTGGAGAACATTGTCGTGGGGGAAGACGGAACGCTTACCCTTACGATTCAGGGGAATGGTTCCAGCTCTTACGGCCGGACGGCCCTCAATTATCTTGCCCTGACGCAGGTTCCGGAACCCGCTACGGCAGCATTGAGCCTGCTGGGCGCTGCTGCTCTGTTCCTGCGCCGCCGCAGGGCCTGATCCGGAAAGCAACAAAGCCTTGTTATCAACGCCGCTCCTAATTCACACGGAGCGGTTTTTTTATTTGGCGTTTTTCCTCTTCCTGTCTGTGCGGCAGGGCATTTCTATTCCAGCCTGTTTTCCGGGTTCCCCTTTCCCATACTGGAAATGAGCAGGAATAGGAGTGAAGCGCGGGAAAATACAGGGAAACGGATTTGTCCGGAAAGAAAGGCTTATTGGATGGGAACGGTTTCCTTTAAGCAAGTGGAAACAATGATGCGCGTTATGCGTTCCAGCGGTATTCCGGTGATTCTGGACACAATGCGGGCATAAGCATTCAATTGGTTTGAGTGGCGCTCGCGCAGTTGTTCCGGGGATTCGGCATGATCCGTCTTGAAGTCCACGATGACGGCGGCTCCGTCATCAAGAATCAGCCTGTCAATGATGCCGGAAATCCAGTTGTTCCCGTCAATGGCTTCAATACGCTGTTCCTTCATGATGCGCGCCGTTTCCGGAGACGTGAAAAGTCCGCGGATGGATGGGATTTCCATACACTCCGCTACGATGCGTTCCGCCTCCGTAGCAGGGTGGAGAGCCCACTCCGGCTTGTTTTCATCATCCCAGCGGGTAATCCGTTCAAACACGGCATGGACGGCGGAACCAAGCGCGGCGGCCTTCCCTGCGCCCGCGTGTTTTTCTCCCCGGAGCGGGGAGGCTTCCTCCGACAGGCCGGAGGGGGATATCCGTTCTCTGGCCAACGGTTTTTGCGTCGGCCATTCCAGCGCGCTTTCCTCCGCGCGTTTGTGTATGATTTCCGGGAATTCCGCGTACCACCCTTCAAGACCGCGGGAGTACAGGCATGACGCTCCGGATTCCGGAAGTATGTCTTCCGTTCCCCGGTTGAGGGACCGGATAGAGGAACGGACCACTTTCCACATGGAATCTGCCGTCTCTTCTCCCTTGTCTTCCCGGTACGGGAGGATAACGTAGGTAGCCCGCTTGGCCCGGGTAAGCGCCACATACAGCTTGCAGAATCCGTCAAATTGCTGTCGGGCGCGCCATTCCCGGTAAAGTTCCCGGAATTGCGGAATTTCTTGATAGATTTCTTTGGGCGGTTTGATGACGATTCCTTCTATTCCACCATCCCTGTTTTTTTTGACGAAGTGAGTCAAATGCGTGGCGTTTGCGAAAGGAGTATCCCTGCCGATCTGGGGCAGGATGACGATGTCAAATCCCAGCCCTTTGGATTTGTGGATGGTCATGATGCGGACAATTCCCGCGGCGGGATCTTCCCGCCGGGTCAGGTCCTCCATGCGCCTGATCCATTCATCCAGGGAAACGCTCTGTTCGTCCACCTGTTCCGCCTCATTCTGCCAGACGGCCAGTCGGTCGCGGTGGAAGTCCGTCAGTTCCGTTCCTCCCCGGAGCAGACGCCGTTCCAGTTCCTCCATGACGGCGGCGTAACCGTCCCGTTCCAGCAGGAAGCGCCATTCTTTCCACTCCATGCTTTCCGGGCATCCCGGCGTGATGAGAGGCCGGAGAGGGGAGTGGGTGAGCAGGCCGACGACAAAGGGATCTCCCGGCATCAGCAGCCAGCGGAAGAAGTACAGCAGGTTTTTCCCCAGCGGAGAGTCCACGCCTACCGGAACGTCGTCACACACTTCTGCGGGGATGCCGTGATCCGTCAGCCATCCCTTGATGACAAGAGCCTGGTTCTTCGTACTGACCAGTATCGCTGTTTCCAGGCCGCGACGCAGGGCTCCTGTACGCTCCAGAATATCAGCCGCCGCCTGGCATACCAGGTCATTGGCAGAGACGTTTTCCGTCTTGGGCGCCTGCCAGATTTGGGAGGCGCCGGGGCGGCCTTCCAGATGGGGGGCGCACCGGTGCTCCGGATATTCCCCCCATTGTTCCAGGGCGGCGGGTTCGCACCCGGGCGCTGTCCGGGCATAGTCGCAAATATCGTTGACCAGATCCAGCACAGGCTGGACGGAGCGGTAGGAAGTGGACATGCCGCGTTGTTCCAGTTGAAGCTGTGAAGAAACGGAGCGGAACAGCTCCGGGTCTCCGCCGCGCCACTGGTACACGCTCTGCTTGATGTCCCCCACCACGAAAATGCTGCCTTCATTTCCGGCCTTGGATTCCGCCAGATCATCCAGGAAAGGCTTGATGACGCGCCATTGGGGCTGGGACGTATCCTGGAATTCATCCAGCATCCAATGGTCGTAACGGCAGTACATGCGGTATTGCAGATCCCGTTTAAGTTCCGGCGTAATGGTGCCCCCTCCCAGCATGCGCGTAACGTCGTGGAACAGGAACCTCCCCCTGTTGCGGACCAGGGAGGAGTATTTGCCCTCAAACAGGAGCATCAGTCCGTGCGTGGCGCGTGTGCGGCGCAGCGTGTGCAGGGCTTCCATGCGCAGCCAGCTTTGGATGAGTTTTTCCAGAGCAGGCGTCCAGAAATCCCGGAATTTTTCCCGCGCCTCTTCCACGGTAATGGCCCAGGGGGAACCTCCCTCTGTGCGGAAGCGCACGCGGCCCAGCCTGGCGTATTGGGAAAATCCGTTCAGGAAGCGCAGGAACAGTTCTTTGTTTTTTACGCCGTTTTTCCCTTCCGGCGCAGGAGTTTGCTGAACCTGGAAAACCAGGGAATGCAGTACGGAGTCAAATTGTTCCAGGGGAACGGGAGGCGCTAGCTCCTCCAGTGTGAAGCCCAGTGTGACGGGGTTTCCCCACATCCCGGCATCCGGCACATCCAGAAAAAGTTCGTGATAGGTGCTCAGGCGGCGCATCATGGAATTCTCCGCGTCCGCGGCTTCCGCGTCAGAATCCGCCCCGGAAAGGAAGGCATCTTCAAAGTCCTTCCTTCGCTCCCTGTTTACGGAGCATTCCCGGTACAGGGAGAGCAGGGCTTCACGGCGCGCCAGTTTCTCCGCCGTGGGGTCAATCATGCTGAAGCCGCTGACTCCCAGTTCAAAGGCGCTGGCGGAGGCAATCTGGGCAAACAGGCTGTCAATGGTGCAGAGGTTGAGCCGCGCCAAATTCTGCACCAGAATGTGCAGTAAATGGAGGAAGCGTTCCCGATGCAGGTTTTCCTCCTTCCATGCCTCCGGAGCGCCGGGCCAGAGACCGGGTTCCCCGTCCGTTCCTTTGATAACCGCCCATAGCCGTTCTTTCAGCCGCGCCGCGCCTGCCTCATCCGTGGCCCCCGCGGCCAGGTCTGTCAGAATGCGGTCCTTGAATTCTCCCGCCGCTTTTCGGGTGAACGTAATGGCGATGAGGCGTTCGGGGTGGTTGCCGCCGTTCAGCGCCAGCAACCCCAGGAAACGCAGGGAGAGCTGGTAGGTTTTTCCCGTTCCGGCGGAAGCGGAGATCAGCATGTTGGTCAGGGGCGGCATCTTAGAAAGGCAGGTGGGGGGTGAGGCGGAGGCCCAAAAGATCCTGCAGGCTTTCCCTCCGGGAAGTCATCAGGTCCTTGAATACGTCATAAGAGGGCGGTGGCCAGCCCAGTTCCTCCGCGGTGATGAGCCCGCGGCCTTCATAAAGAAGCTTCATCAGTTCCACCGCCCAGGAACGGGCGCTGTCCAGCGCGCATTCCTCATATCCGGGCATGGTGTCGTGGAGGGTGTCCCAGGAGGAGATTCCGATATCCATGGGATTGGCGGGAAGGTTGTAATAGGCCGCTGAGGGAGCGCCGCCGTAGGTTTCCGAGGCCCACAGCACATAAACGGGAAGCTGCAGGTCTTTCCAGCGCGCGTGCGCCAGCTTCCCGTTTTTCCGTCGTTTGGTGTAGGGATGCAGGGCTGGGGAAAGCAGGGACAGGGCGTCCGGCCGTCCGAGCGGTTCTAGATGCTTTTTTTCACAGGAGGAGGCCGCTCCGGTTTTGTAGTCAATGACCCGTATGCGCCCGTCCGCATGGCGGTCAATACGGTCAATACGGAATTTCATGGGGAAGCCGCCCAGTGTCCAGTTCTCTACCTGACGCTCAAAGGCAATGCAGGACCATCCTTCCTGAAGGGCCTGCAAGTGCTGAACGGCGTAAACGGAAAGCCTCTGTTCCATGGAGCGTTTTTGCAGCAGCAGGGGCATGAGGGGGGAGGGGCCGTATTGTTTCCGGAAGGTTTGTTCCAGTATTTCCGTGATGGCGGCCTGAAGGGAAGCTGCGTTCATGCCGTCTTTCAGGACGGCGTGTTCCCGGCAGAAGCATTCCAGCACGTCGTGCAGCATGGTGCCCAGTTCATTGGCGGCCATATCTTCTTTGTCCGGCAGGAATTCTTCCTCATTCATGTGCAGAGCCTCCTGCGTCCAGAAACGCATGGGGCAGGACAGGAACCTTTTGAGGACGGAGGGGGAGAAGGGCTTCCCTCTTTCCTTCCACGGGTTTTTGTAGCCGGGCGCCATCGCGCCGATGTCCGCAGCGGTCTTCCAGCCTTCCTCGGGTTGGAGGTGCCAGTTTCCTCGCTGGTAGGGCAGGGGTGCGGGCGCATCGCTGATTTCCTGGAAAAGCAGTTCTACGCGGTGCGGCAGCTCCGCCTCCGGGCAGCGCATGAGCAGGGAGGATGGGGTCAGAGGATCATTCCTGCTGCTGGTCCGGGAGAGAAGGATGGTGAGGCTGCCTTCCCGTTCGCGGGAATGGAGCAGGGCGGTCAGCAGAAAACTGTCCCGGGCTTTCTTCCGGTTAAAGGAATCAATGCCCAGGGTTTCCCGTAGTTCCTCCGGCATGAACTGGTCGGAAACGCCTCCTTCCGGTACGGTCCCTTCGTTTAGTCCCGTGAGAATGAGGTTTTTTTCCGGGCGGAAGTGAACTTCCATCCAGCCCAGGGAATCCAGCGCCGCATGAGCTTTTCTCCTGTTTCTGACGCGCAGCGGCTGGAGGCATTTCATCAGGAGCAGGAGAGCCGTCTCCGGGCTGGAAAACGCGGTGGAGCGCTGTTGCAGACGCATGAGTCCGGAAAGGCAGGAATGGAACATTTCCATGGCTTCCGTCTCCGGGCCATAGATGGCTGCCAGGGCCGGGAACCATTCCATCAGCCGTTCCCCCAGCATTCCCGGTTCCGCCATCCGGTTCCGCCATTCCAGAATGGCCTGGATGGAAGGAAAGGCTTCGGGATAAGCCTCTTTCAGCCTGGAAAGCAGGTATTCTTCCGTTTCCGGAAGGTATTTCTGCTGGATTTTGTCCAGCGCGGCGCAGCAACTCTGCTGATTCCTTATCCCTAGGGAGGCGCAGAGCAGGGAGGAGCGCGCCAGGGAATAGACGGGGCGCGCCGTCCCTTTTTCCTCCAGCGCCCGCTGGAGATTGCGGAGCAGGTCCATGACGCCGCTTCCGGCAAAAGGCTTCCCTTCCGGATTGTGGAGGCCCCAACCGTATTGGCGCAGGGCTGCGTCCAGGGCGACGTTCATGTCAGGATCGCAAACGCCCAGGGCGATGTCCGGCGTTTCTCCTTCCGCTGTGCGGGCGATGATGCGGCACGTTTCTTCAGCCAGCCGTGCCGGATTGGCCGCAATTTTGATTTGGTCGTCGCGGATTTTGATGGGGCGCCGGGACCACTCTTCCGGCAGAGGGCATCCCCAGGAATCAAAGGAGGCGGCTTCTTCCTCCGGCGCGTGGATCCATATCTGGACGGGTACGCCATTGCTTTCCGCATGCCGGAGGGCATGGCGCAGAGGGGCCGGAACCTCCGCTGCGCAGGCCAGAATAATATTTCCACCTGTTTCCCTCAGGGAGTTCAGTAGCCGGGGCGGGGCTTCCGCCTTCATGGAGGTTCTGTTTTCAAGCTTCCAGCTTTCCAGTTGTTGCGTGCATTGTTCTTCCAGCCTTTCCATGTCCGTCCAGCGTTCGTCTCTGCCCGCACAGGCATGGTGGGCCATGATGCAGGAGACGCCCTGGTTCGCCATGGCGTGCCTCAGGTTTTGCAGGCTGCCGGCCATTTCCAGCATGCTGGAAAAATCCTCCGGCATGGGGCGGGGAAACAGGCGGGGATAAAGGCGATGGGGAGAGTCCCCCAGAGCCAGGAGCCACCCGGCCAGTTCTTCCGGAGCGGACGCCGTTTCTTCCTTTTCTTCCATCCGGGGAAACTGGTCTGCCGGAATGACCTGGGGAGCGAAGATTGCCTGTGTACGGGAAATGGAGGCGAGGAATTCCCTCAGCTGCCTCCCGGATTCCCGTGTGGGAACCAGCACCAGATGCCGGTGGAAGTCATTTCCCAGGGAAAGCAGGCGTTCCGCCACGGCCCGGCAGGCCGGTTTGTCCCAGGATAGAAAGAATCGGTTCATGGCAGGGAAGCAGGAATCCCCGGAAAGGGGAAAAGTTGAGGGCTACATGGGAATGCTATATCAGAATGGCTGAATTTCCCATCTATTTTTTCATGATTAACGGGGCGGCGCATAGCGGGCCGTGAGGTGAGCGGGCTTTGGCCGCATGTTGGCGGAGAAGGGAGGAACTTTTTTGCCTTTCCGGTAGGGCGTGGCGGCGGAAATCCGGAGGAATGGCGTGTTTATTGTTCCTGGACGGCCCGTTTTCCCCCGGTTCCGGTGACCAGAAGCACGCCTGTAAAGACCAGCAGGACGGAGAGGACTTTCATCCATCCGAAGTGGTCCATGCCCCACATCACCGCCACGGATGAGGCAATCACCGGCTGGCAGTAATTGTACATGCTGACGGCGGTGGGTTTCAGCCGCTGCTGGGCGAAAGACAGGCAGATATAGCTGACAAAGGTAGCCAGAGCCACCACGTAGGCAATGCCCAGCCATGTTTGTGCGGGGAGGGCGGAATAGTGGATGGACCCCACTTCCCGGAAGGTGAAGGGGAGGCAGACGGCGGCGGCATACGTAAACATCCATTTCAGCAGGGTGACGGGCGAGTATCTGCCAATCAGGTTCTTAAAGAAGACAAAGTAAACGGCTACGCTGCACTGGGAAGCCAGGCAGAGAATGTCCCCCAGCAGGTTGTTGTCTCCCGGGAGGGCCGCCGCATGCCCTCCGCTGCCGGAAACCAGCAGAATGGCTCCGATGGCGCTGGCGCAGACCCCGATGATTTTTTCCCCGTGACCATTTCCCGGAGGACGAACGCCGCCAGAATCATGGTCAATACCGGCGTAATGGTGATGATGATGGCCGCATCCGCCGGGGAAGTGAACCCTACGCCCACCGTGAAAGCCATCTGATTGAAAATGATTCCGAACAGGGAGGCGTAAAACAGGGGCAGGCGGTGCTTCCTCTCTATGGGTTCCCCTGGCACGAAAGCGGAGGCCAGCCAGAACAGGATGGCCGCTCCCAGCAGGCGGAATGTGGCGAGAGAAGCGGAACTTACTTCTCCCTGCTGCATGACCAGTTTACTGACGGGAGACATGAGGCCCCAGATGACGGCCGCCGCTCCCATCGCGATATGTCCTTTCAGCGTTTCTGACGGCATGGTGCGGCCCGCTGCGCGGCGGGCCGCATATTCTCCGCTTCCGCAAGCGGATTGCAAGAGTTTTATGGGTGTTCCCGGCAAAGATAAAAAACGGAAGATGGTTTCTCTGTCCGTCAGATAATTCTGCGCCTGGAATGAATATGGGAGTCAACGCGGCAGGCATGGTTCCGGCTTCAGGCGATGCCGGGAACTGTTCCCTCTTTTTCCGGGGAGCCGGATGAAGAAGGCCCGATGAAGAGAGCGTTGTGGTTTAATTGCCAGAAGGCTGCGGATTCCCGGCGTGAAATCCCCTCCATATTGAGATAACGCGTGCGGAGCAGAGACAGGCTGGAGTGCCCCATGTCCATTTGCAGGGAGGAAAAATCCCTGAATTGCCTGGCGTGGTAGCTGGCGAAGGTGTGGCGGAGCACGTCCGCCTGCCATGGCCTGCCGGTCAGGGCGGAGAAACGCGCCCTGACCTGTCGCCATTTTTGTTTCCAGTTGGCGGGGGTGACGGGCATGTCTGCGGGCCTCCTGACGCGTTTCAGGATGCTGGACAGCGCGGGCTGGAGGCTGACATGGCGCGCCCCGCCCGTTTTGGAGTGTTGCGGCGGGATGGAGATTACCTTGTCTTCCAGGCAGACGTGTTTCCAGCGGAGCCGCTCCACTTCCGCCGGGCGGATTCCCGCAAACAGCATGATGCCTGCCGCCGCCAGACATTCCCCGTGGTGCATGTCCCCGGCCAGGCGCAGCAGCAGGGAGCATGCCTGCACGGGCAGGGCGGCAATGCGGCGTTCCTTGATGACGGGGATATCCACCCCCGCCGTTGGGTTGCGTTCCGCCCAGCCGCGGCGTATGGCGTGGGAGCAGACCGCGCTGAGGGCCGCCCGGCCATTCAGAAAGCGTCGCGGCGTGCGGAAACTGCCGTTGAGCCATTCCCGGCAACTGGCGGCATCCAGCCCGCGCACCTGCCGCCGGGCCAGATCCGGCCTGTCCCGGAGCAGTTTGCCCGTCAGAGTGCGCAGCCCTTTTAAGCTGACTGGGCGCAGACGGTCTTTTTTACTCTCCAGCATATCCTGCGCCGCCTGGGCTACGCTGACGCTTTGTTCCATTTCTTCCAGGTTTTTTGCCCCCAGCAGGATAATGCGGCGCGCTCTTTTCAGGGTTCCCCTGCCTCCGCGCAGGCTTCCCGCGGTTTCCAGAGCCTGCATGCCCAGCATGAAAACTTCCGCCGGGCTGACCTTTCCGCCCGTCAGCAGGGCGCAAACCTGTTCCCATGGTTCCTGATGATGTTCCATACGGGATGAAATAATGGATGTTGGCGCAACATGTGCATCAAGCTCGAAATGTTGAAAATGAAAGGAAAAAAGAATGAGTGGAATGAACAATATTGCTGCTATTTTGTTGGATGGCTTCTGTATATAATTTATAATAAATGCATACGGAAATAAGGTAGCATGTTGCGCCAACATACTCTGAACGGGTGCTGACTCCTCTTCAGATAGAACAGGCCGTTGCGGAAGCATGGGAAACGTGGAAGCATGCGGACGGGGATTCCCTGATTTTTGACTTTCTCCTGGCCTATGGGCTTCCCAAATCCAGCGTCAGCCGCCTGAAAAGCGGCGCCTTAAATGCGGCCGCCCGTCCGGGGGATCTGCTGTGGAAAAAAAAGCTTTTTTACAAAAGGGCGGAGCCGGGGCTGCTGATGAGCGCGGTTGACGCCTGCCGCCGGGATCCGGAGGTATTGAAGTACGCTCCCCGGTTCATCATCGTCTGTGATGGCGGTTCCTGGGCCGCGGCGGACATGAAAACCGGGGAAGCCCTGGAATTCCCCCTGAAGGATCTGCCCCGGCATTATGACTTTTTTCTTCCCTGGGCGGGGCTGGAGAAGACGGTCATCACGCTGGAGAATCCAGCCGACGTTCGCGCCGCGGAGAAGATGGGGAAAATATTTGACTCCCTGAAAAAAGATAACCCGGGGCTGGACAGCCACGCCATGAATGTGTTTATGGCGCGCCTGCTGTTCTGTTTTTTCGCGGAAGACAGCGGAATTTTTGAGGAAGAACGGCTTTTTACGGATTTCATTGAACGCGCTACGGCTTCGGATGGATCCGACCTGCGGGAACAGCTGAAACGGGCATTTGCCGTCATGAATCTTCCGCCGGGCAGCCCGGAACGCGCCGCCGTCCCGGTTTCCGCGGCGCGTTTCCCTTACGTCAACGGCGGCCTGTTCCAGGGGGTGCACGCCGTGCCGCGCTTTTCCTCCCGTTCCCGGAAAGCGCTCATTGACGCGGGGAATCTGGATTGGTCAGACATCAATACGGATATTTTCGGCAACATGTTCCAGGCCTGCGTGGCACCGGACAAACGCTCCTGCCTGGGGGAGCATTACACTTCCGTTCCCAACATCATGAAGGTGCTGCGCCCTTTGTTCCTGGAAGAGCTGGAAAACGCCGCCCGGCAGGCCCGGGGCCATGAAGCCCGGGCCAGGAAGTTTATTGAGAGGCTCAGCAACATCCGTTTTTTTGACCCCGCCTGCGGCTCCGGCAACTTCCTGATTGTGGCGTTCAAAGAAGTGCGCCGGCTGGAAATGGAGGTGCTGGAAAGCGTGCCCGCTCTGCTGCCCATGCCCTCCGTTTCCATCAGCCAGTTTTACGGCATTGAAGTAGATGACTTTGCCCATGAAATCGCCATGCTTTCCCTCTGGCTGGCGGAACACCAGATGAATCAGGAGTTTTTTGAACGCCTGGGCAAACGGGTGCCTACCCTGCCGCTCCGCCCCAATGAGCACATCGTGCTGGGCAACGCCCTGCGCCTAGACTGGGAAACCGTGTGCCCGAAGACGGCTCCCGCTCAGGCTGCGCCCCTTTGGACGGTGGAACCCCTGCTTCAGCGCGCCGCGCCAGACGTCAGAGAGCCGGAGATTTATATCTTCGGCAACCCGCCGTATCTGGGTGGTAAAAAGGAGAATGAAGAGCAAAAACAGGAACAGGAAAATATATTTTCCAAATACGGCAATAATTATCGAGATTTGGATTATGTTTCCTGCTGGTTGATGCTGGCTGCCGAGTATATGCAGCATTCTTCCGCCAGATCGGGGTTTGTGTGTACCAATTCCATCACTCAGGGTACACAGGTGCCGAATTTATGGAAGCCCATCTTGGGATTGGGTGTGGAAATTGGTTTTGCTTACGCATCGTTCAAATGGAGCAACAACGCGAAATATCAGGCAGGGGTTTCTTGTGTGATCCTCGGCCTTTCCCACAGGGATGAATGTCCTGATAAAACGTTTTACCAAGAGAATAAAAAAATGAGCGTTTCTAATATTACGCCTTATTTGACCATCGGGAAAACGGTTTTTGTGGAACAGCGCAATAAATGCCTGAATAAGAATTTTCCCGCTATTCTGATAGGAAATGCTCCGGTAGATGGTGGCCATCTGATTTTGACGGAGACGCAAAAAGATGAATTGGTGGAATTATATCCTGAATCCATATGTCTTATGAAGAAGTATATGGGGGCTGATGAATTGATTAAAGGGAAAAAAAGATATTGTTTATGGATAGAAAATGATCAATATCAATATGCTTTGAGTATTGATAAAGTATGTCAGAGAATAGATGCCGTGAAGTCATTTCGTTTGCAAAGTAAAAAAAATGCAACAAAAAGACAGGCGTTAAATCCTCATCTATTTATGCAACGGACTTATAAACCAACTGAAGCTATCATTATTCCTGGGGTTTCAAGTGAAAAACGAGGGAGAATACCTATGGGTTATGTAAACGATAATGTAATTATCTCTCATCCAGCATATGCTGTTTATGATGCTAAGCCGTGGGTATTTGGCATTCTATCATCTAAAATGCATATGGTGTGGGCATTAATGACTTGTGGACGTTTAGGGACAGGACTTCGTTATTCCGCCACGCTTTGCTACAACACTTTTCCATTGAGGGAACTGACGGAGGGAGAAAAGGCGCGGGTGACGGAAGCGGCGCTGAGGGTACTGGACGCGCGGGAGGCGCATCCGGAAAAGACGCCGGCGGAGTTGTATGATCCGGACAGGATGCCGGAGAACCTGAGGAAGGCGCATGACCGGCTGGATGCGGAGGTGGACCGGCTTTACCGGGTGAAGGGCTTTAAGGATGACGGGGAACGGCTGGAATGCCTGTTTGAGCTGTACCGGGAAATGACGCAGGGGCAACAAACGGAATAAGAAACATGAACATGATGCAGGTCAACTACGGGGCCACGGGGACCAGCACGGCGGTGGACGCGCTGGGGATGCGCGATATGCAGGCGCGCGCGTACGCCAAAAGGCGTGAGCGGTATCTGCTGCTAAAGGCGCCGCCGGCATCCGGCAAGAGCCGTGCGCTGATGTATCTGGCTCTGGATAAGCTGGAACGGCAGGGGCTGCGCAAGGTGATTGTGGCTGTGCCGGAACGGACGATTGGCGGTTCTTTCGCGCCCGTACGGCTGACGGAAAGCGGATTTTTCGCGGACTGGACGCCGGACTTGCGCTACAACCTGTGCACGCCCGGAGCGGATGCCGGCAAGGTGGCCCGTTTTGTGGAGTTTATGGAGAGCGAGGCCCGCATCCTGATTTGCACGCATGCCACGCTACGCTTCGCGTTTGAAAAGCTGGCTACGGAAGCGTTCAGCGGCTGCCTGCTGGGGATAGATGAATTTCACCATGTGTCCGCGGACCGTGAAAGCAGCCGGCTGGGCGCTCTTCTGCATGACGTGATGAGGGAAACGGACGCCCATGTGCTGGCCATGACGGGCTCCTACTTCCGCGGGGACAATGTGCCCATTCTGCTGCCGGAAGATGAAGCCAGGTTCAGCCGGGTAGTGTATACGTATTATGACCAGCTGAACGGGTACAGGCATTTGAAATCCCTGGGGATAGGCTATCATTTTTACCAGGGCCGTTATCTGGACGCCCTGCCGGAGGTTCTGGATACGGACAGGAAGACCATCCTGCACATTCCCCATGTGAACAGCGGGGAATCCACCAAAGAAAAGTATGATGAAGTAGGCCATATTCTGGATATCATGGGCACGGTGGAGGGAGAAGACCCGGAGAATGGCCTCCTTTACGTGCGCCGCCGCGCGGACGGGCGCGTGCTGAAAGTGGCGGATTTGGTGAATGATGAGGCCGCCCACCGCAACAGGCTGGTGGCTTATCTGCGTAAAGTGAAACAGAAGGATGAACTGGATATTATCATTGCCCTGGGCATGGCCAAGGAAGGCTTTGACTGGCCCTGGTGCGAACATGCCCTGACGGTGGGTTACCGGGGGTCTTTGACGGAGATCATCCAGATTATCGGCCGCGCCACGCGCGACTGCCCGGGCAAGACCCATGCCCAGTTCACCAATCTGGTGGCCGCCCCGGCGGCGAAGGATGAGGAAGTGACGCTGGCGGTGAATAATATGTTGAAAGCGGTGACGGCCTCCCTGCTGATGGAGCAGGTGCTGACCCCGGAATTCAAATTCCGGGCCCGTGCGGAGAGCGAGGACGAACGCAGGCCGGGGACGATTCACATCCGCGGATTCAAAGAACCGGGCACCGGGCGTGTGAGGGATATCGTGGAGAATGACCTGGCGGATTTGAAAGCCCGCATCATGCAGGATGATACGGTCAGAAAGCTGATTGCCCATCCGGATGCGGACCCCCGCATCGTCAATAAGGTGCTGGTGCCTAAAATCATTGCGGAACGCTATCCCGGATTGACGGAAGAGGAACGGGAAGAAGTGCGTCAGGCCGTGGTGACGGATTGCGCCATCAGGAGCGGGGAAATCAGGGAAGAGAAGGATTCCGTGAGCGGTCAGAGCCGGGAATTTATTAAGATGGGTGAAAAATTTGTTAATGTTAATGATTTGGATATCAACCTGATAGACGGAATTAATCCCTTCCGCGGGGCATTTGAGATTATGTCCAAGCAACTGACAGCCCCCGTTTTGCGGCTGATACGGGATGCCATTGCGGAAACGCGCATCACCCTGGGGCTGCAAGAGGCCGTTCTGCTGTGGGAATCTGTGCTGGCTTTCAACAAGGCGCGCGGCAGGGAACCTGACCCGAACGCGGAGGATGCCAATGAAGCCACTTTGGGGCAGGCCCTGGTGCTGATACGCAGGGAAAAACGGAGGAGGGCGCGGCATGGATAAGGAAGCGCTGGAAAGAAGGCTTGCTGCCATTTTTGAGGAGGCGGAGGAAGCCGGGATCCACCTGGACAGCAAGCCGGAGCGAGTCCCTGTGAGCAGGGGGGACAGGCTGGCGGAGTCTTTTGAGGAGATCTCCCGTTTTGTGGATGAATGCGGGAGGGAACCGGTCAAGGGGCTATCCATGAATGAACGCAGGCTGGCCGCCCGGCTGGAACAAATCCGTCAGGATCCCGTCAGGGCGGCCCAGCTGCGCCCCATTGACCGGCACGGGCTGCTGCCCCAGCCGCCTGCCACGGTGGAGGAGGTGTTCCATGATAAGAGCATGGAGGCTCTGCTGGAGGATGAAGACGCTGCGGATATTTTTGACGTGAGCGCTCTGCCCCGGCGGGAGCTGCCGGAATATATTGCCAAACGCGTGCCATGCCGGAATTTTGAGCTGTTCCGGGAACTTTTTGCGCGGTGCCAGCGTGAACTGAATGAGGGTAAACGCCATACTTCACGTGTGGCCAATGGGCAGAAAAATGTGCTGGAACAGGGAAATTTTGTTCTGTTGAAAGGGATGCTGGCCTATATAGCCGATAAGGGAGAGACTACGTATAACCGCCGCAAAGAACGGAATAACCGTTTGCGCGTGATTTTTGAAAATGGAACGGAGGCCGATCTGCTGATGCGCTCCCTGTTTTGTGCCTTGTATGACGGCGGCCGCCTGGTCAGCGAGCCGGATGAAACGGAATTGAAGCTGGAAGGCCCCGTAAATGAAGATGACTGCCTTACCGGCTGCGTGTATGTGCTGAAATCCGCCAGCAGGCTCCCGGAAGTGCGGGCCATTCCTCATCTGTACAAAATAGGGGTAAGTTCCGTGCCTCTGGAAGAACGTATTGCCCATGCTCGCCATGAGGCGACGTATCTGATGGCGGATGTCATTCCCGTGAGGAAGTGGGATTGTTACAATCTGGATGCCCGCAAGGCGGAAAACCTGCTTCACCATTTCTTTGCCGCCGCCTGCCTGGATTTGGAAATCAGGGATGGGAGCGGGCGGCTGTGTCGTCCGCGGGAATGGTTTTCCGTTCCTCTGGGGATTATTGAACAGGTGATTCCTCTGTTGCTGGACGGCAGCATTATTCATTACCGGTATGATCCGGAGTCCATGACGTTGGAAAAACGGGCGGGAGACGGAAAAGGAAGGTGAGGGGGAAGGCAGACAGGCCGCTCTTCACCTGACCGGCCTGCTTCCAGAGGCGCCCGGCGGAATATCCGCCGGGGCCATCATGGAATGACGGATATTTCCAGAAGGTCTTATGGCATGGAGATGCCGATTTTGTGTTCCCGGCTGTTGCCGCGGAGTTCCGGGGCGTACATGGCCTCAATGACGGCCGGAAGGGCGCTGAAGCGTCCCGGACGTTCCGCGCGCAGGCGGTGGCTGATCTGGTACTGGCCCATGGGAAGGGAGGAAAGGAAGAGGCGTATTTCCTCATCCCCTATTTCCCTGTAGCCGAAGACGGTTCCCAGCCGGGCGTAGCCGCTGGCGGTTTCCCGGGATTCGCAGCCTGCGGGCTTGGGGTCCAGGAGCATGAGGTATTCCACGTCGTTCTTCGTTTTCACGGTCATCACCACTTCAATGATGTCGCCGCTGGCAATGACGTCCCCGTTTTTCAACAGCGTGCGCCGTGTCAGGTCTCTGCCCTGGGAGACGAGCTCCCCTGCATCCGTCTGGGTGTCCTTCACGGAACCGTCTTTCACCGTTTCCTTCCGGATGCGGTAGTAGGAGCGTTCCACGGTGACGGCATTCCCCGCGGCGGGAATGGGATCTTCCAGGGAGAAGTAGCTGAGGGTGGCATTGGCATAAATGTTCCCTCTGCCCTTTTTCCTGCGGATGGTGATGACATGGCTGCCGTCCGTCAGGTCTTTCCCGCTCATGCGGAAGGCGTTGTCAAAGGTGAACAGGGTTTCTTTCGTACTGGCGATTGTTTTAACCGGAACGCCGTCGTACAGGATTTCCGCTTCCATGTCCTCCATGCCTTCCCTGGTCTGGAGAAGGTAGGCGGACAAGGCTTCCAGACAATCCGCCGTATCTTTGGTGGAGTCCCAGTAGGAACCGTTGGCGCGGTTGTCGAGCAGCCATTTTGCCAGGCGCGCCGTGACGGGATTGCCGGGGGCGCTCTTGGCCATCAGTTTCAGGTAGGCCGCCTGCGTGGCTGCGCTGCTGCCGTACCAGCGCCACCAGTATCCTGCATTGGGAAGGCGCAGCCAGGCGGTTTGCAGGGAATCGTCCTGCTGGAGGAATTGGGAGATGACGGGCATTATCTTGTTGAAGTCGTCCATGCGGTGGGCGTCCAGCAGGATTTCCGCCAGTTGAATCTGGCTGATGACGGGAAGTTCCAGCCTGTCACGGAACAGGTAGCGTTCCATAGGCAGGTTTTTCACGCCGCATTCCGCCAGGACGGAGTAGACCAGGGTATCCGTCGCGGAGGCCGTCAGGCGGTAATTCCCCAGTTTGCGGAGAGCTTCCTTCTTTTCAGGTCCGTCCGGCAGTTGTTCCAGTTTCCGGAATTTGTCTCCTTGTTCAAGAAGAGCTGTCTGGCGTTCCTGATAGTTTTTCAGCCAGCGGACAGCTCCGGAAATCATGCCTTCCGGCACGTTGACCGTGTTTGAAGCAATTTTCAGGCCGTGAGCCACGTGGGCCGTCATGACGGGATCTCCCTCTTCCGCCCCTCCGAACCATCCCCAGGAGCCGTTGGAGAGCTGTTTTTCCCGGAGGGAGGAGATTCCCCTGGCAGCCATCTTTTTCAGCGCGGCTTCATCATAAACGGGGTTGCGTTCCAGTTTTTTCATGACGCTGTCATGGAAGGCCTTGTTCTTGATGTCCCGGGGATTCAGGCTGCGATGGCTTTTCAGCGCCGCTCCGGGATTCAGGCCGAGTTGCTTGAGCGTGTCCGTCACGACGAGGGCGGGGAGGAAGCGGTTGAGCGTCTGTTCCACGCAGCCATAGGGGTATTCCGCCAGATAGGGCAGGGCCTCCACCATGCTGAGGGCGATGCTGGGGGAGACCTTGACGACCAGTTCGCTTTCCTCCCTGCGCCGCTGCTGCGGCAGGGAAATGGAAAGTGTCTTTTCCTGTTCTCCGGAGAGCACTGCGGCGCTTTCCGCGTGGAGCTGCTTCATGCCGTGCACCAGTACGGGGAAGTTCATCTGCATGGCGTCTCCGGTAGAGCCAGCCGACGCTTCCATGGCGACGGCGGCGGTTCCCTCCCTGACGGCGGCAGCCCACCAGTTGACGACTGCCTGCCCCTGGGCAGGAACGTCCACTTCCCGCACGGCGGAATTATCCGTATCTGCGGAAAGCCCCTTCACGGCCGGATCGTCAGCCGGGAGAAGTTCCAGGCACCCGTCTTTCAGGGAAATGGAAACGCGGGCGCGGACAGCCTTTCCCGTCCGGTTGCGGACCAGGGCGCTGAGCATCACGATGTCTTTTTCCACAAAGAAGCGCGGGGCCTGCATGCTGACCATGAAGTCCTTCGTGGTCAGGAATTCTGCGGAAGCCTGCCCAACCTGCAATCCGGGGGTGATGACCCAGGCTGAGGCCTTCCATGTGGTCAGGTTGTCCGGCATTTCCACGGGTACGGCAACGTTTCCTTCTTCATCCGTTTTGAGCGTGCCGCACCACTTGATGCAGTCCGCAAAATTGGTGCGCAGTTGAATGTGCGGGGAACCGTTTTCCTGTGCGTCCGCATTTCCCTGTCCGTTTGCAAGGGACTCGCTTTCTGCACTTTCTTTGTCCGCGGCCATGGCCATGACCGGAACGGCGGCGGGGGCGGCCGCTCCTGTAGCCAATGCGCGGCTTGCGGCAGCATCTGCACCGGAATCGAACACTGCCTCCGCAAAGCCGTTAACGATCCCTTTGGCCTTTCTCGCCATAGGTCCGTAATTTCTGTAGAGCAGGGATTGGAAAGAGGGCTGGCCCGGACCGCGATCCTGCTGCGTGCCGGAAGCCGTCATTTTTTTCAGGCTGAGGAAGCCGGTTTCGTTCAGTCTGCCCCATACGGTTTTGGAGATGTCCGTAATATTGGGGCGTGCGATGTATTCCAGAGCCTTGTCATAAACGGCCAGGGCGACGATGCCGTTACTGACGGGTTTGCCGTCAGGCCCCTTGACCTGAATGGTGACGTTGCCTTGTTCACCGGGCCGGTATTGGGATTTGCCCGGCACTATGGAAGGAGCCAGAAGCTGTCCGGCGGGCGGAATCAGAAGTTCGGCGGAAGCCTCATGAAGTTCTCCGTTTCTGACGGTGAAGGCGTTGACTCCCATATTGGGCATATCTTCCCGGGTCAGGCGGCATTCCACAAGGGCTGTCTGCCGGTCCAGGGAAACCAGACGGCGGGATTCGTTTTTCCAGGAGTTGCGCAGGAAGGTCCAGACGCGGGCGTCCGGATAATCAGAGGTGACGAGCAGCCTGGCCGTATCTCCCGGAGCGTATTCCTTTTTGTCCGGATGGATGGAAAGAGGATTGATTTTAAAAGGATTCTGTTTGCCCTTGCCGTAGGAAAGGAACTGGAAGGATTCTTCCACCTTGTTGCCGTGCCCGTCCTCCAGGGTTGTGGAAAGGGCATACAGGCCGGATTCCCCGGTCTGGAAGGACAGGGAGGCTTCCCCATCTTTCCCGGTGGCGATATCCCAGGTTTCCAGCGTTTCCCGTCTGCCGTCCGCACGGATATGCTGCAGGACGCAGGTTCCCCTAGCATGGGCAATTTTGGCGCCATCCGCCGTGGCTGCGGTAATGGATGCCCGGACCGGCGTTCCGGCGGGGGCATAGCCGCAGTTCAGGGTGGTGAAGATATTAAACGGACGGAAAGTGGCAATGACCTGTCCGGAAGCGGAAACTTCCCGCAGGGAGGCGTCCGTCACGCTGACGGAAACGCGGTAGGTGACGTTGTTGGAGGGGAAATCCCGGGCATCCTGCGCCGTGGATAATTCTACGGATGCTTTTCCGTCTTTGTTCAGCGGCACCGTCTTTTCCAGGATGGTCAGAGGCGCATCCGGGGAAAAGGGAATGCTGTACGGGCTGAAAGACCTGTCGTACAGCCAGCTCCATTTCCAGTAAGGCGTCCAGACATCCGCTCCCAGCGTCCGGGTAATCGTGATGGTTGCCTTTCCCCCGCTTACGGGGCCGCCCGCGTAATAATCCGCCTGAATGGCGACGGGAATGGGCTGGCCCAGCCGGACTGGTTTGGCGGGGGCTTCCATTCTGACGGAGAATTCCGGCTTTTTATACTCTTCCATCCGGAAAAGGGGGGCATACAGCCGGAAATCCGGGTCTGCGGAGTCATGCAGTTTCAGCTTGGCCCCATACTGGCCCAGCGGGGCGTCCGCAGGAATAAGCAGTTCCAGTTCAAAGCTGCCTGTGGAATCCGTCGTGACGGTTTTTGGAGGGAAAATGCTCTCATCCCCTGTTGGGGAGGCAATGGTCAGCGTCAGTTTTTTCCCGGCGCAGTCTTTTGTTCCGGGATTCGCGATGTCCGGGCGGAAGAGGACGCCTTTGAAACGGGCCGTCTGTCCGGGGCGGTACACGGGCTGGCTTTCCAGGAAAAAGCAGGAATAGGAGTCGGAGGCCTTGTTGGCCGTATCCATGAGGTAATTGCCGGATTCCCAGCCGTAGTCAGATATTCCCGCCAGCACATAACTTTCCCCCTTGGAAGCGATGCCCAGGAACATGTTGTAGGAAAAGGCGCTGGAATCGCGGGGAGGTATTGTTTCCACCATGGCTCCGTCCTTGTCCGTGATCCCCTTTATCTGGCGTTTTTGGAGCGTTTTATCCTGCCGGTAGCGGAGGATCCGCAGGCTGCCTCCTTCCACGGGCATTCCCGTTCCGGCGTCCGCCAGGAACCAGAGATTGCCTTCCGGAACGGAACGGCGTACCAGCACCATGTCTGACAGAGTGAGAAAGCGATGGAACCGGTAGCCGTTTTCTAGGGTGACGGTAAGCAGATACCAGCCTGGCTTGCGGGTGGGAACGGGAATATGGGCGATGTGGTTCAGGTGCCGGTCCCCGGGAGTCAGGGCTATTTCCTCCCCCTTGATTTCCTCCCCCAGATAGCGGGCACAGGATGAGTCATGCAGCAAATTGGAGAGCAGGTTTCCCAGATTGGAATACCCGTTTCTGTAAGCTTTTTCCAGCGTTTTGGAGGTCTGGATCTTGTCCATGCGCTCTTCCTGCCACCGCTTCATATCTACGGGGCGGACCGCTACGCAAGCCCGGGAGGCATTGCGGTAGGAGAAGGAGACGGTCACCGGTTCTCCTGCCAGCAGCGTCCTTTTATCCGTATCAAATGTCCCGTTGGGTTCCGTGATGGAGGCGATGCGTTTCTTCAGGTTGTCCGCCACGTTCAGAAATTCCTTCCTGTCTTTCTTGTCCCAGGATTGCGCGTTCCAGTTCTGAAGGGCTTTTCCTAATAACTGCGCGGCGGAAGGCCTCTGGTTGCGGGCCAGGAACTCGTCCGCTGCCAGATGGGCGGCGTTGATGTAATCATCCGGCTCCGGAGTTATCCGGACGGCGGAAGCAATCCGGATGAAATCGTAATCCGGGGGAAGGGTGGCGAGCAGGAATTTGCCGTTGCCCGTCCGGTCGGTTTTAACGACGGTCTGGTTCGTTTTTAATTTAGCCGGGTTGATGCCCGCCACCATGCCCGCATTGCCGGGACCGTACACGAATTCCTGATCCGGCGCCGTATTGGCATAAGAGAACAGCCGGCGGCACCAGGATGCGGTGAAATAATTGACCTGGTTGGCCAGTTCCGGATTCGCCTGAATGGCGGCGTCCAGCAGCCAGCGCATGCGTTCTCCGTCGTTTTTAGCCGTCTCCCAGGAGGAAGAGGCATGGTAAAAGACGACTTCCGGCTTCCCCGTTTTGGCATTGACCTCGACGGGCACGGTGGCGACGTTCCGGAACGGGGGGGCTTCCTCCCTGGCGACGTACCCCGGCAGTTCCTCCAGGCTGGTGAGGTTCCCCAGGGCGGCGTAAGCCTGGAAGGGGGAAGGGGAACTGTAGCGGCTGCCTTTCACCAGCAACGCCTGTGCCGTGATGAAGCGCAGTTGTCCCAGAAGTTTCATGTTGTTGTCCTTTTCCGCCAGCCGCATGGCCTTGACAAGGCACCGCAGGGCTTTCACGCGGTCCCTTGCTTCTCCGGAATATTCCCCATCCCATGGTCCGGAGCCGCGGATATAGGCGCCGTTCACCAGTTTGAACGTATGGCAGGCGTTCTGGGACAGGAGCGCGGCGTCCATCAGGAAATATGGGTTGCCGCCGTGACGCTTCATCTGTTCCTGCAGAATGGAATCCAGATTGATGGAATCATCCAGGGCATTGAGACGGGTAAGAGCCTGGAAGTAAAGAAGCAGATCTGTCCCGCTGTATTGGTCGTCATATTCATGAAGTTGTTTCAGAGCCTGTTCCGCCGCCTTCTTGAACAGTCTTTTACCCAGAAGTTTTTCAAGGTTTTCAACAGCTTGCTTCCTTTGCTGCGGGGAAACAGGGGAACTTTTGACTTCCGCTGGGGCATGTTGTTGCGGAGGGGTGGAGGCGTCCGCCGGAGACGGCATTCCTGAGGCCAGCAATCCTGCCGCCAGAAAAAGAGCGGAAAAGAATCTGTTCATTCCGCCAGACTACTTCCAAGTAAAATCTTTGGCAAGTTGCAAGTAGGCTGCGGGAAAAGGGAGAGTGTCTTAACGCTGTTAACAACACCGGGAATGCTGGAAGGCCGGGAATTTCATGAATGGATGTTTTACCCCTTTCGTCATGCGTGCTGAATGTTGCTGCAACCCAGTCTGTAGATGGCCTGGATGTCCCGGACATCCAGCTTTTCCAGGCCGCCGACGGGGCCGCGCACACTGACGGCCTGTTCCGCCATCAGGGGGAAATCCCCGGGAAGGATGTCCAGCTCCTCCATAGTCGTCGGGAGCCCTAATTCCCGGTAAAAACGTTCCAGACGGGAAATACCTTCCCGGATGATGGCCTCCGGTTCCCGGAAAGAACCTTCCACACCCATCACATTCACGGCGAATTGCACGAATATTTCCTGGTGTTTGGGGGAAACATACTTCATCCAGGCCGGGGTGACGACGGACAGCCCTGCGCCGTGGTCCACATGGTACAGCGCGCTCAATTCGTGTTCCATGGCGTGGCAGCCCCAGTCCTGTTCGCGGCCTACGCCCAACAGGTTGTTGTGGGCGATGTTTCCGGAAAACGCAATCTCCGCCCAGGCGTTGTAATCATTCAGGTCCCCGTTCAGGATGCGGGCGTTTTTCATGATGGTGCGCAGAGTGGCTTCACAAAGGCTGTCGGAAAGGTCCGTATGCAGGGTTCTGGTGAAATAGCGCTCAAAAATGTGGCTCATCATGTCGCTGACGCCGTTGGCCATCTGGCGGCGCGGGAGCGTGAAGAACAATTCCGGATTGATAATGCTGAATACGGGGCGCAGTTTGGGGGAACCGTACCCCAGTTTTCTTCTGGTTTCTTCATTGGTGATGACCGTATTCGGGCTGCTCTCGCTGCCTGCGGCGGGAATGGTCAGCACGGTGGCGACGGGCAGAGGGTTGGACTGAGGCTGTTTTTTGGAAAGGTATAGTTCCCATACGTCCCCTTCGTAGGGAACGCCCAGCGCAATCGCCTTGGCGGAATCAATCACGCTGCCCCCTCCCACGGCCAGCACGAGGCCCAGACCGTGTTCCCGGCAGAGGCGGATGCCCTCATACACCAGGGGGAGCGTGGGGTTCGCCTGAACGCCTCCCAATTCTTCATACTCCACGCCGGCGGCTTTCAGGGATGCCGTGACGGCATCGTAAAGACCGGAACGTTTGATGCTGCCGCTACCGTAATGAAGCAGGATTTTTTTGCCTAACGGCTTGAGAAGGGTTCCCGTTTCATGGTGGGTGCCTTTTCCGAAAATAAGAGTGGTTTTGTTATCGTAAACGAAGTTGAGCATGGCGGGAATGATACGGCAACGCTACGGCCCTTCCGCCCCCTTCTCAAGATTTTTGTATGGCCTGTTCCCATTTCCAGGAGGGGATGCTGTTCCGGAGGATATTCTCTCATGCAGTGGTTCTGTTCTTCTCTGTTTTTTCATCATTGGCACATCTGGACGGGGCTTTCTGGGGGATTGTTTTCTTTCCGTTGTTTTTGGCGATAAGATTCAGCGGAAATAACTCTCTGCGGGAGTGGCGGCGCCTTCCGGCCCCGAGGGGGCAGCGGAAGACGGTTATTTCATTATTCTGGGCCGCTTCCGGCAGGTAATCGGAGCAATGGCTGTATTCGGACAGGGATGTGCGGAGAATGGCGGGGAAACGGGAAGTTGCAGAAATCCGTAAAAATTATCCTGGTGAATACTGTTCGAATTCACGATGCATGGCATACTCCTCCTGCTTTTTGCTTGAGCGCGGAGGCCTTCCCGTTTATTGTCACGCACGGGCCATGTCCGGTCCCCGTAGTTCAATGGATAGAACGGGTCTCTCCTAAAGACTAGATGCAGGTTCGATTCCTGCCGGGGACGCCACCCAATATTATTCAGAGCCTTGCATCAGCATTAAAAACGCAAGGATTTTGCCTCTCTTGTGCGAGGTATCGTCATGGTTGATTGAATGGGGAATGGTTCAAGGGGAAAGCAGGTATCCGGATTATCGGCGCCCGGCCGGAGAGGGCGAATAACTTGGAATTCATGTCTGATTGGAAACAAAAAGCAAATGCGGAAGAAAGATTGCAGACAGCAAGAAAATGTGCTAAAGGCTGCCGGAGAAGAGCCTTTGGGGCGGAACATTGTGCTTCGGGACATGACAGGCAGGCATGGAGCAATGTTTCCCAGCCGTACAGGGGATGGATGAAAGAGCGTTATGCAATAACAAGGACAAGAAGATGGAGGCAATTAAAATAATCCGTTATCTGTCGCCCGTTGGAGAAATGATGATTGGCTCATATGGCGGCTATCTTTGCATTTGCGACTGGGCGAAGGAAAAACGCCGCGGCACGATAGACCGCCGCATTTGCCAGCATCTCAACGCTGAATATGAAGAAGGGACTTCCGAGGTTATTGAACAGGCGGTAAGCCAGCTCCGTGAATATTTCCAGGGGGAACGCAGAGACTTTGATATACCCATTGTATTTACCGGATCGGAATTTCAAAACTCAGTCTGGCATGAATTGATGAAAGTCCCTTACGGTTCCACCATTTCTTATGCAGAGCTGGCGCGCCGCATTCATCATCCGAGGGCTGTCCGGGCTGTAGCGTCCGCTAATGCCACCAACCCCATCTCCATTTTCGTGCCCTGTCACCGCGTCATCGGCAGCAATCAGAAACTGACAGGTTATGGCGGGGGGCTTGATGCGAAACGGGAATTGCTTGCCCTGGAAGCGCAGGTGAGCGGAAGTGTGCTGGCCTTGTGACCCGTGATGTGAGGAAGACAGGCAAGGCTGTTTTGGGAGGCTGCTCTTCCGGGGCAGCCTGGCAGGGGGGGCGTTAAGAAGCTTCCGCGTTTGCGCCGGAATTTCCGGCTGTCTTCGTTTAAATGGAGGTGCCTTGTGAGGCGCTTCACCATTTGAGGAGGGTATTCCCTCCCTGGGCGAATCCGGAGAGCAGGGTGCCCATTGCTGAGGTTTTCTGGGCTCTTGCATTGGCGCGGCCCGTGTATTGCTCCATGTTGGCGCGGTTGTACAGGGATTGGGCGTTCCTCATGGCTTCCGCCGCTTCATCCTGAATCCGGGTTTGCAGGCGTGTCGCCAGAGCCTGTTCCCTGATTGGAACGGAGCCTTCCCGAAGCAGGGAAGATTGGGCGGCGTCCAGTCGGGCTTCTCCCATTTGGCGCGCAGCGTCCTGCTGCATGCGTTTGGCATTTTCCATCCCTGTCTGTTTTTGGAGGTCCGCTTCGTTCCTGAGGGTGGCGGCATTTGCGTCCGCCGCCTGTCTGGTGGCTTCCGCGCTTTTTTTCTGTGCAGACGCGGATGCCGCACCTGCTGCCGCTGAAGTAGCGGCCAGTGTTATCATTCCCAATGATGCTGGATCAAATCCCATGCGCGCATTCTGATATGAAAAACGGTTCAGGCGCAAAACGCCTGAACCGTTTGACATGAATCAGGGTTTGGCACAGAAGAGGGGTTACTCAATCACGATGCTTTCAATGTTCAGCACCGGACGTTCCGGAGTGGAATGGGGATCAATGGTTCCGGTAATGATGACGGCGTCTTGTTCTTTCAGCCCGTTCACGCCTTTGGCGGAGTGCTTGATGGGCTGCCCCTGTTCATCCACGAACTGGACGGTCATCGTATTGTTTTTCCGTATTTCCACCGGTACCGTACCGGCGGCCCAGACTCCCTTCTCCTTCATATTGACCAGGAGCTGAGCCGGGTCTCCGATGGTGAAGGAAGCAATGTTTTTTGAAAAGACGGGGTCATCTCCGATCACCGCTCCCTTGACGGTGACTTTGTCGCCCGGAGCCGCTTTTCTGGCATCTGAAACGACCAGAGCGCGTGGCAGGCCAACCATATTTTCCGCGAATCTCACGGCCATCTTCTGGGTAACGTTCTGGTCGGAGGTGAGGGCGTTTACCGTTTCCTTGGGATTGCAGCCCATCAGGGAAACTGCGGCCATTGTCAGAATGATCAAGTGTGTGGTGCGCATGGAAACTCCTTTCTATTGAAAGGTTGGATTCCTTTTCTCCTTCTGCCGTTCATCATTCCGTGTAAGGAAAAGAATATTTTTTACAGGAACAGCCCGGCAGCCAGCATGGCGAGGTCCCTGAGAACGTCCCACAATTTTTCCGCATTGTGGATGCAATCCGCCAGAAAGCGGTGAAGGCTTACGGCGTTGAACAGGCGCAGGAGCGCCAGGAAGAGAAGAAGATTGGCAAAATATACGAGAATCAGGGAGAAGAAGGTGCCGTTGTCCGCCAGGTCCGGCTGGTCCTTGGGAATGATCCATGCCGTCCAGAACAGGTGGAAGCACCACCAGAAGCCCAGGCCGGAGTAAAGAATGGCCTGGCAGGTGACTGTAGGCCAGAAGAGGTACGTTACGCCCCATACCAATCCCCACAGCATGGCCCAGAGAGGAAGGAAGTAGGGGGAAAGGGAGATAAAGATGTTGTTTTTGTCCGTCTGGATGTACCCTCCGTCCAGATCCGCTTTGAAAGCATGGATGGAGCCGTGGCTGCAAATGACCGCCAGAGCGTGCGTCAGTTCATGCCCCAATACGTACAGGTACAGCAGGGAGGATGTGAACAGCCTGCTGCTGCCCAGCACCACCCACACGGCAGCTCCCATCAGGGCATACCATACGGGAATGGAGAAGAGAATATTGAGGCTGCCGGAGGCATGGGCTAGCTGGTCGCACAGGGACATGGCCGTGATCAGGGCCAGCGGAAGCAGGATAAGGGTGGCTACGGCATGCCTGATGAACCGGGTTCTGCGCGGGAGATCCATGAAGGAAAATTCCTGGCATTCGTCCTCCCAGTATTCGGAGGATACCTGGGCGCGGTAAGTCTTGTTCCAGGCGTCCCGGTTGCATTGCCGCATCATGTCGCCGAGGCTTGCCGCGGATCTTGGTTTCCGGGCGGTTTCTGCATACCGGCGCCAGTCCTGGCGCGGCGGTGTGTGTCTGGGAGCCTTGGGCATGCGGTGTGAGGTCTGGAACCAGCATAAAGGGACTTGAGGAGAAATGCGAACCAAATTTTCCTCTTCCAGAAACCGGAGGAAAAAATGTTTTATCCACGCCGGCTGTTCCTGTATAATCCACCGCATGCAAGATGTCCTGCTGGTTCTGGAAACTTCCTGTGTGCAGTCTTCCGTTGCGGCTTGGAGCGGGGAAAGTCTGCTGTGCCAGGCGGCATGGAGAGCGGAGCGCAACCATTCCTCCGCTATTTTCAAGGCGGTGCGGCAGGTTCTGGATGCTTTGGAAGGGCGGCGTTTGAAGGAAATCGTGGTAGGTTCCGGTCCGGGCGCTTACGGCGGAATCCGCGTAGCGCTGGCCGTGGCGGATGGCCTTTCCCTGGTGCACGGTTCCCGCGTGGCGGCTTTTTCCTCCTGGAACGGACTTGGTCTGCATCATGGTGAGGCCTGCGTAATGTCAGATGCCCGGCGTGGCGGCTGGACGTGGGGGAGGCTGGAAAACGGCGTTCTGACGGATGTGCCGGCAGTGCTGCCTGCGGAGCAGGCCCGCGCCTGCGTGGCGGAGTGCATGGAAAAAGGCGTGCCCGTTTTTTCCACGGAAACGGCGGAACATCTGGCCGCCCGGGAAATGTCGGGGATTGTCCCCGTGTTTCCTTCTGCAGAGGCGCTCGGGGCCGCGTGGCTGTCCCTGGCGGAGGCCCGCAGAGAAGAACTTCTGGAAAGTCCGGCGGAACCGCTGTATGTGAGGGCTCCGCACATCACCCGCGCCAAACGTCCCGCATGGGCCGTGAAGGCGTAATTAAGGTTTGACTTTTTGGAAGATTGTTAGACTTTTAACCGGTAATATTCACCACCAGTAGCATTTTTTAACATGAGCAATGACACTTTTTCCGAGCGCCTCGCATATCCCAAAGGTTTAAAAGGAATCATCGCCAATGAATCCGCTTTGAGTGACGTGCGCGGCGAGGAAGGGCGTCTGTTGTATCTGGGCTACGATATCGATGATCTGGTGGAGATGTGCTGTTTTGAAGAAGTGGTTTATCTGCTTCTCAACAAGCGTCTTCCCAACCGGGAGGAATTGGAGGGCATCAAGAAGCGCCTCCGTTCCGACCGCGACCTGCCCCAGCCCATTCTGGATTTCTTCAAAACGGCCACCAAGTCCGCCCGGCCCATGTCCGCCCTCCGGACGGCTGTTTCCATGCTCGGCATGTATGACGACCGGACGAAGGACGCCGGGCAGTTGAAGGAAATAGGCCTCAGCCTCATTGCCAAGGTTCCCGTGATGGTGGCGTATTACTACCGTTTGTGCCAGGGTCTGGAGCTTCCCCCCGTTCGGGAGGATCTGAGCGAGGCGGAACATTTCCTGTGGTTGCTGAAGGGTGAGGAACCGGATCAGGATGAAGCCCATATTCTGGAGGTAGCCTACATTTTGCACGCAGACCACGGCATGAATGCCTCCACCTTTGCGGCGCGTGTCTGCATCGCCACGCTTTCGGACATGTATTCCGCCATCACAGCGGCCATCGGCACGCTGAAAGGGCCGCTTCATGGGGGCGCCAATGAGGGCGTGATTGAAATGCTCAAGGAAATAGGCACAGAGGACCGGGTGGACTCCTACATTGAGGACAAGCTGGCGCGGAAGGAAAAAATCATGGGTATGGGCCACCGCGTGTACCGCGTGTTGGATCCCCGCGCCCCGCATTTGCGACGCATGGCCATCCGCCTTTCCTCCCGAATCGGGGAACCCAAGTGGATCCGCATGTCGGAACGCATCGCGAAACTTGTCCGGGAGCGCAAGGGCTTGAATGCCAATGTGGATTTTTATTCCGCCACGGTTTATTACAGCATCGGGATCCCCACCAGGCTGTTTACCGCCATTTTCTCCATTGCCCGCTGTAGCGGCTGGGTGGCCCAGGTTCTGGAACAAATGGAGGATAACACGTTGTACAGGCCGCTGACTCTTTACACAGGACCCAAGGACCGCATTCCGGTTCCTACGATCGACATGCGGTGACAGGTTTTAATCAGGAAAGGCGCCGGATATTACTTCCGGCGCCTTTTCTGTAAGTGTCTACCGCTTCTCCGTAATGTTTGTTTATTGCCTTGGGCATTTCCTTCCTTCTCTCCGTTCCGTCTGGCTGGGGAAATGATTCCCGTAGTACTGGCGGTGAGCCTTTGGGCTGCGGGATTCCGGAGATTCTATATTAGCGGTTAGTTCTAGACGTTGATGTTCTTTTGACTGTCCTTCCATATAGTGGAGCACATGGCACTTTTGCAGAGACGCCTTTCAAGTGATTCCGGGGGGCTGATGGGAGCCCCCCCTCCCCCCCGCAACCCGTCTGACCGGGTGGCCCGTGTTACGGTGGAGTTTTATGCCTTTCCCGTAGAAGAATATTTGATGCGCAGGAAATATGCCGGAAAAGAGCCGGCTGGGATTTTCAGATCTCTTTTTCCCGTGATGGCCGCGGCGGCTTCGTCAAATGCCTGTCTGGCGCAGTCCTTCATAAAGAACAACAGCTACGGCTGTGGATAGATTCAGGCTGCGGGCTCCTTCCCCGGGCATCGGAATCGTCAGGGCGGTATCTGCGTGCTCTCTCAGCATGCTTTCCGGCAGTCCTCGGGATTCCGGTCCAAAAACCAGATAGTCCCCCGCATGAAAAACCGCATCCCAATGGGAACGTGGCGCCTTGGTGCTCAGGTACCAGAATTGCGCTCCGGGGGCTGCCGCCTGCTTCAATTCCTCCAGGCTGTCCCAGACATGCAGATCCACTTTGGCCCAATAGTCCAGCCCCGTACGGCGCACATGCTTTTCATCCAGGCTGAACCCCAAAGGTTTGATCAGATGGAGCCTGGAACCCGTTGCCAAAGCCAACCGTCCGGCAGCTCCCGTATTATGCGGAATTTCCGGATGAAACATGACGATGTGGAAACGGGGCTGCATGTGCTTATTCTCATCACAAACATGCCTCCCGTTCAAGTGGGACTTGTCCAAAAGTGGCAAATAATGTACGTTTTCACCCGATGAGAGACATCGTGTATTTTGATTTGGAAACCCGTCATTCCGCGGCGGAGGTGGGCGGCTGGCACAATACGGCCGAGATGCGCCTTTCCGTGGGCGTGACTTATTCCACGGCTTCCGGAAAATATACGATTTATTCCGAGGAAATGGTGGATGATCTCATCCGGCAGCTTTCCCAAGCCGACCTGGTGGTGGGTTACAACCACGAGCATTTCGACTATGGCGTGTTGCAGCGTTATACGATGTGGAACATGATTGATATCACGAACAACCTTGATTTGTGCAAGGACATCGAACAGCGCGGGGGAGTGCGCGTCAAGCTGGATTCCGTGGCGGCTGCCTCCATCGGTTCTTCAAAAACGGCCGTGGGCACCCAGGCTCTCAAATGGTGGGCGGAATACGTGCAGACGGGCAATACGGAGCTTTTAATGGATATAGCCCGTTATTGCTGTTTTGACGTGAAGGTGACGCGGGATGTGCACTGGTACGGAGCGGAACACGGTTTCATCCGTTATGATGATAAAAAGGGCGGCCAGGTGGAATTGCCCGTAGATTGGAAATTGTAACTTTTTCTGCGGGCATGCCTGGCCGGCTGTGGCCGGTTCTTTTCCCGGGCGATGGAGTGGGTCTGGTTTCCCTCCTTTGGCGGCGTTGCCGTTTATCCCGGGCAGATACCGGTTATCAGGGAATGGCTGGGACAGAGAAAGGCTTCCGGGAAGAAGCGGACGGCAACTGCGCGGTTGCCGCCTGACTTACCGGCGGTTGATGCGGGCCACTTCCCGCTGGGCTTCGCGCATTTCCACGCGGGCTTTCAAATCGTAGCGCTGGTCGCGGTGGGTTTTGCCCTTGCCCAGGCCTAAAGCCAGTTTCACCTTGCCGTTTTTCCAATACAGCTTGAGAGCTACCAGGGAGCAGCCTTTCTGGGAAGTCTGCTGTTCCAGTTTGAAAATTTCCCGTTTATGGAGAAGAAGGCGGCGGGGCCGGCGCGCCTGGTGCTGGAAGAATTCTCCCGCCGTCTCCCAGGGCTGGATGTCGCAGCCGTACAAGAGCATCTGGCCGTTTTCCACCCTGGCGAAGGAATCGGCAATATTCACCTTGCCGGCGCGGATGGACTTGACTTCCGTTCCCTTGAGTTCCATGCCGCATTCGTAGGTGTCCAGAATTTCGTAATCCCGGCGGGCTTTTTTGTTGGTGGAGATGTCGGAGCTCATGGCACGAAGGGGAGAAGGATGAAAAGGCCCCGGGCTGGGAGACCGGGGCCTGGCCGGATAGAGAGGATTCCGTACGGAATTCCGATCCGGAACGGCAATAAAGGGAATGTATTATTACTGGTTGTCTTCCTGGAGGCTGCCGGATTCCGTATGATAGACGAGCTTGCCTTCAATGATTTCCGTCAGGGCAATGTTCGCATTGCCCATATGGGGCGTGGTAGGCACCAGCGGGGCGCGGCCATTATTAAGCTGGGCTACGCGGCGGGAAACCACGTTGATCAGCATTTGGGGCTCGGGAATGATTTTGGAGGCTTGTTCGACGAGTTCGGCTTTCATGTAAAAAGGTCTAGGTAGATATCCTGATGCGGAGAGAGATATAAAAACGGTTCCTGCTCGGAATCAAGCCTATATTACGGCATGAGCTGCCTTCGCTCGCGGGAATCCAGTTCTTTCCATGCGCCGGGTTTCAGTCCCGCCAGGGAGAAATTTCCGATTCTGGCACGAAGAAGCCGGAGCGTGGGAAAGCCGATGGCGGCGGTCATGCGCCGCACCTGGCGGTTTTTCCCTTCCACCAGCGTCAATTCCAGCCATGAGGTGGGAATGGAGGCGCGGTAGCGGACGGGAGGGATGCGGGGCGGCACGTCAGGCTCCCTGCGCATGAGGCGTGCCCGGCAAGGCAGCGTGCAGTACCCGCGGATGCGGAGGCCCCCGAGTTCCAGAGGGCGAAGGTCCGTTTCGGAAGGAGTGCCTTCCACCTGGCTCCAATAGGTTCTGGGATGCCTGCCGGAGGGGTTCAGGAGACGGTCCGCCAGGCCCTTCTCATCGGATAAAAGAAGCAGCCCTTCCGAATCCGCATCCAGCCTTCCTACAGGATACACGCCGGGAGGAAAACCGAATTCAGCCAGGGTCCGGTGGTGGGGAGCCTCCTTCGTAAATTGGGAGAGAATACCGTAAGGTTTATTGAACGCCAGAATCATGCCGTGCACGGCAAGGGTAGCATGAACCGCCGGCTTTGGCACGGGAAATTGAAGCGGCTTGACTTGTCTGCGTTGGGAAAGGAAAGTATCTGCATGCATGGAAAAACGGCAGGTTGCGTCCTGATGTTTGCGTGTTGCGTGCCCGTCTGGGTTCAGGCGGCGCCGGATGCGGGGGAAGTGAAGGCAAAAATTGCGCGGAAAATCTGGCAAAACGAATGTGCCGGGACAATAAGGGGGCTGGTTTCCTGGAACCGGGGAGAAGCGTTTCCTTCCCTGGGCATCGGACATTTCATCTGGTTTCCTGCCGGAGTCACGGAAAGGTTTGAGGAAAGTTTCCCTGCTTTCATTCAGTTCTGCCGCAGGAGGGGAATCCGGGTTCCGGAATGGTTTTCCGGTGCGGCTCCGTGGCGGACCAGAAAGGAATTTGAAGCGGCGGACGTTCGCGGCGGTCTTCCTGAACGGATGCGCCGGTGGTTGTCCAGTCCGGCGGCCCTGCAAATGCAGGCGGATTTCATTATTGCCAGGTCTGTGGCCGCTCTGGAGCGTATCAAGGGCCAGTCCCGCCGCCCGGAAGAGATGGCGGCCCGCTATTACGCCGTGGCGTCGGTTCCCAACGGCATGTATGCCCTGATTGACTACGTGAATTTCAAGGGAGAAGGAACCAATCCGGCGGAACATTACCGGGGGATAGGCTGGGGGCTCAGGCAGGTGCTGGAGGAAATGCGCTCCGTTTCTCCCGGACAGCCTGCGGCGGTTGAATTTGCGGAAGCGGCCAAAAGGGTGCTTCAGCGCCGCGTGGACAACAGTCCGCCGGGCCGCGGAGAAGCGCGCTGGCTTGCCGGATGGCGGAACCGGTGCGATTCCTATAAGAGGAATTTGTGACGAAGTCCTTTCCCAACAGAAAAGACCAGTTGTGCAATTATCCTTGACCTGACGGGGATTAGGGTGTAATTCCCTCACTCCATCCTGAAACTTCGCTGATTTTATGCCAAACACTCAAGAAGAAACAACGCTGATTTTGCTGAAGCCCGACTGTGTGCGGAAAAACCTTTCCGGCACCATTTTGAAACGTTTTTTGTCCGAAGGGTTTCGCCTGCGCGGCATAAAGATGATCCAGCTTGATGAACCGGTGCTCCGGGAACATTACGCCCATATTCTGGACCTGGTCATCAATGGGGAACCGCTTTTCCCGAAGCTGCTTGATTTCATGACCAGTTCTCCGGTCATTGCCATTGCCCTGAAAGGGCCCGGCGTTATTGTGCGCGTGCGCGAACTGCTGGGGCCCACCAATTCCCAGAAGGCAGAGAAAGGCACAATCCGCGGTGATTTCGGAACAGACAGCATGATGAACATCTGCCATGCGTCCGACAGCCGTGAATCCGCCGCCGTGGAGCTGGCAAGATTTTTCCGGGAAGAAGAACTGTTTGACGGCCTTAATTAAGGGAAGGCCGCCTTTTTCCCATCAGGTTAATTGAGGGCCGCAGCTGTAATAACGGCTGTGGCCCTTGCCGTTGCGAGGCTGTACCTCCCATGGGAGGATGAAGGGGGGAGGCAGCGGCTTTTCCGGGAGAAGCAGGAAAGAACGGGTTACTTTTCCCAGGGAGTGGTAAGATAAAGGAAGGCCTTTTTCATACGGTAGGCCTCACGCATGAAGCCGTCCATGATATTGTTGCAGCTGTGTTTGGAAAAGGAATGGCCGTAAATGCGCTTGATGGCGGCATCCTCTCCGTGCTGCTTCTGGCGCTTTAACTCAGCGTCCATGTCCCGGCGTTCGATATTGGGGGCGCTCAGATTGTCGCCATGCCAGCGAAAATCCGCCAGCAGCCTGTTGTAATGCACGAACTTCTTCCCCGCCCGGCCCAGGCGCGCGTAATATTCCCCGTCCATGTCGTAGTGGAAACGTTCGTCCAGCAGGAACCCCTCTTCAATAGTAGTGCTCCGGCGCAGGAACAATGCGGTGGAAGCCAGATAGGTACCGTACCAGATGTGCATGTTCAGACTGTAGGGCAGGGCCTTCATGGCGCGTTGGATCTCTCCATCCGGTCCGATGAAATTCCATGCTCCATACACAATGTCCGCATCTGGGCGGGAATCCGCAAAGGCCTTGACCGCCGCCAGAGCCCCCGGCAACAGCCGGTCGTCCGTATTCAGCCACATAACCCATTTCCCGCGCGCCTTGCGGAAGCCGCGGTTAATGCCTTCCGACATGCCGGAATCCTTTTCCACATGCAGTTTCAGGTGAGGGTAGGAGTGCAGGATATCCAGGGTGCCGTCCGTGGACCCAGCGTCCTGGATAATGTGTTCAAATGTAACCCCTTCCTGGTTTTTGACGCTCTCTATGCATTCCTTTACGTAGCGGGCGTAATTATAGCTGGGCGTAATAATGCTGAAATCCGGTTCTGTGTCCATAGGCAAGGTTAGTTGAAAGGCTTGATGGAACGTTCCCTGGCGATGTAAATAGGGCGCTTTTTAACTTCCGTATAGGTTTTGGCCAGATATTGGCCCAAAATGCCCAGGCACAGCAGCACGATGCCACCCATCATGCAGAAGACGCATACCAGGGAAGTCCATCCGTAAGCGGAATGGGGCCAGATCAATTCGCGGACCGTCAAGATAATGATGGAAAGGAATGAGATGAAGGAAAGAAGTACCCCTATGATGGAGGCCAGCGCCAGGGGGGCGGTGGAAAAGGCCACGATACCTTCAATGGAGTACAGGAACAGCTTGAAGAAAGACCACTTGGTTTCTCCTGCCACCCGTTCCACATTTTCATATTCAAACCATTTGGTCCGGAACCCCACCCATTCGTACAGCCCCTTGGAAAATCGGTTGTACTCCTTCAGGGAAAGCAGGGCTTCCAGTACGGGACGGGTCATCAGCTTGTAGTCCCGGGCTCCGTCCACGATGCGGGTGTCCGATATTTGATGAATCGTCTTATAAAAGGCGCGGGCGAAAAAGGACCGCAGCAGCGGTTCCCCCTGCCGGGTGACGCGGCGCGTCCCCGCACAGTCATATCCTTCCTTCTCAATGGCTTTCAGCATATCCGGGAGCAGAGAAGGAGGATCCTGAAGGTCCACATCCATGACGGCGGCATAATCCCCTGTGGCCGCTTCCAGGCCCGCATAGATGGCGGCTTCCTTCCCGAAATTGCGGGAGAAGGAAATGAATTTTACTTCAGGGGAGTGTTCCGCCATTTTCTTAATCATTTCCAGGGAGCGGTCCGTGGAACCGTCGTCCACGAAGATAAGTTCCGGGGCGTAGCCCTCCAGGCATTCCTTGAAGACCCGGTCTATTTCTTGCTTGAACGCCGGAATGGCTTCTTCTTCATTCAGGCAGGGAACGATCAGGGAAATGCGTTTCATGTCAGTGCCCAAATCATACTTCAGAAGCCGTGCGGATGCCAGAAAATAGTCCCTCCATGCACAAAGCCTTCCTCCACTGGAAGGGGAGGAAGGCTGCCGGAAAAGAAGCCGTGCGCGGAAAAATACCGGTAAGGTCAGAACTTCGGCAGGTTGCCGATGTCATCTTCGTTTTCAGGGGCGTGCGGATCTTTCAAATCACTATCCCCGTCTTTTCCGAAAGACCAGAAATCATAATCCGGATTCAGGCCGTTGCCCATTTTCAGGTTTTTGGCCCTGTCGGTTCTGGTGGGGATGGACTGCTCGCTGCCCAGGCGGTAGCGGTAGGGGGAACCCCATGGATCCGCAAGAATATAAAGGGTAACCGGCCTGCCGTCCTTGCTTTTCACATGGACTTCCCGGACAGTCGGGTTGCTTTTGGGCTGCGTAGAGGGGTTCAACTCATCATTGTAAATGGTTGTATCCCTGGAAGGAATACCCTCATTCTTATGGTCGCCGAACAGAGCCATGTAAACCACGTTGGAACTGTATTCCTCCCCGTTGGCCACGGCTACGCCGTGATTATTGAAGGGAGCTTCCGTGCCGTAGGGGTAGCGGTCATGGTCGCTGTGGTAGCTCTCCAACCCCATTTCAATTTTGCGGACAATGGATTCCGTAGCCTGTTCGTTCTTTCTGGTTTCAAGCCAGGTGTAAATGGAGATGGTCAGCGTGGCCAGCACCACGATGATCACCATCACTACCAGGATTTCCATGAGGGTGAACCCCTTTGTTTCCCGGAGCCGACGGTATGCGGAATGATTTTTCATCTGATTCTGCTTGAGGGGTTACCCCATCTTTTCAATAACCTGCAGGAGGGGCAGGAACATGGCGAACACGATGCCGCCCACGACCACGGCCAAGAATACGATCATGATGGGTTCCAGCATGGAGGTCATAGCTCCCACGGCATTGTCCACTTCATCATCATACACGTCCGCGATTTTCAGGAGCATGTCCGGCAGCTGGCCGGTTTCTTCCCCCACGTCCACCATGGAGATTACCATGGGCGGGAAAAGCTTGGAGGAGGACATGGGCGTAACTACGGATTCGCCCTCCTTGACGGAGTCATGGATGAGGCCGATGGCGTCTCCCACGATCATGTTGCCGGCGGTATCCTTCGTGATGGTAAGCGCCTGGAGGATGGGAACGCCGGAAGTCACCAGCGTGCCGAAGGTTCGGGCGAAGCGGGCAATGGCGCTTTTGCTCTGCACATTGCCGATGACCGGCATGGTCAGCAGAGCGGAGTCAATCTTGCGGCGTCCGTTGGGCGTCTTGCTCATGGCCGTGAAAACAGCGTACAGGATGGCGACCACAGCGGCCAGAATGACGGCATTGGGCACAAAGAAGGGGGCGGCCATGAACCAGTCGCTGATGCCGAACACAAACTCGGAAATACCGGGAAGTTCCTGATTCTGCTCTGCGAACATCGCCTTGAATTTGGGCACGATGACCAGCATCAGGAAGATCACGATGCCTACGGCGATAAACAGGACGATGGAGGGATACACCATGGCGGAGATCACCTTGCTTTTCAGCTTTTGAGCCTTTTCCTGGTATTCCGCCAGACGGTTCAGCACGACTTCCAGCACACCGCCCAGTTCCCCGGCCTTTACCATGTTGACAAACAGGCGGTCAAAGATTCTGGGGTGTTGGGCCAGGGCTTCCGAGAAGGTGGAGCCGCCCTGAACGGAATCTCCCAGAGCTTCGATAGTTACGCGCAGGTTGGGGTTTGCCTCCTGTTTGGCCAGCACGTTCAGACTCTGGAGCAGGGGAAGCCCTGCGTCAATCAGAGTAGCAAGCTGGCGGGTGAAAATCATCAGAGCCTTGGCCTTGATTTTGCCTCCCAGTTTGCCTTTTTGCTTCTTGGCCCCCTTGGCCTTTTTCTTGGCGGCAGGCGTCTGTTGAATCTTGCCCTTGCCCGCTTCTACGATCTGGGTGGGGTACAGGCCATGCGCCCGGATGGCTTCCATGGCCTCCGCTTCGGAGTTGGCCTCCAGGGAGCCTGTTTTCTGGTCGCCTTTATGGTCAAGTGCTGTGTATTGATATTTAGGCATATATGTTGTTTCTTAAGTGTTTTTTCTTGGTGATTGAAATAAGTGGGGAAGCAATGGCGTCCGGCTGTCCATTAAGTATATTTCAGCACTTCTTCAATAGTAGTGTTGCCGTCATAAATATTTCTCAGCCCGTCTTCTCTCAGCGTGGACATTCCCATTTCAATAGCCTTCTGTTTCAGCACCACGGAGGGAGCGCGATCCGTAATCATGTCACGCAGGGTGTCGTTAATATCCAGAAGCTCATAAATCCCCTTGCGGCCCCTGTAGCCGGAATTGGAGCATTTATCACAGCCGCGGCCAGTGAAAAAGTGCTTGTCCCCCAATTCATAGGGAGATACGCCAAGCTGGGAGAGGATGGTGGATGAGGGTTCATACGGGGTGCGGCAGTCCGGACAGATGGTGCGCACCAGGCGCTGTGCAAGCACCCCTTCCAGGGAGGCCGCTACCAGGAAAGGTTCGCACCCCATGTCCACCAGTCGCGTAATGGCTCCGGCAGAGTCGTTCGTGTGCAGGGTGGAGAGAACCAGGTGGCCCGTCAGGGATGCCTGGATGGCGATCTGCGCTGTTGCCATGTCTCGCATTTCCCCTACCAGAATACGGTCCGGGTCCTGCCGCAGGAAGGCGCGGAGAACCATTGGGAAATCCAGGCCGATGGCTTCATTGATAGGAATCTGGATGATGCCGTCAATATCGTATTCAACAGGGTCTTCTGCCGTCAGCACCTTGGAATCAATGGTATTGATTTCACGCAGGGCGGCATACAGCGTAGTTGTCTTGCCGGCGCCGGTGGGGCCGGTAACGATGAAAATGCCGTTGGGCTTGTGGACCGTATCCAGAATATATTCGTGGATATGCGCGGGAAGCCCCAGGTTGTCCATGTTCAAGTTGACGGAAGAGCGGTCCAGAACGCGGAGCACCACGGATTCTCCGTACTGAGTGGGAAGGGAGGAAACGCGCATGTCCACGGAACGGTTTCCTATCTGCTTGACGATGCGGCCGTCCTGCGGAATGCGGCGTTCCGCAATGTTCATGTTTGCCATGACCTTGACGCGGGAAATGACCGGTACGGACAGGTGGACGGGGGGAGGCTGCATTTCATACAGGGCGCCGTCCACACGGTAGCGGATTTTGAATTCCTTCTCAAAAGGTTCGAAGTGAATGTCGGAGGCCTTTTCCTTGATGGCCTGTGTAATGACGAGGTCCACAAAGCGGATGACGGGAGCGGCGGCGGAATCCTCCGTCTCATTGTTGACCTGCATGTTGTTCAGTTCCTGCATCAGGTCGGACATGGCGGCGGATTCGCCTCCATAAAGCTCATTGATGCGTTCGGAAATCTGGTAATCCGGCGCTACCAGAACATGGATGTCCTGGCCGAGGGCGAAGCGCAGGTCTTCCACCGTCTGAGGATTCAGGGGATCCACCAGGCAGACGTACAGGCCTTCCGGACCGTGCCGCACAGGGAGCGCCCCGTGCAGGCGCACGAGCGTGGCCGGCATCATGTTCTGCACGTTCGGATCCGGCTGGAAGTTGTCCAGTGTAATGAATTCCGTACCCAGGTCGCTGGCAATCATCTGCCAGATATCATCCTTGCTGCCGATGATGCCGAAGTCTGCAAGCACTTCCGGCAGTTCCTTGCCGGAGGCGATCATTTCCTCCTTGATGTCCTTTGCCAGGGATTTGTCAATCATTCCCCGGCCGATGAAAAGTTCCAGTGTGAGGTTGGTGTCCATAATAAGCAGAATGAATAGCGGGGAAAAATCAGTTGGCGTCTCCCATGGTGACGTTTAGCACTTCTTCCGGAGAAGTAAGGCCGGCCAGCACTTTGCGTACGCCGTCTTCCCTCAAGGTTCTCATGCCCAGTTCCCGGGCGCGCTGGCGCAGCTGGGGGGAAGTCAGGTTTTCGTTAATCATGCGGCGCACCTCGTCGTCGATTTCGAAAATCTCAAACAGCCCCATCCGGCCCTTGAATCCGCCGCCGCGGCAAAAGTCGCAGCCGTGGGGTGCCTTGATTTGGCCCTGGGCAAGGCGGGACATGTCAATGTTCAGCGTATGTGCCTGCTTTTCCGTCAGAGTGCCGTCCACCTTGCAGCGGTCACACAGCTTGCGGACAAGACGCTGAGCCATGATGGCGCGGACGGAGGAGGCGATCAGGAAGCGTTTGATGCCGATGTCCGCCAGACGAGCCACGGCGCTGGGAGCGTCATTGGTGTGGAGGGTGGAGAATACGAGGTGCCCCGTCAGGGAGGCGTTGATGGCGATGCTGGCTGTTTCCATGTCTCGAATTTCCCCGATCATGATGATGTTGGGAGCCTGGCGGAGCATGGCGCGCAGGGCGGCGGCGAAGGTCATGCCGATATCCGCCTTTACCATGACCTGATTGATGCCGGAGAGTTCGTATTCCACAGGGTCTTCCACCGTGATGATTTTTTTATCCGGGCGGTTGATGTGGTTCAGGCACGCGTAAAGGGTCGTGGTTTTACCGGAACCGGTAGGACCCGTCACCAGGATAATGCCGTCCGGCAGCGTGATGAGGCGGTCGAACACAGCTTCATCATCTGAGAAAAATCCGAGCTGGGGAAGGCCCAGCACCAGGGCGGATTTGTCCAGGATACGCATGACGATGCTTTCCCCGTGGTTGCTGGGGACGGATGAAACACGGAGGTCGATTTGCTTGCCGCCGATGCTCATCTGGATTCGCCCGTCCTGGGGCATGCGTTTTTCCGCAATGCTCATGGTGGTACTCATTACCTTGAGGCGAGCGATGATGGGGCTGAGCAGTTTTTTTGGATGGGTGGCCACCTCCACCAGCTTGCCGTCCACGCGGTAGCGGATGCGGAGCCTGTTTTCCATGGGCTCAATGTGGATGTCGGAAGCCCTCATTTTGAAAGCGTCCGTCAGCATCTGCTGCACCAGACGGATAATGGGAGCATCCTCCCCTTCCAGCCCGTCGGTTTCTTCCGGAACGCTCAGATCCCGGTAAAATTCATTCAACCGGCTTTCCACCGCGCTGCGGGTGGCGACGCTGAAAATCACGTCCCGCCCCATCAACTGGGGCAGGCTGTCCATGGTTTCCAGATTCAGGGGGTCGTCAATGGCAATGTTGATGGAAAAACCGTCGTCGGAAATGGGGATGGCCCGGAAGCGCCTGGCAAGTTCCGGCGTAATGAGTTCGCGCACCTCCTGGGGGATGTGCATGGAGCCCAGGTCCACGACGGGGAGCAGGGAGTTTGACGCCGCCACCTGAGCGATGACGTCTTCCGTAAGATAGTTGGCCTGAATCAGAAAATCGACCAGGTCCTGGGTGGGAGATTTTTGACTGCGCGCGTACTGAAGAATTTCTTCATTCAGATATCCGGCCTGCGTAAGAAGTTCGATGAGATATGATTCGTTGGAGTACACGTCGATCTCTGGATGCTATTGTTGGAAGTCTGCCGAAATGGAGCGGCAGGATACTCCCCTATTTCTGACAGGTTCGGAACGTAAAGTCAACTTAGCTTCCCTCAAAATGGCATTTTTTTTCAGGCGTGTCCGGAGGCGGGAAGAACCTCCTCCTCTTTCCGCCGCTTTCCAAACCTGCGAAATCTCCCGGAAAGCGGGATTTTTCCTGTTCTCAGGGCTTTTGGCGGGGGAGCTTGGAAAGCAGGTCTTCCAGCTCCGGCATGCTGGATACGCGCACCAGGCGGGAACGCATTTCCTTGGCGCCGGGAAATCCCTTCGTATAAGCCAGGATTCGTGACCTCATATGGCGCATCGTGTGAAGTTCATCCCCATAATGGCGGGACTCCAGGGCCATCCGGGCATGCCGCAAAATCAGGGCTGCCTTTTCCTGCGGGTCTCTGGCCGGCGGCATGGCTCCGTGCAGCAGATAATACTTGGCGTCTCCGAAAATCCATGGGTTTTCCATGGCCGCACGGCCAATCATGACGCCGCTGACGGCCGTATTTTCTTTTACATAAGCTACAGCCTGCGGGGTGGAAATATCCCCGTTCCCAATGACCGGCACGGACATGGCCCGCGCGCATTCGTCAATAATGTCCCAGTTGGCCGTTCCGGAATACTGCTGGGAGCGGGTGCGCCCGTGAATGGTGATCATGGAAATTCCCTCATTCTCCAGCAGGCGGCACGCGTCCATGGCGCACAGGCTCTGAAAATCCCAGCCAATGCGTATTTTGGCCGTGACGGGGATTCTCTCTCCTACGGCTTTCACGACGCCTCCGGCAACGGAAGCCAGCAGGGGAAGATCTTTCAGGAGGGAGGAACCTCCATTTTTGCCAACCACCTTGGGAACCGGGCAGCCGAAGTTGATATCGATAAAATCCGGCTTCTCATGGTCCAGGATAATTCTGGCCGCCTCTCCCATGTGGTTCCCGTCCGCTCCGAAGAGCTGGATACCTATGGGACGGTGGGCATTTTCTATCTTTGTGTACCTGCGGTTTCTCTCCCATGCCTGGAGAATTCCTTCCGCAGAGACGAATTCCGTCACCATCACATCCACTCCAAGCTCCTTGCAGATAGTGCGGAAAATGGGGTCCGTCACTCCAGCCATTGGAGCCAGGAACAGCGGGAAATCCGTTTTGAAGAACGGGAGGGGAGCGGGACGGTTGGAAAAAGTCATGATTCCTTAGGATGAGGCTAGCACGGGTTCCCGTCCCATTCAAGCATCTTGCCTGTTCTGGCGAAGAAGGGAAGGTGCAAGATGCCGGTGCTGTGCAAACATCGGGGCGTCGAAAATATGGCGCTCAATAAAGAGGTGCAGTAGTCCGCCCGGTTTTCCGGAGGAAATTGCAGGCGCGCTGGACAGTATCGTTTGTTTTCGGGAAGAAAAAACGGCTTCACTTTTTGAGTGAAGCCGTTTGGCAAAAGTTGAAAGATTGTCTTAATGGTTGCCGCAGCCGCAACCGCCGTCCTTATGGTCGTGGTCGCACTTGCCGTCGCAATCGCAATTTTCCTTGTCGCACTGGCCGCCGCAGGAGCAGGAGGACTGGGCGCTCATGGCGCGCTGGCGGGCTTCCTCTATTTCTTCAGGAGTGGGAGCGCGGCCAAGGTCAATGGACATGCCCAGATAATGATTGATGGTGTTCAGGAGTTCGTCAATGGTCTGGCGGGCTTCCAAAAAGCCGCGGGCCGCATCATTCTTGATGACGTTTTCACGCAGGGCGTCGAATTTGGAAATTTCCTCTTCGGTAGGAGGCATTCCGGCCAGGTGCTTGTTGCGCAGTTCTTCTCCGTAAGCGTTTACTTCTTCAAAAAGCTTGGTTGCTTCCGGATTTTGGAAAAAGAGACCTATTTTTGCCTTGGAGGCCACAACCTTGTCTTCCTTGGCGAGCAGATTGCAAAGGGCTTCCGTGGCGGCGCGCAGGTTGTCGTTGAGAACGGGGGTATTCATATGAGATTTATTTAATCATGCCTTTTCGTGCGGGGCAATCCGGTTGCGAGGCATGGCGCGCATTTCCTTGCCGCAGGGTTGCTGTAGGCGGGAAATCCGGAAGTAAAAAGGCGTTCCGCTTGACGTGGAACGCCTTTTTATGGTGATCAACGTTTTTTAATGCGCCTTGCAGAATTCTTCAAAGCGGTCCAGAGCTTCCTTCAGAATGTCCAGCGTGGTGCAGTAGCTGATGCGGATGGCCTTGTCATTGCCGAAGGCGATGCCGGGGACGGCCGCGACCTTGTAGCGTTCCAGAAGCTTGTCGCACAGATTCAGGGAGGTGAGTCCCAGCCTGCTTGTGTCCACAAAGAAGTAGAAAGCGCCCTGCGGCTCCACAACACTGATATTCGGGATGGCGCTGAGGCGGGAGTAAACGTACTGGCGGCGCATGTCATATTCGTCGCGCATGTCGCTGATGAAGCTCTGGTCTCCCGTAAGGGCCTCAATGCCTCCATACTGGGCGAACGTGCAGACGTTGGAAGTGGTGTGGTCCTGAATCATCTGGATGGCCTTGGCAATGGCAGCCGGGGCTGCGGAATAGCCCAGGCGCCATCCGGTCATGGCGTAACCCTTGGAAAAGCCGTTGATGGTGATGGTCAGGTCGTACAGTTCCGGACTGAGGGAGGCGATGCTGACGTGCTTGGTGTCCCCGTATACGAGGTGTTCGTAAATTTCATCAGCTAGGATGAGGATATCTTCGCTCAGGGCCACTTCTCCCAGGGCGCGCAGTTCTTCTTCGGAATAAACGGACCCGGTCGGATTGTTCGGGGTAGTGAGGATGACCATCTTGGTGCGGGGGGTCATGGCTTCCTCAAATTGTTCGGCGGTAAGCTTCCATCCGTTTTCCGCCGTGGTTTCCACGATGACGGGGATGCCTCCGCACATGCGGACCATTTCCGGATAGCTGACCCAGTAAGGTGCGGGGATGATGACTTCATCCCCCTCGGATACGGTCGCCATGATGGCGTTGAAACAGGCGTGCTTGGCGCCGGCTCCCACGGTGATCTGGGTGAAATCGTATTCCAGGTTGTTTTCCCTCTTGAGCTTTTCTGCGATGGCCTGGCGGAGTGCGGGAAGACCGGCGGAAGGCGTATATTTGGTGGCTCCGTTGTTCAGGGCCGCGATGGCTGCCTGCTTGATGTTTTCCGGGGTGTCCATTTCAGGTTCACCGCCTGCCAAACCGTAAACTTCTTCACCGGAAGCTTTCATAGCCTTGGCCCGGTTGGTCACCTTGAGAGTCAGGGAAGGGGTCAATGCCGCAATGCTGGGGGAAATCATGTCCATTGTTGTGGTGCAGTCGTAGATTTTGATGCCTTGGCGGAAAACAGGCTGTTCTCCGCATAGGCGGAAAAACTTTACTCATTGAGCGCACCCCTGGCAAGGAGAATGCTTGCGGCGGCCATTCTTTTTCTTGCGGAGGGCGTTCCTCCCTCTATGGAAGGGATTTTTCCCGTCAGCATTTCAGGAATTTGGCGCGCACCGCTTCCAGCTCCGGCGTCTTCAGCAGGAAAGCCGCCGCCAGGTAGACGATGCCGGCGCAACCGCAGACCAGGGATATCCCCAGCACCCTGGCCGGGAAGGTCCAGTTCAGGAAGCCCTGGAGGAACCATGCCTTGCCTGCCCAGCACACGGCCCCCAGCAATATTCCCGCCGCCATGATCCTGGCCAGTCCGGAAAGCAGCGTCCGTCCGTCTACGCCGCCCAGCTGGCGTCGCAGGTAAAAGAAGTAAAAGAGAAAATTGAAGGTAGTGACCACGGAGGTGGTCAGTGCCAGCCACGCCGCGTTTTTATGCAGGATGTAGACGAAACAGTAGTTGAGGCCGATGCTGATAGCCAGAGCCACGGCGGCGGCAATCAGGGGAACCCAGCGTTTTTCAAGAGCCAGGAAGACGGGCTGCACCACCTTGGTCCCGGCATAGCCCAGCAGGCCCAGGGAATAGGCTCCCAGCACTTCCCCCGTGTAACGCACGGCCTCCTGGTTGAAGCGGCCCCACTGGTATACGGCGGAGACGAATTCCGTTCCCAGGATGGAGAGGATGAGAAAAGCGGGTACCGCAAAGAATGCCACCAGCCGCAACCCCTTGGCGATGTGGACCGCCACCTCTTTTCTGCCGTCTCCCACCATCATGCGGGAAACAGCGGGCAGCACCACCATGCCCGTCGCGACTCCGAAGAGCCCCACGGGAAGCTGCCAGAGGCGGAACGCCGTGGTCAGGGCGGTGACGGAGCCTTTTTGGAGATCCAGAGCGAACCCCGTATTGATGAAGATGGTGAACTGCGTCACGCCTGAAGCCAGCACGGAGGGAAGCATCAGCCCCCAGATTTTGCGCACGCGGGGATCGTCCCATTGGAAATTGGGTTTCCAGCGGAAGCCGGTTTTGCTGAGTTTGGGGAGCTGCACGGCAATCTGGGCCATGCCCCCGATGGTGACGCCGCAGGCAAAACCGTACAAAGCTTTGGGGCCGAAGGATGGATCAATGAAATATCCAATCAGCAGGCCAAGCAGGATGGAAGTAACATTGAAAGCGGCGGAGGCCAGCATGGGCAATCCGAAAACCCCCACCATGTTCAGCGCCCCCATGATGAGGGCGGACAGGGAGGCGAATCCGATGAAAGGCCACATGATGCGGCTCAGGTCCGTGGCGAACAATTGCTCCGTCAGAGAGTGATCTCCGCTGTAGAGGGCTTCCATGACGGGCCCTGCAAATAGAATCCCCAGCGTTACAATGGCGATCATCAGGGAGGAAAGCTGGGTAGCTGCCTTGTTGGTCAGTTCCCACGCGGCCGCTTCTCCCTGCGCTTCCCGCGTTTTGGAGGCTACGCTGGTATAGGATTGGGAAAGAGCCCCTTCCGCAAACAGATCTCTTAACAGGTTGGGGATACGGAAAGCCGTGTAAAAGGCGTCCAGGGCTCCCGTAGCCCCGAACAGGGAGGTGTACACAATTTCCCTGGCCATGCCTGTCAGGCGGCAGGCGAAGATGGCGCCGGAGGCAACCAGGCTGTTCCGCATCAGGGACATGAAAGGGGGGAATTTACTTGAACAGCTGGCGGCAATACGGCTCCACCCGTTTCATTGCCGGATTGTCCTTGACAGCCTGGTCGCGATCATCCCGGCAGGGGAAAAGGTACAGGGCGTATCCCCCGTAGCCGCCTCCCAGATATTTTTTTGCAAGGGCATTGGGAATATCCGGCAGGGGGCGCATTCCTTCGTCAAGCTGCACACTGTAATACAGGGCTACGCCTGCCGCCAGTGTATTGATGTTGCGTTCCAGAACTCCGGTGCGGGCAATGAGGGAGGATTGGGAGATGCGTACGTAGTCCCGTTGTTCATCCGCCATCTTTGGGGTATCGTGTTCTTCACCCGTATATAGAATGGCCATTCTTCCTTCCAGGAAGTCACCCGTGCCTTTGACATCCAGCACCGGAGAACTGCCGGAGCGCCATACGCACAACCCCGTTTCCGCAATGACGGCAGGATCCTGCCAACCGACGCCCAGAGCGAGTTCGGACGCGACCGGATCGCGCCCTTCCAGCATGGCCCACGCGCCGCTGCCTCCCAGCCCGGAGCGTTTTTCATACGGCCATTCGCAGAGGGAAACCATGGGGGTGATGGCGCAGTTGACCACATAGGAGCCTTTTCTGGCGTAGCGGGGCACGTCCAGCCATCCCCCGGCAAAGTCCACGCGAAGCGGTACGGCGGACGGAGCCTTGATGCGGTTCACCAGCATGGTGGTGGAGACGGGAGTGAATTTGGGGGGCGTCTTGGGGAGCACCAAGTAATTGGCTCCGACGCGGGCGCACAGCTCCTTCTTGATATCGCTGTAAAGGTCATCTTCCGTCACAGCCAGGATATCCGGTTTTTCCTGAAGAAACTCTTCTTCAAAATCCAGGCCCTTTTTCATGCCGGTACCCAGGATAACCTTGTCAACCATGCGCAGGCTTTCCAGCAGAACTTTTTTGTGTTCGTCCGGAATGGACGGCTTGCGCTGCTTGTGGTGCCACAGCACGGGTTCCGAAGCGAAAGAGACGATTAGATAGTCGCCCAGAGCGCGGGCTTCTTCAAAGAACTGGATATGGCCGGCGTGGACGATATCATAGCAGCCGGAGACGAAAACTTTTTTCATGCGTGTAATGATAGATAATTAGTCTGCAACAGTATGCCCTATTGCCGTGCCGGATGCAAGAGCGAGATGAAAATACGTTAAAAAACGGCGCGGACTACAGAAAGCCCGTGCCGTTTGGGGATAGGAAAAATCAACTTCTGCAAAAACGGTCAGGAAGCCATAGCCTCCTGGTAGCGGCGTTCCACATCGTCCCAGTTGATCAGGCGGCAGAAGTCTTCAATATAGTCCGCCCGGAGGTTCTGGTGCTTCAGATAATAGGCGTGTTCCCAAACGTCACAGACGAGAATGGGGACAAGGCCGGGAATTTCCAGATTCTGATGTTTTTCCGCCCCGCAGATTACCAGCGTCTTGCTGATGGGGTCCACGCCCAGAATACCCCAGCCGGAACCTTCCACGCCCTGGGAAGCCGCCTTGAATTCCTTCATCATAGCTTCCAGAGAACCGAATTTTTCCTTGATGGCATCTACCAGAGGACCTTGCGGCTCTTTTTTGGGATCAGGCGTCATGTTGGTCCAGTAAATGGTATGGAGAACATGGCCGGAAGCATTGAAGGACAAATTACGCACCCAGTTGGTGGTGGCGGAAGCGTCCAGTTTCCCGTCCGCAATTTCACGGAGCTTTTCAGCCGCGGCATTGGCGCCGGCGACATAGGCCGCATGATGCTTGTCGTGGTGGATGCGCACGGTCTTTTCATCCAGCATGGGTTCAAGCGCGTCGTAGGCGTACGGAAGGGGTGGCAGTACATATTTGCCGTCGGCATAGCCGATCGTGGAGGGATCTTGCTGTTTAGTCATCTTGTGCTGTGGTTGTATGGATGGCCCTGTTGCCCGGGCCTGGCTGATTGTTCCCAGCGCCGCCAATGAGGAAAGAGCAATAAAACGCCTTCTGTTCATGTCCGCGCCATGGGAATGCATGGGTGTTTGGACATGGGTTGTTTTTGAGTTGTTCAAAAAACAGGAACCTCGGGGTTCTATTTTTCTTCTTGTAGAGGCAGCTGGGAAAAAGCTTTTCTACCTTCTGGCTGCTGCTGCCGGGCCCTGGGCCCCATAGACGCTGACGCCCCTGACGGCGACAGATCCCGCATCCCCCAGGAAGGATTTGGGCAGGGTTACGCGGGTCTGGTTGCCCGGAAGGAGGATGCGCGTGGCCCACTGGCTGCCGTAGCGCGCCTGGACGGCCCATTTCCGCGAAGGATTGCCGGACGGTTGCCATGAGAGGGTTACGGTGGAACCATTGTCCGCCACGTAAAAATTCTGCGGTTGTCCGGGGGTGCCGGTTCCGCACCAGGGCATGGCGGGCGGAACGGCCATGGATGGGTACAATCTGTTCAGGTATTTCTGGATGCCTCCGGCATTCCGCATGATGGATTTGATGCTCCAGAAGCATTGCCCGGGGGCGGTTCTGGCAAGGCTGCGGGAGTAGTTGACCTGCGCCGCTATTTCAGAGGCGGGGCGGCCCGGGTCTTCGCTGCTCATGATACGTGCCGTGGCGATGCCGGGCCACACCGGGCGTCTGGAGTTCTGGGCGGCCCACCATTGCATCAATGCGGGAAAGCTCTGCTTGGCCGGGCTGCAGCGCCAGTAAAGCTGGGGGGCCAGGTAATCCACCCATCCGCGGGAAAGCCACTTGCGGGCGTCGCACGCCAGATGCTCGTAGGCGTCCACACCCGCTTCAATGCCGCCGGGAACGCCCGGCCTCCAGATGCCGAACGGGCTGACGCCCACCCGCACCCAGGGTTTGGAAGATTTGACGGATTTGTACATGTCCTGCACGAAGTCGTCAATGTAGCCCCGGCGCTGGGAGGGGGATTTCCCGTCTCCAAAGCTGGCGGGAGACCAGGTGCGGCCGGGAGTGGGATAGGGGTAGAAATAGTCGTCCAGGTGCACCCCGTCAATGTCGTAGCGGCGCACGACGTCCATGATAACCTTCAGCGCGTGGTCACGGGAGGCGGAGGCGCTGGGGTTCATCAGCAGCACGGAGCCGTTTCGCTTCATCAAATCAGGGCGTGTGAGGGAAATATGGTTGCGGCCTACGGCATGCTTGACGTTGGCCTTTGCCCGGAATGGGTTGAACCAGGCGTGCAGTTCAATGCCGCGGCGGTGAGCCTCCTGAATGGCGAAAGCCAGAGGATCATACCCAGGATTGACGCCCGGGCCGGAAAGCCATTGGCTCCACGGCTCCAGAGAAGAGCGGTACAGGGCGTCGGCATTCGGGCGCACTTGGAGAAACACGGCGTTCAGCTTCAACTGGGCGCAGGTATTCAGGATGTTCAGCAGCTCCGCGCGCTGGGCTGCTCCGGAGAGGCCGGAACGGGAGGGCCAGTCAATATTATGAACGGTGGATATCCATGCCGCGCGGAATTCCTGGGGGACAGCGGGAACGGATTCTCCGGAGATCTGCCACCCAAGAGACTGGGAAGCCAGGGCCAGCAGGGAGCAGGAGAAGGCATGGAACAGGGGAAATCTGGTCATGACGGGAATGGAGAGGGATGTTTCCGGAACATTTAACGCCTATTCGGAGGATCTGTCCATGACGGATGCCGGAGGTTCCGTCATGGACAGGCGGCCCTCAGCTGGGCCGGGATGCCAGGCTGTTGATCAGGTGGGCGTTGAAACCGGCCCCGAAGCCGTTGTCTATGTTGACGACGGAAACACCGTTGGCGCAGGAATTCATCATGGCGAGCAGGGTGGTTACCCCGCGGAAATTGGCTCCATAGCCCACGCTGGTAGGCACGGCTATCACAGGAACCTTTACCAGGCCTGCCAGCACGCTGGGGAGAGCTCCTTCCATGCCCGCCACGGCCACCAGCGCAGTAGCTTGGCGGATGGAGTCCAGATGGGAAACCAGGCGGTGCAGGCCGGCCACGCCGCAGTCCCGGTACCGGACTACCCGGCTGCCCAGAAATTCCGCCGTCAGGGCGGCCTCCTCCGCTACGTATTGGTCCGAGGTCCCCGCGCTGACGATGCCGACGAAGCCCGCCGTCCGCGGAACGGGATTCGGAACAATGCGCATGAGACGGGCTTCCGGGTGCATGTCCGCCGCCGGAAAGGCGCGGTTCAGGTAGTCCAGAGCTTCCCCGCTCAGACGCGTGGCCAGAACATTTTGTCCGGCGGCAAGCAGGCTGCGGGCTATCTCTTCAATCTGGTCCGGCGTTTTTCCTGCGCCGTAAATGACTTCCGGGCACCCGGTGCGTTCCAGGCGGCTGTAATCAATGTCCGTATGGGAAGGAGCGGATACGGTGCCGGCTCTGATTTTTTCCTCCGCTTCTTCCGCAGAAAGGAGGCCTTTTTTAAACTGATGCAGAATGGAGGTGATGTCGTTCATGAGGGTTCGTTCATGCTCCCTCTGGAATATCCTTCCAGATCCAGGGTGATGTGCCGGAAGCCCAGTTCCCGCAGCCGGCGTGCTGCAGTGGAGGCAAGCTGTCCGTCCCAGAACAGTTTACGTTCCTTTTCCGGCAATTCAATGCGGGCTAGGCTGTCTCCGTGAACACGGACACGGCAGCCTTTCAGCCCCAGGGTTCTCAGGAAAGATTCCGCTGCGTCCACGCGTCTCAGCAGAACTTCCGTTACGGGGCGGTTGTGTTCCAGGCGGGTCAGCAGGCATGCGTAGGCCGGTTTGCCGCTGACTGATTCCGGAAGACCCAGCCGGCAGGCCAGCCGGCGGATATCCGCCTTATCCATGGAAGCTTCCAGAAAGGGACTCGGGATGCCGAGTTCCTGCAAAGCTTTGCGGCCTGGCCGGTAATCGTCCAGGTCGTCAAGATTGGATCCGTCCGCCAGCAGGGGGAACCCCATCTCAGCCGCTCTGGCTGCCAGGGAGGAAAACAGGGCATGCTTGCACAGGTAGCAGCGCAGGGGAGGATTATTCGCAAGGGCGGGAAGGATGGGAAACGCCAGTTTTTCCTGCCGGACGCCCAGGCGGCGGCACAACGCCGTGCTGTCCCGCACTTCCTCCTCCATCACGTAGGGCGTTCGCGCAGTCAGTGCCAGGCAGTGATCCGCTCCCAGGATACGGACGGCGGCGGCAAGCAACACGCTGCTGTCCAGCCCCCCGGACAAGGCGACAGCAATGCGTTTCCTGGGGAGAAGGACGGCGCGAAGCCGTTCAAACGGAGTCTGTGGCGTCGTTGTCATGGGAAGATGTGGGAAAAAGCCCCATCAGCTGGCATTGTCCCAGCGGCAATCCGGTTTTTTCCGCCAGGATTCTGCAATCATCAAATTCCGCTTTCCGGTAATGGGGGCGGCCGTGCATAAAAGAAGTTTTTACATGAACCGTTCCATGGGGCGTAGGGACAGGAGCGCTTTCCCGGCGCAAAAGATGGCGGAGCATGCCATGCTGCCTGATGCCCGGTGTGCTGCTGTGCCGGAAGAAGGCTTCCCGCACGCGGTCCGTCTGTTCCGGCTGGCACAGGGCGCAAACCTTGACTGCCAGACGGCCTTTCTTCATGCAGACGGACTCCTGCCAGGTATCCAGAGCGCCTGCCTCCATCAGCTTTTCCGCCAGGTAGGCTGTCTGTTCCGGCGTCATATCGTCTATATTGGCGCACAGCTCCGTCAGCAGTTCCGGGGAAGTTTCCTCTTCTTCCGTTTCTACCAGCATCACCCGCAGAATATTCGGTACGGGAAGTCCCTGGCGGTGGCCGATTCCATAGCCGGTTGCGGTAATACGGCCTGCCAGCGGAGCGGGGACGGGCTGCGCCAGGGCGGCAATATAGGCGGCTCCGGTGGGTGTAGTGGCCTCATGGGTGGTTCCATTCAAGGTGGCCCGGAAATGTTTCGCCAGCAAAGCCGTTGCCGGCGCAGGAACGGGCATTGTTCCGTGCTGGCAGGTTACGGTGCCAGACCCCAGCTCCACCGGTCCGGTGAAGACGGCGTCCACCCGGAGCATTTCCAGGCAGATGGCAGCTCCCGCGATATCGATGATGGAATCCACCGCGCCCACCTCATGGAAATGTACTTCTTCAGGAGTAGTGCCGTGTACGCGGGCCTCCGCCTCCGCCAGCAGGGTGAAAATAGAAAGGGCCGTCCGCTTTACGGTATTGGAAAGGGCGCTTGTCTCAATAAGTGTTCGTATATCCGCCATAGTCCGGTGATGGTGCGCATGGCTGCTGCCGGAGTGCCCTTCTTCCTCCGTCAGTACGTCAATCCGTGTTCCCCGGATGCCGTGCTGCTGCGCCCGGCGGCATTCCAGCTTCCACTCCCCGTGCACATGCAATTTGGACAGTTCCCGTTCCAGGTTTTCCCGGTCCGCTCCCAAATCAATCAGGGCGGCCAGATTCATATCTCCGCTGATGCCCGCGCTGCAATCATAGACCAAGGCTCTCATGATGGCTCAGTGTAGAAGGAAAAACTCCTGGCTCAAGGTCAAAATGAGCCTTATCCCGGGAGGGGGCCCGGTGCCTGGCGGACCGGGTTTGGCGGATTGCCGTCCGGTTATGAAAAAGATGCCCTGTGAAATACATTGCTAGGGAACTTTAAATATGCCACAATCCCTGCGGCGCTGACCAGCGCCGCCCCCGTTCTATATCATGTCCATTCCGTTCTTTTCGAAATTACGATCCCAGAAGCATTATCTTCAACTGGTTAAGCCGGAATTGAAGCAGGTTTCCGAGTTTGTTGAAGCGCAATCATCATGTTTTGACCCGGAAGTGGCCGATTACATGGAAACGGTATGCCAGTCCAAGGGTAAAATGCTTCGTCCGGCCCTGGTTCTGCTGGTTGCCGGTGCTACGGGCGGCATCAAGCCTGCCCATATCCGCCTGGGTGCTTTGCTGGAAATGGTGCATCTGGCTTCCCTTGTGCATGATGACGTGATTGACGAGGCCGACAAACGCCGGGACGAGGCTACGGCGAATGCCCTCTGGGGCAACAGCCTCGCCGTACTGTTGGGGGATGTCCTCTTTTCTCATGCCATGGTGCTGGGTACGGAATTCGGCAGCACGGAATTCTGCCGCAGGCTGGCGAATACCGTCAGGAACGTATGCCAGGGGGAGGTAGCCCAGTCCAGCCGCCTGTATGATCTGAGCATGACCCGCGAGGAATATTTTGAAATCATCCGGAAAAAAACCGCTTCCCTTTTCTCCGCAGCTACGGGGGGGGCTGGCTGGATTTCCGGAGTAACCCCGGAAGTGGAGGAATCCCTTTACCAGCTGGGGGATCTGCTGGGTGTGGCTTACCAGATTTACGACGACTGCCTGGACATGGTGGGAGATGAAGACGATGCCGGAAAGACGCTTCATACGGACGCCACCAAGGGCAAGCTGACTCTTCCCATCTTCAATTTGCTGGAATGCGGTGACAGGAATGTGGAAGCTACCCTGCGGGACGCCATTGAAAACCGTGAAGTAGTGGATTACTCCGCCTTTCAGGACAATCCCGTTTTTGCAGAGGCTCTGGACAAGGCGATTCAGGTAGCTCTGGAGAAAAACGAGGCGGCCCGCGAAATTCTGTGGCTCCTTCCCCAAACGGAATATCGTGAAGCTTTGGCGGAAATGACCTTTTACATGGACGAGCTGCTTAACGACTGCCGTATCTCCTGACCTGCTTCAAGGAGTTTTTGTCCGGTCATGTCCTCCTTATGTAATTTGTGTCTTCCGGCATTTTCCCAAAAAGAAACCTGCCGGAGGGAATGGGAGGAGCGCATGCTGGTTACGGTCTGATTGTTTTTTCAAAACATGGTTAACCCGGCCACGCGCCCGGGGAACGGCAGTGCTTTCTTTATTCCGTTTTTCCGTACCTGCGCGCCCGGAAGGAGTAGGCGACCGCCACTACGGCGGCGAGCACGGCGTACAGGATGAAGCGGTCCGTGGAAATGGCGTTGGCTGATTCTCCGTTGGACAGGAAAAAAGTAATTGCGGCCACCAGCATGTTGCCTGCAAAGATAGTGAGGTTCCAGAAACTGGTGATGAGGCTTTTTAAATGCGCCGGGGCTTGCGTATAGGCGAATTCCAGGCCGGTGGTGCTGACCAGGATCTCAGAGATGGTGAGTACGCAGTAAGGAATCAGCTGCCATGCGATGGACATGGAGGTTCCTTCCTCCAGCCGGTATTGCAGGAAAGCGACAATCAGGAATGTAGCGGAGCTGAGGGCCAATCCCGTTCCGAGGCGCACCAGGGGCCTTGCCAGCGTTGCCACCCTGGGATAAACAAATACGGTGATGAGGGGGATGAACACCATGACGAAAATGGGATTGGCCGCCTGGATTTGGGCCGGCCCGATGGACCAGGAACCGCCCGGGAGCGGGATGGAAAGAGGAATCATCCTGCTGCCCTGGGATACCCAGGAAGAAGCCGTCTGTTCGAAAATGGACCAGAATGGAATGATAAAGGCGAAGATGGAAAGGATTTTCAGGATGTGCCGGGTGTCTTCCACGGCGGAAGTTCCGCAGCGCTGTTCCGCGTTTTTCCAGCCTCCGTGGAACAGGATGATGAAAAGGACTTTCCAGAAGCCGGGCTGCCCGCTGTTCCGGGCCGGAGGCGTTTTGTGGTAGTTTTTGCGGCCCAGCCAGAAGACGAAGGTGGCAACTCCCATGAAGAGGCCCGGGACGGCAAACGCCCAACTGTACCCGTAACGCTGTTCCATGGCCGGAATGACCAGAAAGGAGAAGAAGGAGCCAAGGTTGATAGCCCAGTAGAAGGCATTGAAAGCCTTGGTCATTAACTGCGGGGACTTATTGGGAATCTGGTCTCCCATAAAGGCGGAGACACATGGCTTGATGCCTCCGGCTCCCAGCGCGATGATGAACAGGCCCGCCATGAGAATGTAACGGCGCGCTTCAATGGTGTGGGAAAGATCCGCCGTCGCCAGAACTCCGTGTCCTACGCAGTAAAGCAGGGAAATATAAAGAATGGTTTTATATCGGCCCCAGACCTTGTCCGCCAGCCAGGCCCCCGCCAGGGGAAGCAGATATACCATTGCCACAAAAATATGAAGGGTGGAGGTGGACCAGTTGTCGCTCATCAGCAGATGACCCGTCATGTACAGCATGAGGATGGACTTCATGCCGTAGAAGCTGAAACGTTCACAGGCTTCCGTTCCGATGATGTATCTGGACTGGGAGGGCAGGGCGCTCATTGGATGATGAAAAGGAGGGAGATGGAGAAGGAGTAATAAAAATGATGGCCTCCGGGCGGAGGCCATCATGGCGAATGCGTTCAGACGGCGTTCAGGGCCTGTGGGAAGGAGACGGGCTCGCTGACGGTTGTCATGAAAAGGAAAACGTTAGCGTTCCTGGTTCAGGATGGGAGCGATTTCCACCTTATATTGGGTGATGCACGCTTTCAGCCAGTCCAGCATGATCATGGATTTTGCCTGGGCAGTCAGAGCCGGAGCAATTTGCTGGGTAGCTTTGATTTGGAATTCCGGTGTATCCTCCAGTTCGCGCTTGACGAGCTGGGTCAGCAGGATGCCGTCCCCCGTGTTGATGGGCTGAGCCATCTGGCCGGGGTTGATGACGGAAGCCGCCTGGAATACTTCTTCAGGGGACGGGAGCTCTTTGGGAGGGGCCAGGCGGGAATTCATGGCCCGTTCCAGAATAGACTGGAGCTCTTCCTGTGTTTTGGCGTTTTGCAGGTTGACGCTGCTCAAGAGTACGTTTGGATTGACAAAGGGACCGTAAGAGGCAGTTTTGGCACCGGCTTTTCCGGCAATGGCATTGAACTGTTCTACGGGTTTTTCCGCCTTCTGCAATTCCGTATTGAGTTCCGTGGCGGCCTTATTCATGGATTCAACGGTCATGCTTTCCAGCAGGTCGGCGCGGGCGCTGTTGCGGGCGGTCTCGTAAGGCAGGGCTTTGACCGGGGTAATGCCTTCCAGACGGATCAGGACGACTTGTCCGTTTTCCAGCACCTGCATGGTGCTGATCTGTTCGGCTCCGGTCTTGGCGCGCGCTTCTTCAACGGCCTTGGCATCCGCATCCGCATTCAGGGCCGGGGCTCCCGCCAGGGAGAAAGCCACATCCAGCAGATTGGCGCTGCGTCCGTCGGAAGCGGATTGGTTGATTGCCTGGTTGATTTCCTGAGGCGCGTTTTTACGCGTTACGGCCATGTAGGACTTTTTTTCCATTTTGCAGACGCCGGGAGTCTTGGCCAGGGCTTCGCTGATGGCCTGGTCCATATTCCTGCCGTTGGTGGCGTTCAGCGGTTCCCATATGTCATTTTCCACCAGATTCATAGTCTCCATGGTGGCGTTGGAAATGTCTCCGGGCTTGGGTGCCTGAGCATCGCCTGCGGGGATGAAAGTGTAAACAGTGAAGAAGCGTGCTTCCTCATTTTTGTAATTTTCCTTGTGCTTGTCCCAGAAGGTTTTTATTTCCTCTTCTCCGGGATCCGTCTTGGGGCGGAAGGCGCTTTTTTCCAGGAAGGCGGTGTTGATTGTAATTTGCTGGCTGTTGGATTCCGCTACAGCCTCGGCAAAACCGGGCTCCACGGAGATACCCCCGGCCAGCACGTCCTTGATGCGCTCCAGGCTGATGGTGTCTTCCATCAGACCGCGCAGCAGTTCCTCCTGAAGCTTTTTACCCATGTTGCCACGCATGGAAATGAAATTATCGTATTTTTGGGGGTCGAAAACGCCTTTATCGTCCTGGAACTCTGGAATATTGCAAATGGCATCGTCAATTTCCGCGGTGCTGGGAGTCAAGCCCAGGCGTCCCGCCTCCCGGCGGATAATGCCGCGGTAGGCCAGGAAAGCCGCATTGGGATTATTTGTTTTCAGCAGATGGCAGAGTTCGCGCAGGTTTTCTTCCGAGCTGAAATTGTCCTGAAGCAGCGGACCGAAGGTGGAAGGGAAGGAGAAAGCCACGGACAGGCCGGTCCTGCCCATATTGTTATAATCCTTTTCCCCATAAGATTTCCCGTCCACGGAAACGAAAGTCTGCTTGAACATGCCGGTCAGGGAGCCGCCGCTTACGTCCCCGCCGACGAACATGAGGCCCACAAACACCAGGGCCATGGCTGCCATGATGACGATTGTATGTTTACGTAAGTAATCTAGCATGGAATGTCAGGTTGAAAATGTACGTGTAGCCGGCCATGAGCTGACGGCAGCCCGGGCAGCCCGAACCTTTTACACTTTTTCCCTCCGCTAGGCAAGAACGAAGCTCTCCGCTTCCGGCGACTTTTCCAGAACATGGCGGAATGCTCTTTCCTGTCATGAAGGGCTTTTCCGGCCGGGGCTGAACAATTTTTGACCTCGACGGTGATGCAAATACGCCTTATGTTGCTCCTGCGCGGAAGGTTCCGGGAACCATGGGCCGGTTCTGCCCCATGGCATTCGGAAGCCTCCGGTGCATGTCCTTAGCCGGATATTCCTTTAATTGCAAGGATTTATGCTGAACCAGGTAGTAGAACTCAAAAGAGAAGTGACGGCGGTCCAGATCCCCAGCGGGGATGTGCTCACCCTGCCGGAAGGGGAACGCGTGTATATCACCCAGATACTGGGCGGCTCCTATACCGTGGCTACGGACCACGGCCTGGCCCGTATCTCCAGGGAGAACGCGGACGCCCTTGGCGCTGGAGCGGAGGAACCTTCTCCGGAAGCGGCTGCGCTGGATGAGAACGCCACACTGGAAGAAAGGGTCTGGGATACGCTGAAATGTGTGTATGACCCGGAAATTCCCGTGGACATCGTCAACTTGGGTCTGATTTACGATGTGGCCGTCATTGAGCTGGAGAACGGCCTTCATCATGTGGCGGTAAAAATGACTCTCACGGCGCCCGGCTGCGGAATGGGGCCCCATCTGGTCATGGAAGCCAAGGACCGCATTGAAGCGTTGGAAGGGGTGGAGGCTGCGGATGTGGAAATGGTGTGGGATCCCCCCTGGAACCAGGACATGGTCAGCGAGGAGGGCAGAATGAAACTCGGATTGATTTGATTTCCCATGCCGGTGACGTTGAAATTGTCCGACGAGGAAGCGCGTGATTTGGCGGAAATGCTTTCCACTGCCGCCACGGTGGCTGCCTCCAACCAGCAGGACGGGGCGGAGGCGCGTCTGGCGGCGTGGGGGAATTTGGTTTCCCGGCTGATGAAAGAGCTTTCCGTCACCTCCAAATTGAAAGGGCGCATTGCCTATGCGGATGAGCTGGGCGGATATGCCTTCACCCGGGAATATGAAGAAAGCGCCTTTTTCCAGGATTGCCTGGATGAATACCGGGACAACTCTTTTTGGGCAGATCTCGTGACGCGTATGGCGGACAAGGCCATCAGCGAACACCTGGGGCCGGAATATTTTGAAAACATGCCGGAGGATGAACGCCGCCGTACTGCGGAAGCCCTGGAAAAATCCCTGTGGCAGGAATGCGCCAGATACGGCATTGACCGGCTGGGCTTCATCTTGCCTCCGTCAGACGGATAAGGAGAAGAACCGTTTAAAAATCCTGTGGACCGGTGCGGCCCGAATGATTCGGGCGCGATTCGCGTGCATATCCCCGGAGAATACCGGTCTATGTTGCCTGTCTGCCGGGAAATACTCCCTTATATCCGCCCTGTTTCAGGTATCGGGACGACATGCGCTCTCTCTGGATGCGGCAAGATGATTTTGGGGGAGTTGTTCAGTCCGGAGTGCAGCGGTTCACCGGGTCGGGGCCTTATTCCTCCGCATTTTCCGGCAGTGGCGGGGTGGGGCTGCCCAGATATTCCGTTTCCTTGGGGGTGGAGAGTACTTTGTAATACGCCCAAGCGGCGGCGGCCAGTACGCCGCCGATGGAAACAATCATGGTTAGCCAGCCGGTGGGGGACATAATCAGTTAATGTTCTCCTGAACAAGACTGGTAACGGCCTTGTCAGGCAGGACCAGCTTGATATTCTGGGGCAGGGGACGATTTTGGAACAGCTTGAAATCCGTCATTTTCGTAGTTCCCCCCGTCTGAAGCAGCACGGAACCATCAGGCTGGATATTCGCCATGACGTTGGTGGAGGGGGTTGGGTCGCCGGTGAACGTTACGCTGGTATTGGGATGCCATTTGCCGTCCTTGTACGCGAAGCTGGGGCCAAAGAAGGCTCCGCGGGCCTTCTTGGCTGATTCAAAATTACGCATGAAATCTTCCACGAATCCGACGGAGAAGGAAAGTTCCTTTTCCGAGGAATGCGTTTTCCATTTGGAAATAAGATCCCAGGACCTGCTTTTATTATTAAAGTAATAACCGCTGATTTCCTTGAATTTCCCCATTTTTTTGACGCAGACGAGGAAGCGCATGTTCTCCCCGATTGCCCAGGGATAGTCCACGAAGCTTTGTCCGCCTGTTCCTTCACCGCCAAAACGTCCGGAGCGCGCATCTTTGCCCAGTTTTACCAGCTTGGTGCGTTCTTCTTCCGGCACATCATTGGGGTTGTCTCCGTGTGCCACCGGATCCCAGATGGAGAAGATGATTACTTTTTTACCGTTGGATTGTTCCTGAAAACCGATATAGCCGTCGTCAAAATTCATGGCGCAAAAGTAGGTGCCGGGAACGGATGTTTTGGCTTTCACTACATTGTACAGGGCGCTTGCCTGGGAGGGATGCCCCTGCTGGTTGATATGGACGGAACGGCACTGGCGCTTGGCCAGCAGTTCCGGGTCCTGCGCATGAAGGATGGTTCCGGAGAACAGGGCGGCGCAAATGACGGCGGCGGAGGATAAAAGACGCATGGTTTTGAATGATTGATGGTTGTCTGATTTGATGCCCGGAGGGTGGGGGACAGGCAAATAATTAGGACAGGCTAATTACGTTTGGCCTGGGGGAAATCTCGCAGGCAGGCCGCACTTTTTTCAAAATTTTTCCGGCATGAATGTGATAAAAGAAATACTTGGCTCAGGCTGGTTGCTCAAGATTCTGAAACGGCTGAAACCGTAAGTCCGGAAGGCCGGGCAGCCGCACTCTCTCCTTCCCCTTCCCGCTTTCAGCCAGACGACGCGGAACATACAGCTTTGCTTGAATGGGGAAGGCCGTTCTGCGAAAAATTCGGGAAACGGCCTTCGGAAGAATGGGGGAAAAGGACGCGTTTGTTACCGGATGGGGTTCAGGAACAGGGGCATCAGGCCCCCCAGCACGATGAAGATGGAAAACGCGGCCAGCATGACTCCGGAAATGGCCGGTACCTGCACGGGTTCTGCGTTTTCTGCGGGCTTGTCCCAGTACATGGAGCGGATGACCTTGAAGTAATAGTAAAACCCGGATGCTGCGCAGACGATCATGACTGGGAGCATCCAATCCAGATACAGACCCGTATTGATGACGTGCACGAAAGAAATCATTTTGGCGAAAAATCCGGCCGTCAGCGGCACGCCCGCCAGGGAGGCGAACATGATGGTGACCGCCAGCGCCAGCCGGGGATTGGTTTTGCCCAGACCGCGGAACGCGGAAATTTCCTCGCTCCCGCGCTGGATGCGGATCATGGCAAGGGCGAAAAAGGCGCCGAAGGTCATGACCAGGTACACAGCCAGGTAGAACGGGGCGTTCGGAGCCAACTGGCCGTCCACAGTACCGATAAACAGGGGCAGAATGAAGCCTGCCTGTGCAATGGAAGAATACCCCATCATGCGTTTCAGGTTTGTCTGGGGAATGGCGCCCAGGTTGCCCACCAGCAGGGTGGCGGCGGCCATCAGGGCTACGACGAATTCGACGGGAGGCAGCACGGCGAATGGGGCCAGGATGATGCCGAGCAGGGCGAATCCGGCTACCTTGGAGGCTACGGAAAGGAAAGCTGTCACCGGAGTGGGAGCTCCCTGGTACACATCCGGAATCCACAGCTGCATGGGAACTGCGCCGATTTTGAATGCTGTACCGAGCAGCAGCATGGCGAGGGCCAGGTACATGGCGGGGGCTGTCTGGCCAGCCAGGGCGTGGCTGACGATCGTTTCATTATAAATGAATGTTCCCGTAATGCCGAAATACCAGGCCAGGCCGAAAACGAGAAACCCCGTGCTGACGGCGCCCAGAATCAGGTACTTGATGCCCGCTTCCGTGGAACCCAGGTTCCGCCGGAAGTAGCCTACCATGATGAAGGAACTCAGGGTGAGCACTTCCAGGGAGACGAACAGTTCCACTAGGTTGGATGCCTTGCACAGGGAGGTGATGCCTACGCAGGCCAGCAGGGGCAGGATGTAGAATTCCCCCGTTCCGTCCTGGGATTTGGAATCATTGGAGGAAAGGTTGATGACGGCCCGGAAATCTACGGAAAGCAACAGAGTGACTGCTGTGGCGACGAGCGCCAGGATGATGTAGATGTTGTCATAGAGCCCTTCCATGTAGAAGGGAAGCATCGCCAGGGTTCCCGCCGCGCCAATCAGCCCGAAAATAAATTTGGGCGTTTTTTTGCAGAAGGTCTCCGCCAGAAGCAAAAGCATTGCCAGGCCGGCCAGGATGAATTCCGGAATATACGCTTGCATGGGTAAAAGAGAATCAGGTTAGACTAGGATTGTATTCGGAAGGGAGGAAATCAGGAGAAAAACTGGAGCACCAGCGTGGGGAAGAAGCCGAAGACCGCCAGGGCGATGACCAGGAAGCAGTTGGCCGCCCGTTCGGAGGGCTGCAGTCCCGTGGCGTAGGCGGAGGCTTTGGACAAATCTCCCTGGAAAATATTGCGGTAGGCCCTCAGCATGTATACCGCGCCGATGACCAGTCCCCAGAGGCACAGGATGGTGGCGATTTGAACGGGGCCGAAGCCGTTGCTGAAACCGGCGAAACCGGAGAAGAAGACCATGAATTCCCCCGGGAAATTGGCGAGGCCGGGGAGGCCGATGGAAGCCATGCCCGCTAGGCCGAAAACGAAAGCCATGCACGGCAGCCTGGTGCTCAGTCCGCCCAGAGAGTTGATTTCCAATGTGCCTGTTTGCTTTTCAATCTGCCCGCAGAGCAGAAAGAGAAGGGCGATTGTCAGGCCATGGGCCAGCATCAGCAGAGCAGCCCCTTTCAGCGCCCAGGGATTGGCTTCCGCGGAACCGGAAACTACCAGGGCGGCGAAAGCCAGGAAGATATAGCCCATGTGCATCACGGAAGAGTTGCCCAGCAGCAGGTCCAGCCTTTTCTGGTTGACGGTCACGTACCCCACCCAAATGACATTGCAGACGAGCAGGACCAGCAGGATATTCGTCCAGGGAAGGAATCCTGTTTCCATCAGCGGCTGGAACATGAAGAGCCCGTACAGGCCAAATTTCTTAAGCACTCCGGCATGCATCATCGCTACCGGAGCGGGAGCGGATGCGTATGCGGGGGCTGCCCAGGAATGGAAGGGGAAGAGGGAAATCAGCGTGCCGAATCCGGCGATGAGCAGGGCCCCGATGAGTTCCGCGTGGGCAAGTTCGCGCCCGCTGGCCATGAAGTCTTTCAGGCCGGAGAAGGTGAAGCCAGCCTGCGTACCGATCATCAGCAGGGCTGCCAGCAGCACCATGGAGGCAAGCCCCAGGTAAAGCGTGGCGCGCCAGGCCGTGGTGCGGCGGTCGCCGCGTCCATACAGGCCGATCATCACGAAGGTGGGGATAAGAGCCAGTTCATGGAAGGCGAAGAAGGAGATTATGTTGTCGGACAGGAACGCCCCGGTGGCGCCTGCGGAAATCAGAAGGGCGGAGTTGTACCAGGAAGCTTCCCCCCCCTGGGGCGGGTTGGTGCCCAACACGGTGGCGAAGGTAACCAGGATGGTCAGCAACAGCATTACTTTGGACAGGGCCGGGGCCAACGTGAGCTGGAGGTCCATCCCTTCAAAGCGGGACCAGCAGGAAGAACAGCCGTCAAAGCTAACCAGGGCCCAGATGCCGAGGGCCAGCGTCAGGGAGGCGCTGAGCAGGGCTGTCGGGCGTGCGGGCGCCTTGCACAGACCGATGAGGGCCGCGGCAATCAGAGGAATGAGAACAAGCCAGATAAGCATGGTATGTGATTGGTTGGTTAGGTTAGCAGGAATAGAAGACGGTAAAGTAGATGACCAGGAGCAGGCCAATGCCGAAGAGGGCCGTATAGGCGGCCATGTTGCCGGACTGCAGGCGGCGCAGCAGGGAGCCTATGGCGGCGGTCAACCGCGCCAGTCCGCCAACGATGAGGCCGGAGATGATGAACTGGTCCATAAAGTCGATGATGGCGGCCAGAACGCCCTGGACTCCCCTGACCAGCACTTTATCATAGAACAGATCAATATAAAGGCGGTTGGCGAGAGCCCGGGAAACGGCATTGCCGGAGAGTTTGTCAGAAGCCGGGGATCCTGCGTAGAAGGCAGCCGCCAGCAGGATTCCGAGCACCAGCGCCCCCATGGAGACGTAGAAGGGCATGCCCATGTGGAAGCTTTCGGAAACGAATCCGTTGAAAGGAACCAGCCTGTCTGCGATGAACCCGTAGCCGGAGATGAGAGCCAGGACAGCCAGAATCAGCAGGGGCACCAGCATGAGGCCGCCAACTTCCGAGGCGTGTTCCGAACTGTGGCTGCGGCTCTTGCCGAAGAAGACCACAAAGATGACACGCATCATATAGAAGGTTGTCAGCAGGGCTACGCCCGCGCCGATCCAGAAGAAGACCGGGTTTTTGCGAAGGGCTGCTTCCAGAATGGCTTCCTTGGAGAAGAAGCCGGACGTGAACGGAATGGCAATCAGCGCCATGGTGGCAATGATGAAGGTGAGGGAAGTCAGCTTCATGCGCTTCATGATGCCGCCCATTTTCCAGATGTCCTGTTCATGGTGGCAGGCGAAGATGATGGCACCGGCGCCCAGGAAGAGCAGAGCCTTGAACCATGCGTGGGTGAAGAGGTGGAACATGGCTGCCTCCCCGGCCAGAAGTCCCAGGGCCATGACCATATAGCCGAGCTGGGAGAGGGTGGAGTAGGCCAGGACGCGTTTGATGTCATTCTGCTGGGTGGCCATGAAGGCGGCGATGACGGCCGTAATGGCTCCGATGCCGGCAATGACATTGCAGGCCAGGGCGGGGAAGGCCTCAATGCCGATGGAGTATTGGACGCGCACCATCATGTAAACGCCGGCGGCTACCATGGTGGCCGCATGGATCAGGGCGGAGACGGGGGTGGGGCCTTCCATGGCGTCCGGAAGCCAGACGTGCAGCGGGAATTGGGCGGATTTGCCCACCGCTCCGCAGAAGAGGCACAGTACCGTAATGTTCAGCAGGTTTTCACTGATTCCTGCGGGTATTTCCATCAGGCTGAAATCCAGCGTGTTGGTCAGCGCCCAGAGAGTCAGAATGCCGATCAGGAAGCCGAAGTCCCCGACGCGGTTGCAGATGAAGGCTTTTTTGGCGGCGTTGGCGGCAGTGTCCCGTGTGTACCAGTGGCCGATAAGCAGATAGGAGGAGAGGCCCACCAATTCCCAGAAGATAAAGGTCATGGCGATGTTGTTCGCCAGGACGATGCCCGTCATGGAGAACATGAAAAGGCTCAGGCATGCGAAGTAGCGTGTTTTGGCCTTGTCGTCCGCCATGTAAGCCAGAGAGAAAACATGGACCAGCAGGCCGATGCCCGTGACCACCAGCATCATACGGGAGGAAAGGGGATCCAGCACGAAACCCAGGTCCACGGAAAAGATGTCGGAAATCGGGAGCCAGGAGAAGGAATCGGATCCGGTCCGGTCCAGCAGACCCAGGGAAAGGACGAAGGTCGCCAGGCAGGAGAAGGTGGAGGTAAGCGCCGCGACGTCAGGACGTTTGGTCAGCAGGAACCAGTCAAAGGCGGCTACGACCAGCGGCAGGAAGAGCAGAAGCCAGGTGTATTGAATATCAATATTGAACATGTTCGTGGAGTAGTGTGTTGCTCTTAGTCTTTCAGCGTGTTGAGATCTTGCGTGCTGGCCGTGCGCCTGGCCCTGTACAGGGAGACGATGAGGGCCAGGCCGATAGCCACTTCCGCTGCGGCGATGGTCAGGATAAAGATGGAGAGGGCCTGGCCGTCATAGTTGGGCAGGCCCATAGTGCCCTGGGCGCGGGAAAACGCTACCAGGGACAGGTTGGCAGCACTGAGCATCATTTCCAGGCACATGAAGATGACGATGATGTCGCGCCGGACAATCACCCCCATCAGGCCGATGGCGAACAGGACGCCGGAGAGGATCAGATAATGCGTAAGAGGTATCATGGTGATGGCTGTGGTAAGGGGTTCTTTATTTTCCGGAAGGGCGGCGGCTCAGCACGACGACGCCGATGGAAGCCACCAGCAGGGCCAGACCGGCGATGACCAGGCTCCGGTTGTATTTGTCAAACAGGGTACGGCCCAGCAGGGCGGTGTCCGGGAATTCTCCGTTGTCTATCTCCTCACGGATGGTGGTGCCTTCCGGATAGAGGTGGGCGGAACATTGGGGGGAGAGGGGGGGGAGAATGACGGAAGGGGCGCCGTTGTTGCGAAGGCTACAGGCGGGAGTTTCCATTCCGGTTTTGGAGGGGGCTGCGTCCTCCTGCCCGATTTTCAAATCGTTCCAGGCCTGTTCCGCGCTGGCCATCGGGCAGCGGTGCGTTTCTTTGGCGCCGGGCAAAGAATAGATGATGCCAATAAGCTGGCCGAGGAAGAGGCAGGCGATGATGACACCGATAGCGACGGAGAAAGGCCTGCTGAAGGGGGATGTTTCCTGCTTCACATTCAGCAGCATGATGATGAACGCGAAGAGCACCATAATGGCCCCGGCGTATACAAGGATTTGGAGAATGCCCAGGAAGTGGGCTCCCAGCCCGATCATGACGGCGGCGGTGGCTCCAAAGGAAAGAGCCATCATCATGGCGGAGGAGACGGGGTTGCGCATGAAGACGACCATCAGGGACAGGACCACGGCCAGGGCCCCGAAAACGTAAAAAAGTATGTCGCTGGCAAAGATGTTCATAACGTACGGGAAATGGAGTGTTCGGGGGTTATTTGTATTGGTTCCACTTGTTGACCAGCCCCTTGCGGGTGCCGCCCAGTTCGTAGAGCTTGGCCTTGTTGTGGATGGCCTGGGTTTTATCCGTGGGGGTGAACAGGTAGTTATGGCTCATGAAGATGGCCTGTTCCGGGCAGGCTTCCTCGCACATGCCGCAGTAGATGCAGCGCAGCATGTCAATCTGAAATTCCCTGGGGGCTTTTTCCACTTTGCCCCACGGTCCTTCCTGTATGGGGCCGGGGGTGATGGTGATGGCGCGGGCCGGGCAGATGAATTCGCAGAGCTGGCAGGAAACGCAGCGTTCACGGCCGTCTTCGCCTTTCACCAGCACGGGAGCTCCGCGGTAATATTTCGGCAGATGTTTGTCCCATCTGGCTTCCGGATATTGCATCGTAACGCCGATGCCGGAACCGGCCAGTTCTTTTTTGTTGCGGGATTTGCCCAGCAGAGCCAGAACGAGGTGCCTGATAGTGAGCCAAAGACCGCCAAGAATGGATTGCAGATAGAACCGCTCTCCAAGGGAAATCTTCGGACGCTTGATCGTTTTGAAGGCCATAATAGTAATGTTGTCGGAATGAAGAAGGGGGGGATTACTTGACGAAGTACAGGATGGCGGCTGTAAGGAAGATGTTGATGACGGCCAGTTCAAAGAAGACCATCCAGCCGAGCTTCATCACCTGGTCATAGCGGAAGCGGGGGAGCGTCCACCGCACCCAGACGAAGAAGAAGGCGAAGAAGAGAAGCTTGAGCACATATGCGATGAGCTGGCAGATGACCGCCACCCAGTTGGCTACGTTTTCATTGAGCCAGCCGTCCAGGCCGAAGCCGATGGACCAGCCCCCCAGGAACAGCGTGATGACAAGGGAGGATCCCACCACCATGGCGGCATATTCCCCCATGAAGAATTGGGCGAATTTCATGGAGGAGTATTCCGTATGGTAGCCGCCCACGAGGTCCGTTTCACATTCGGACATGTCAAACGGCGTACGGTTGGCTTCCGCAAAAATGGAGGTGAGGAATATGATGAAACTGATAGCTACGGGCACCAGCAGTATCCAGCGCTGCCAGCTCAGGCCCTCGCCCCACACGGGAAGCAGGAGCCAGCCGTTGGCGGCCTGGTATTCCACGATGTTGGACAGGTCCAGCGTGCTGTAAATCATCAGCACAGGGATGATGGACAGACCCATGCTGATTTCATAGGAAATCATCTGGGCTGAGGAGCGCACGCCGCCCAGGAAGGGGAATTTGGAGTTGGATGACCATCCGGCCAGCACCAGTCCGTACACGGAGAGGGAGGAGATGGCGAACATCCAGAGGGGGCCTACGCTGAGGTTGGCCACCGCCATGTTGACGTTTCCGTAAGAGGTTTGAAGGTCTCCGGCGAAGGGAACCACGGCCGCCGTCATCAGCGGTGGCGCAAGCACTAGGATGGGAGCGATCCAGAAGTATACGCGGCGTACGAAGGGGGGCGTGAAATCCTGTTTCAGGAACAGTTTGCCGCCGTCCACCATGGGCTGCACGAGACCGAAGATGGGGATGTCGCGGTCCAGGCGGAAAAAACGGCACAGGTTGGCGATTTTGCCGTCATGGGGCAACCCGAAGTAGTCCAGCGTCTTTTTGAACGGCAGGTCGGATTTCATGCCGAAGCGGCGGAAGATGCTTAACGGAATGCCGGCGCGGTTGGGGCCTACGCGGTCCTGGATCCAGGCGGCCACCCGGCGTTCAATGTACACGCAGACCGGAATGAACAGAATGGTGATGGCAAAGCAGATGACGATTTTGATCAGCAGAGTGATGATATAAAACCACACAGGGTTGCTGAGCACCTCGTCGCAAAAGGTTAGAATCGAATCAATCATGGCGGATTAACAGGTTGTATGCGTGTGAAGTGTGATTAGCGGCCCTGGTTTTTTTCGCGTTCCACCACGGGAATGGTGACGCCGGTTTCCAGAATGGGCTGGCCCCCGTCTCCGATGGAACCCCAGGAGACTCCATTGAGTGCGCCGTATTCCGTGCTCATGGCGGTGAGGATGTCCAGGGCGGAGTTGAAGTCTTTCAGAGCAGGATTGCCTCCCAGCAGAAGGGTGATGTCTCTGAAAATCTGCCAGTCGTCCCGGGCGTATCCTATGGGCTGGATAGCGCGGTTCAGGCGTTGAATACGGCCCGTGACATTAATCATGGTGCCGAATTTTTCAGCGTAGGTGACGCCCGGCAGAACCAGGTCCGCATGGCGCGCCGTTTCATTGGCGCTGTGGGCGGTCATGAACAGGTAGTCCAGCTTGTCCAGATCTTCCGCCGTGAAGCCTGCTTCCGGGGAGATGAGGTCTTCCCCCAGGGAGAGGATGCCCTTGATGGAACCGCTGCGAACTCCTTCGCGAATGGCGTCCAGCCTGGAACCGGGTTCGATATCCAGCACCAGCCTGGCCCCGTTCGTGTTCGGGTTGCGATCCGCAGAAATAAGCATGCCGTCGCTTTCTCCCATGCGGGGAACGATGTCCACCATATCCGTGCCGATTTGGGCGGCCAGATGGCGGACCATGTAAAGCTCTTCATTGGTCATGCGCCCGGAGGCAATGATGGCGAGCTGGTTCGGAGCAATGCGCTTGACGGCTTCCGCGGCGGAAGCCAGAGCCGGTTCCCAGGTGGAGGGGCGGTGGGGCGCTTCCGCATCCGTACGGATGACGGGCTGGGGAATGCGGGTTTCCGCATTGATGTATTTGTAGTTAAGGCGGTGAGAGTCCGGCATCCAGCAGGAGTTTACGGCATCATTCTGGCGCGGGGTAATGCGGTATACCTTGTCTTCTCTTGTCCAGAGGGTGATATTGGTGCCCGTTCCGCAGTCCACGTCAATGGTCTTTGTTTCCTTCAGGAACCAGACGCGCATTTTAAAGCGGAAATCCTTGGAAGTAAGGGCTCCTACCGGGCAGAGGTCCACGGTGTTCATGGAGTAGTTGCTGTCCAGCTCGCGGCCGGGGTAAACCGTGATGGCGTTGAAGGTGCCGCGTTGGGACATGGTGAGCACCTCATCGTGCATGATGTCGCGCATGAAGCGCACGCAGCGGCCGCAGAGCACGCAGCGTTCCTGGTCCAGGTTCACGCGCGGACCAATGCTCAGGTTTTTTCCTTTTTTGGTCTTTTTCTCTTCAAAACGGCCTTCCACCTGGCCGTAGTCGTTGGAGTATTCCTGAAGCTTGCATTCCCCGGCCTGATCGCAGATGGGGCAGTCCAGAGGGTGGCTGGTGAGCAGGAATTCCATTACGCCGCGGCGCGCTTCACTGGCCAGGGGGCTGTCCGTGCGGATGCCCATGTTTTCCGCCACCGTGTTTGCGCAGGAGATGATGGGGCGGGGCATCCACTGGATGCGCTGATAGCCGTTTTCATCATAGGAGGGTGTCTGTCCCGGAGCGAGCCTGGGCGGCATCCCCTGTTCCACCATGCACATGCGGCAGGAGCCGGCGACAGCCAGCTTGGGGTGGTAGCAGAAGCACGGAATGGGCACGCCCACGGAACGGCAGGCGTCTGCAATCCGCGTGCCGCGCGGGAACCGGTGCCACGTTCCGTTGATTTGGACGTTCACCTTGCCTTCCGCGGCGGCAATGTCTTTGGGGAGTTTGGAAGCTTCTTCACTCATGATGACGGATGGGAGAGGGATGGTTTTGAGAACTGGTGTTGCGTGCTGCTGTTTAGCGGGTGAGGAAACGGTTTTGCTCCCTGCCTTCCTCCGTGTGGGGCAGACAGGCGTTGAATGGATCCGTCAGGGCTACGAATTCCTCCTTGAATTTGGAGACCATGGCCTGGGTGGGCCAGGAGGCGGCTTCACCAAAGGCGCAGACCGTTTTTCCTTCAATCTGGTTGGCCACTTCAATGAGCAGATCCACATCCGACGGGGCGGCTTTTCCTTCCAGGATGCGGGTGCTGAGTTTCATCATCCACGGACAGCCTTCCCGGCAGGGAGTGCACTGCCCGCAGGATTCATGGGCGTAGAAACGGTTGATGTTGTTCATGGCCCAGGGCATGGAGCGGGAGTCGTCCATGACGATGACCGCGCCGGAACCGGACATGGAGCCGTGCTGGGCGATGCTGTCCAGATCCAGCGGAATGTCGAAGAAGGTGATTTTTCCCATGGTGCCGTCCGGATTCTGCACTTTGTATTCCGCATCCGTGCGCATGACCTTGGAGGAGGAGCCTCCGGGTATCACGGCCTTGAACTGGCGCCCGTCCCGCGGGCCGCCGCAGACGTCATACAGCAGTTCACCGAAGGTCATGGAGCCGGAGACGATTTCATAGAACCCAGGACGTTTGACGTCGCCGGAAACCCCGATGATGCGGGTGCCGGGGGAACGTTTGGCTCCTTCCTGGCTGTAGGCTTCTCCTCCCATGGCCATGATGTGTTTCACCTGGCAGAGGGATTCCACGTTGTTGACAATGGTGGGGCATCCGTACAGGCCGATGGCGGCCGGGAAGTAGGGGGGCTTGATGCGGGGATAGGGGCGATCCCCTTCAAGGGAGTTGAGCAGGGCCGTTTCCTCACCGCAAATGTACGCTCCCGCTCCGCGGTGCAGGTGGATTTCCAGATTATAGCCGGACCCCTGGATATTGCTGCCCAGGAAGCCGCGTTCGCGAGCTTCCTGAAGGGCTTTGAGCATGATTTCCGCGGCGATGGGAAATTCTTCGCGCATGTAGATATAAGCCTGATGTGCCCCCACTGCGTAGCTGGAGATGACCATTCCTTCAATGAGCTGGTGGGGATCCTGATGGACAATGTAGCGGTCCTTGAACGTGCCTGGTTCGGATTCGTCACAGTTGCAAACCAGGTAAACAGGCTTCGTGTTGTTCGGCGGAATGAAGGTCCATTTCACGCCGGTGGGGAACCCCGCGCCGCCACGGCCGCGAAGACCGGATTTTTTCACCTCGTCAATGACGGCCCTGGGCTCCATGCCGAGCGCCTTTTTCAGTTCTTCATAACCGCCGTCGGCCAGATAGCAGTCAATGGAGGTATTCCAGCCCTCGCGGTTGACGTTTTTCAGAATGCGGCGCGTTTCCCTGGGGTGGGGTTCTTTACCGGGAAGATAGGTGATGCTCATGGCGAAAATCTGGTGCGTGGGAAATGGAAAGGGTTAGGCTGTCTGATATTTGGCAATCACTTCTTCCAGCACTTCCGGAGTGACTTTTTCGTACAGGAGATCGTTGACCATCATGTTGGGGCCAAAGCCGCAGTTGGCCAGGCATTCCACTCCTTCCACGCTCCACAGGCCGTCCGGGCTGACTCCAATGGGGTGGTGGTGGTCGATGCCGTTTTTGTCAATGCCCAGACGCGTGCAGATGGCGTCGAACAGGCTGTCCGCCCCCGCCATGGCGCAGGAAAGAGTGCGGCATACGCGGATGTGGTTTTTTCCAGGGCACATCTGGCGCAGACCGGGATAGAAAGTCACCACGCCCAGAACATGGGCGGCGGAGATATTCAGTTTTTCTCCCACCCAGGCAATGGCGTCGCCGCTGATGAAGCCGAATTTTTTCTGTATTTCATGCAGGATGGGCAACACGGCGGATTTTTGCTTGCCTTCCGGGTAATGCGTAACGTATTCGCTGGCGGCGGCGTCAAGTTCCGGCGTTACTTCAAAGGCCGGGTAAAACCGTTCGCCCGGGCTGGGCTGGTGGGCGATAGTCGCGTCGATGGCGTTTTCAGCGTAATCGGACATGGGGAGAAAGTTTGGTGTTTGCGTTGAAGTGGATGAAAGTGGCGGGTGTTTAACGGTCGCATTCGCCCATCACGAAGTCGAAGGAGCCGAGAATGGCCGGAACGTCGGAAACCAGGTGGCCTTTCATCAGTTCCGGCAGGATGGACAGGTTGCAGAAGGAGGGGGAGCGCATGCGCAGGCGGTTGGGAAGCCCGCCCCCCTTGGAGTCCAGGAAGAAACCCAGCTCTCCCTTCGGGTTTTCCGCGGCAAAGTAAACCTGCCCGGCAGGGGCGTTCACCCCCATGGTCGTCGTCATGAACTGGCGAATCAGGGATTCCATGTCCGTCAGGACTTTTTTCTTTTCAGGCAGCGTGCCTTTGGTGTCCACCATGTTGATGGGGCCGTCCGGCATGGTTTCAATGACTTGGCGGATGATGCGCAGGGACTGGCGCATTTCTTCAATGCGCACGGTAAAACGGTCGTAGCAGTCTCCGTGTTCGCCTACGGGGACGTCGAATTCGTAATTTTCATATCCCAGATAGGGGGTGAGTTTGCGCAGGTCCCGCTTAATGCCGCTGGCTCGCAGGTTGGCCCCCGTAATACCCCAGGAAAGCGCTTTTTCACGGCTGATGACGCCTACGCCCTGAAGACGGTCAATGAAGATTTTGTTTTTGAGCAGGAGGGCTTCCGTTTCATCAAGGGTTTTGGCCGCTTCATCGCAGAAGACGAGCACTTCCTTGAGCATTTCATTGGGAACATCACGTGTCTGTCCGCCGATGCGGGTATAGGAGGAAGTGAAGCGCGCCCCAGTGAGCTGTTCGTAAAAATTATGGATTTTTTCACGTTCCTCATAACAGTACAGGAAAACGGTCATGGCGCCTACGTCCATGCCGTACACGCCTACGCCCAGGATGTGGGAGGAAAAGCGGGAAAGCTCCAGGGCCAGTACGCGCAGGGCCTGTCCGCGGGGCGGCAGTTCCCATCCCAGCAGTTTTTCCACCGCGCAGGCATAGGCGATGTTGTTGGACAGGGGGGCCAGGTAGTCAAAGCGGTCGGTGTAGGGAACAAACTGGTTGTACTGGATGGTTTCGCCTATTTTTTCCATCCCGCGGTGCAGATGGCCAACCACCGGATCACAGCTGATGATTTCTTCACCATCAAGTTCCAGCACCAGGCGCAGCACGCCGTGAGTGGCGGGGTGGGAGGGGCCCACATTCAGGGTCATCGTTTCTCCGAGCGGTTCGGATGTATTGGTGAGATAGTCTGCGTTAGCGGCTGTATCTGCAATGGCGAAAGTTTTGGTGCTCGTCTTCATGTGGATGTCCGTGCCTGGCTGAACCTGATAATGGTGCCGGATGATTATGCCACTTCACACCATGCGGGCAAGCCAAATGTCAGTTTTTTTGGCATTCCGGGGAGGTGGTGCGGGAGTCTCCTCAATTGATGAATGTTAGTCTTTTCTAACAATAAGCTTTTATATGGAACCTGCCGAATATGGGAAAAAGCGGATTAGGAATCCGGAGTCAACCTACAAATTTGAGAAAAAATAATTTAATGCAAATTTGCTCAGTTATTTCCGAATGGAGGGTGCCGGGAAAACAGGACTGCCGGGCCTTATGGCTGGATGTGTCCGAACGCAGCGGAGGAGAACCTTCTTCCTTTGTATCCGGCCTCCCTGCGTAGTCCTTTTCGGGATTCACGTTATATGCGGATTCCTAATCCGTTAGGAAAAAAATATGTTGAAGCCGAGGAGAATTTTTGTCTTTCCCATTGCTGTAACATTTTCAGTATTATTTATTTTATATATTATTTCATGGTTTTCCCCTATTGCCGGGGATTCCTTTATTCACGACAGGACGGGGTACCTTGGGCAGTTTCATATCCGCCATGTCTGGAAGGCCTGCGTGGACAGTTACCTGTATTGGAATCCCAGGCTGGGGGAAATGGCTGCGTTTTTTATTACTTCTGCTCCCCGGCTGGTCTGGACGGTCTTGAATCCCGTGTTTGTGCTTGCCCTTGTTCTTGGTCTTTATGTGCTCGCTCTGGGGAGAATGCCCAATCTCCGGCGGGAGTGCGGCGCATGGACATGGTTGTTTACTTTAAGCATGTTCGTCTCAGCCGGGGTAACCGTTTATTATGTCTGCCTGACACGCGCAGGCTCCATGAATTATGTGTGGACCGGATGCCTGATCGTATGGTTCATGAATATTTACAGAACCAGGTGGGGGAAGCGGATAACCTCCTCTCGCTGGGGCCTGTCCTCAGGATGTCTGATTTATGGGATTTTCTGCGGCGCCTGTAATGAGGGAGCGACGATAGGAATGGTGGCGGCGTTTTGCATCATGGCCGCGGTTGGCATGTTCCGGGACCGCAGGGTGGGCGCTTATGTATGGTGCGGGTTTGCCGGAGTTGCGTTGGGAGGCCTGTTTCTATTTGCCGCCCCCGGGTTGTACTCGCGGCTTGGCCATGATTTGGGAGCGAGTGAAGTTTTGAGGAAGGGCGGTTTTTGCGCCTATGCGGAGTCTTTCGGGATATTGCTTTATTACCACGCGAGGATGCTGTGTAAAATATATGCCGTTTCCGCAGTATTAACGGGATTTTTGTTGTCCAGCGGCACGGAGCGGTGCCGGGAAGTAATCAGGAAGGAAAAGGAATCCTTCTTTTATATTCTTTTTTTATTGTTGCTGGGGTTCATCATGTCCGTTTGTTATTTTCCGGTGTGCATTCCCGCCCATCATGTCCAGTTCGTGTCGTCCCTGCCTGTTTTGGCGGCGTCAACCGTGTTGTTTTCCGTATTGTACCGGAATGAGATCATGGTGCGCGGATTGCGCGCGGTGACTGTTTGCCTTGCCGGAGCTACTTTGTTTTTCGGGGTGGTGTTCACCCTGGAGTATTATCATGTAGGCTCTCAGGCTTTCCAGAGAGAGGAGCTGATTCATAAGGCCTTCCAGGAGGGGAATCTGGAACCGGAAGTTCCTTCCATCTCTCCTCTTTTCTTTGAAGGAAAAGTGTCCGGAACGGATGGAAATTGGGGAGGGCCGGATACCAACCGCCGGTTTGGCATCCGCAAGCTGGTGGTGAAAAAGTCCTGAGGGAAAATGGCTATTTGACTATGTTCCGGGGAGTGAAGTGCATTTCCTGTTCCTCGATGCCGAATTGCCAGGTGGCCGTTTGCCACATGTTGACAGCAGGATTTTTCCAACGGACCTGGACGGTTACGGGGCTGAGCCGCAGGGGACGGGAGGGAGTCCATTTCAAAATTTTTTCCTTGGCGTCGTACCGGGCGTTTACCAGGCCGAAGCCGGAGACGCGCATTTCCATTTGCCTGGGATCCAGGGAGGGTTCCCCTGTCAGGGAAATGGATATATCGGGAGTCTGTTTTTTTACCACGGTATTGGCAGCCGGATAAACGGGCTGGGCCGGGGCCGGGTAGGAATTCAGCTTTTTCCCGCTGCTGTTGCCAGGGGGGGCCGCCGGAGTTTCCGGAGTGGAGGGAACGTTGAAATTCAGGGCTCTGGTAAATGTCTTAGGGTCTTTGCCGAAGACCATGTAGCGGTGAATCCGCCAGCGGTCCGTGTCCTTGGTCACTTTTTTGGGGATTACTGTAAAGGCCGCCTGGAATCCGGCTTCTTCCGCCTTGGAGATCATTTCCGGCAGGATGAAGCCGCCAGGATAGCAATAGGCCTCCACGGAAGAACCGGGGAATTTTTCCTGAAGGATTTTCCGGGAATTGCCTATTTCCGCCGTTGCCAGCTCCAGAACCGCTTGTGTACCTTTCCGCTGGGCAGCCCTCCAGGATCTTGGGTACAGGTGGCTGACGGAGTGGCTGCCCAGGGTGGCACCGTTATTCAGCATTTCCTGAATCTGGGCGGGGCTCATGGCTGAACCGCGGCCCGTGATGAATTTGGTGTATGGGAAAATGGTAAAGGGGAACCCTGTTTCTTTCAGGATGGGATAGGCGTCCGTGTAGACGCTCTTCCAGCCGTCGTCGATGGTGATCATGACGCATTTGGCCGGAAGCTGCCTGTCCCCCAGTTTCCATTCCAGGAATTCCTTCATGGAGATGACGGGCACTCCGGACGCCTTCAGCGCCTGCATCTGGGAGCGGAATACATCCGTATTCATGCGCATTTCCGTAGCGGGAAGGGTGCGGCTGAAATCATGGTAGCCCAGAATGGCTACGCGGGTTTCATGCTGAGGAACCGGAACGGGGGAAAAAGCCGTGGAGGGAATGGCAAGGGGTGCCTCCGCAGGTTGTGCCGGGGCATGCAGGTTCGTTTCTCCGGGAATGGGTTCCGCGTTAGGGATGGACTCCGCCAGGGGAGCGGAAGAGCCTGTCTCTCCGGGAATGGGTTCCGCCATGGGGATGTATTCATCCTTGCGGTTGGCTTCAATCAGGTCTTTGACGGGAACGATGCCGGCGGCCGGGTCTCCCTTGATGGTTCCCCCGATGACCGGGCCGGGAGTCAAGGGAAGGGGAGATGCCGGCGGCAGGTCGGGCGGAAGCTCCGCACATGCGACACCGGCTGCGATCAAGAAAACGGAAAGGAGGCCTGGGACGGAGCGCATATCTGCAACTACTATTTTTAAGTTTTCTGTTCAATCTTAAACTCAGGCAGGCATGACAGCCTGTTCCGTGCCGCGCGCGTTTTTTCCGGGGCATGTCTGGATTTTCCCGTTTGAATGCGTTATCACTAAAAAGCATGCAGACTCATTTTCCGCTCGCGGAAGAAAGGAGAGGCGTTTAGTCTGTCTGCAGACATGAGCTGTATTTGTCATTTCTTCAAAGTTCTGGCGCGCCGTGCAGGTCTGCTCACTGCCGTAGTTGCCGCCGTTTTTTTCCTGGGGGCTCCCGCCGGTGAAGCTTCGGCCCGCACGGCGGCTCCCGCTTATCCGGCCGCGGAAGTGGGGGGGGAATCCCAGTACAGCCATTTTCCCATTCCTCTCAATCAGTACAATCCGGTGCCGCCGGATGCCAGCCTGTACCAGGTGCTTAGTGAACGCAACAAACAGTCCGGCGGTTTCAACCTGGCAGTGACGCTCGTTTTCTTCGGCGCTATTATCCATACGTTTCTGGCCGGCCGCTTTGAGCGTTATTCCCATAAGCTGGCCCTGCGCTACAAGGAAAAGCTCAAGGAAACCAACTTCCGCGTGATGCATCCGGAAGAGCGCCTCCCGGTTTCCTTCGCGTCCGCCATTTTCCATTTTCTGGGAGAAGTGGAAGCCGTGTTTGGAATCTGGCTTATCCCTTTCATGTTCGTGTGCTGGAAGTATTATTCCTTTGAGGATTTTTCCGCCTATTTGAATTATGACTGTTCCTTCACGGAGCCGATGTTCGTGATGATTATCATGATTATCGCTTCTTCCCGCCCTATTTTCAAGCTGGCGGAATATGTCGTGAACTGCGGCGCCAGGCTTGGGAAGGCCACGCCGGGCGCGTGGTGGATTTCCGTGATGTGTCTGGCTCCCCTGCTGGGTTCTCTGATTACGGAACCCGCCGCCATGACGATCGGAGCCCTGATCCTAAGCAAGAAATTTTACGACCTCAAGCCGAAGAAAACCTTGATGTACGCCACTCTGGGGCTTCTCTTCGTGAATATCTCCATCGGGGGCACCCTGACGCACTTTGCAGCTCCACCCGTAGTGATGGTGGCGGAAAAGTGGGACTGGGGGCTGGCTCACATGATCCAGCATTTCGGATGGAAGGCCGTTTCCGCTATCGTCATTTCCAATTTGGCGTATTTTCTCCTTTTCCGCAGGGAGTTCGCCCGCCTGGCTTCCCAGCAGAGGGTGTTCGACGAGTTTGACGACGCCGTTCCCCAGTCCTGGGAAGACCGCAATGACAAGATACCGTTGTGGGTGACCCTGGCGCATGTCTGCTTCCTGGTCTGGACGGTTCTTTTTGCCCATGAGCCGGTCATGTTCATCGGCAGTTTCCTGTTCTTTATCGGTTTCACACTGGCTACGCCGCAATACCAGAACCAAATGTCTCTGCGTGTGCCCATCATGGTGGGGTTCTTCCTGGCGGGGCTGGTCATTCTGGGCGGCGTGCAGGCCTGGTGGCTGGAGCCGGTGCTGACGCGGCTGGGGGACTACGCCATGGTCGGGGCTACGCTGCTGACGGCATTTAATGACAATGCCGCCGTCACTTTCCTGGCGTCTACGGTTCCCAACCTGCCGGAAGCCGTCAAATATTCCGTGGTGGCGGGTGCTGTGACGGGCGGCGGCCTGACGGTCATCGCCAACGCCCCCAATCCGGCCGGGCAGGCCATTCTGGGTAAATATTTCAAAGGCATCAATCCCCTGTGGCTGTTTGCCTGGGCGGCTTTTCCCACTGCCATCGTGTTTATTTTCTTCACCTGCTTCGGCCATTAATGGCCGGAGCGTGCTATCATTCTTATGTTTACCGGACTCGTTGAAACAACAGGAACTGTGGAAGGGTTTACGCCTATTAACGGCGGAGCCAGGCTGACGCTGACCATTCCGTTCGGCCGTGAACTTTCCCTGGGGGATTCCGTTGCCGTCAACGGATGCTGCCTGACGGTGGATGCCCTGGAGGGTGAACGCATCTCCTTTGATCTGCTTTCCCAGACTCTCCGCGTCACCAGTCTGGGAACCCTCAAGCCGGGGATGCTGGTTAATCTGGAACGCGCCATGTCCGCCATGGACCGTTTCGGAGGCCACTTCGTGATGGGGCATGTGGACCATACCGGTACGATTGCCGCTCTGGAGCCTGTAGGGCAGGACCACCGTTTGGAGGTGCGCATTCCGGAGGAACTCACCCGCTATTGTATTGACAAGGGTTCCATCACCATTGACGGCATTTCCCTGACCATAGCCAATTTGAGCGGCTCTCTGCTGGAGTTCTGGATTACTCCCCATACTTTCGGCCGCACGAATCTGCAGAATGCCGTTCCCGGCCAGCCTGTCAATCTGGAAGTGGATATGCTGGCCAAGTATGTAGAGAGACTGTTTTCTGCCCGTGAACAACGTGCGGAGGGATAGTCCTGCCCGTAAGGAGAATCACATGCCGGGCATGCGGGCTGGTTTTTCCTGCCGGACAATGAGAGTGCATTCCCGTTTTCTGCAGCAGAGAGGCCGGGATGCGGAGATTTTTGAACTGGAAGCCGGGTATTGCTGTTCCGATGAAGGAAGGGCCGTGAGGGCGGAACAAAAATGCGGAGCGGGTTTATTTGCTACCGGGCCATTCCTCCCTTTGCCGTAATCCATTTCCCGCGTTTGACGACCCGTTCAAAGAACAGACCGTGACGTTCCGCTGCCGTTTTCGTTTCTTCCCACTGGGAAGCCAGAATGCCGGAGATGACCAAAGCGGCATCCTTCTTCATGGCGGCGATGATTTGTGGAAAAGCTTTTTGCAGTATGGTTGAAAACAGGTTGGCGACGACAAGGTCACCCTGCTGGGATTCCGAAGGCTTCCATTTGAAGACGTCTTCCACAAATAAGTCCAGCTGTTCCTCCGTAACGGCGTTGCGGACCATGTTGTGCCGGGCCACTTCAATGGCCATGGGGTCAAAATCGAAAGCCGTGGCGTGCTTCGCCCCCAGCTTAAGCGCCGCCATAGCCAGCACGGCAGTTCCGCAGCCTATGTCCGTCATGCTCCATGATGTTTTTCTGCGGGATTTGGCAGCGTCGCAGATGAAACGCAGGCAGGTGGATGTGGTAGCGTGGTCTCCTGTTCCGAAAGCCATTTCGGCGGGGACGCTCAGGATGCAGCGCGAGGGGAACTGTTTCCGCAGGGCGGCCAGATTCTCCGGAGAACTCTGCTCCGTAATGACCAGTGCGTCCCTTATTTTGAGCGGAGGGCGTTTTTCCCGCTTCTGGGTCGCTACCCAGTCCTGCGTCTTGATTTCCCTGACAGTTCCTCCAAAATATTTTTTCAAGGCCAGGGCGTCTTCTTCATCATCGCAGTAAACGGTGATTCGAACCGTTTTCCCCCCTTTGATTTTTGTAATAACGGCGTTCGGATTTCCGGCGATGCGTTCGCTCCAGGCGTCTTCCCATTTGGCGGCGGAAAGTTTGTTCCAACTCCATGTCATGCAGAAAGTATGGGATTTTTCCGGCAGGGAGGCAAGAATGGATTGATTGTAACTGCATTCCCTCTGTTTTTGGGGCGTGGGGCTCTATTGTTGAAAATTTGATTTATTTAAAGAAGAATATAAAACATCAACTATCAAACCATTTTATTTTCAGTATGGTTGCGAATTTGGAATCCGGAGTAAAGATTATTTTTTTATATTCAATGGCCAACCTGTGAGAAGAGGAAGGAATCTTGTTCTATTCCAATCTTTTTTCTAATAATAATTCATTGATTGTTATTTTGTTGTTTTGAGTTTCGAATAACAACGGATTCCAAATTCGTACATTAAAAGGAGCGCGTTTGATATGCAAAAAACATCCAAATGTACAGATTATCATGAAATTATTTGCTTTTGCCATGTTGTCCTTGGTTCCTTCAGTTACTGTCTGTTCCGTTTTTTCCAAGGAAGTGGATATTTATTCAGGAACATATGGAAACGATGATGTGGAAGTATTCCAGCCGGAGGAAGTGATGTATCATCTGGCCGGAAGGGATGGCGTCTTTTATGAAGGTGCGTTTACGTTTGACAATTATAATCCGGACAAGGGCGGCGCTGGAAACAGGCAGGGTGTTTTCTCCGGCTATAGTACACATTTTTCCAGCACGGAAGGAACGTCTCTCGGCTTTCACTGCACCGGGCTTAATCCCGGAAAGAACAGTTCCGCTTCCAAATCTTTTATTTTTGTCATGGGGCCATGGGAAAGCGGGGAGGAGTTTGTCGCTCCTCAGGTTACTTTTCAGAATTTGGGCGATTTGAGCTTCATTGCGGATAATATGGACATGATCGGCATTACCGATGGCGCCACGGCCGGAACCGGTGGCGGGAGGTACGGGAAAGCTGATATTGTTTCTTTCAACAATGTAGGAAATATCGAATTCCGGGGGCTGAATCATGGGGGTATAGGCTTCAGCCGTTTGAATTCCTTGGCTTTTACCAATACCGGGGATATTTCTTTTACGGATATGAAGATGGGATATTCTTCCAATGGCGGTGCCATTTTTATTAACCAGGGGGGGAATTCTTCCCTTTACTCCAATCCTGGAGATGGGAATATTTCTTTTGACCATACGGGAAGTATTATCTTCAGGAATCTTGTTAAAACTTCTTATTACATGAGTTCTGCGGGGATTTTTACCAATGAAGGGAGTATTTCATTTAATGATACGGAAAATATCCTGTTTGAAAATAACACGTCCACCGGAGGACCTGCGGCGATAGGCATTGGATCCATATTCTTACCGGATAACCAGCCGTCTTTGTCGTTTAGCAACATCCGGGGAGATATTATTTTTAGAAATAATAAGGCTTCCGGAGGGAGCATGCCGGGGATGGCGGGCGCTATCACTATTTATGGATCTTTTAAGCTGGTGCAAACGGGTGATGTCCTGTTTGAAAATAATGTGACTGATAAAAATACGGCCGGAGCCATTTATTGCGGCAATAATGAAGGGAAAAGGTTTGGAGGGCAATGGCTTTTGTCTGCGGATGGCGGGAATATCGTTTTCCGAGGCAACTTGGTTAAAGGAAGTTCGGGGGTCTTTGCCCGCGCCCTGGCGATTTTTGTTTATGCTCCCGAAAACGATTATACGGGCATGTCTCAGCCCAATGGGAATTTAACCATGGATTTCCGCGCCCAGGCCGGACGAGAAATTGTATTTTATGATGGTATTGATATTGAAAGTATTACTGTAGCCATGCCTACCCTGCATATTAACAGAATTCCGGCCGATTGGGCAGATTATGGAGGTATTCCTGTGGAGTTTGGAGGAACCGTGCGTTTTTCCGGTGCATTGACGGAGTCGTTTCTAGTTCGCAATGACGGGGAAAGTGATGGTGATTACGCGGAACGGGTGGAGACCTCCCGCAGGGTGAAACTTGAATCAAATATTATTGTGGAAGGGGGACGGCTGGTTCTTGAATACGGCATGAACCTGGCGAATGAGAGTGGGGATGTATGGCAGGGAAGTTCAAGAGTGGAGCAGGACAAACCGGTGTTTAACCTGGCCGGCGGAGTGCTGGAAATGACGTCCGGTTCATCCATCAGCGCCCAGCAGGTGATTGTTTCCGGCCATGGCAGCGGCGCTATCCTGCGGGTGGGAGCCGCTCCCATCGGTTCCGACAGTTGGGAGGGGAAGACCTATGAACAGCCTTCCCTTTCCGCTGTCACCATTGACATGTCCCACGGGTTTGACTGGGATCTCATGCCTTTCTCGGAACGGGGGGACAGCGGTATCAACATCACCGCCTCCGGGGAATTTTTACTGGGGGGAACCATTGGAATTGCGGATACGCTGGATGATTACGCCTCCGCCGCCTGGGGAAGGGACCGGGAGTTTGTCATTTTTAATATGGATTCTTCCAGCAAACGGCCGCAAGGAGAGCTGAAAGGGGTTATTTCCAATACGACCCAGTCATCCACGGTTGATTCTCCCTATACCTACGGCGGTACCTGGGAATATGAATGGCGCGACATGGATGGAGATGGAGAAGATGACCAGCTGTTGGCAATTTGGAAACATGAAGCCGGATGCCGCCCGGATCAGGTCCGTCCGGAGCAGGCTGGAGAACTTGCTCTCAATTCCCTTTGGAGTTCCGCTTCAAACGCGGCTTCTCTTGGGAATACTGCGTTGGCGCAGTTAACCCCGGTGCGGTTGTATCAGCGGTATGCACGCAATGTATGGGGAATGGGGCTGGGGGATTTCGCCCGCCAGCGTTCCCGGGGCAGCGTAGATGGTTATGACTATGACGGGGGCGGATATTCCGTTGGCATGGATTCCGATTTTGGAGGAAAGAGCGGGATATGGGGGATAGCGTTCGGACAAATGCACGGTTTCAGCAGGAGCCGGGATTTTAATGGGAGGATTACCCAGGATTCCCTGATGGGGAGCATTTATTGGGGGCGGATATTCCGCTCCGGCGAGCGTTCCCTGTGGACGGTGAAAGCCGATCTTACTTGGGGAATGACTGATAACTGCATGAAAAGCCGGTTCAGCAACGGTATGGACGCTCATGGGGAATGGAACAATAGAACGTGGCTGGTCCAGGCGGAAGTTTCCAGAAGCATTCAGTATGCAGGAGGATGGACTGTGTCTCCGTTTTTGAGGATGGAGTTTACACATGGCACGGAGGCTTCTTTTCTTGAAGACGGCAGCTATGCCAGAAAATTTGAAGGAGCGGTTTTGCGCCGGTTGTCCATCCCGGCAGGTGTGAGTGTTGAGAGAAGTGGTGACTGGAAAGGCAGGCACTGGACGCAGGTGCTCCGCCTTTCCTATGTGGGAGATGCTATTCAGGATGTGCCGGAGGCTTCCGTTTACAGCATATACAGCGACATTTTCTGGAGGGCCCGTGGTGTCCAACCAGCCCGCCATGCCGTACGCGTGGAGTATGATGCCGCCTTGCAGTGGAATGACCGCTGGACGGTTTATGCCGGTTATGGCATGGAAGCCCGGGGAAGCTCCGTGTACCACCGCGTAAATGCGGGTGTATCCAGGGCGTTTTAGGAAACATCAGCACGGATAGAAAAAAGGGCACGTTTTCGAAGGAAACGCGCCCTTTTTTGATACTGCGGGGGGGATGTTCCGGCAGGGGGGGACAGCTACAATGTTTTGCCGTTCGGCCACATCAGCATCCGTTTCAGGAAGCGTTCGTTGTTGACGGTGATCTTCGGGAAGAGGCGTTTGCTGGATTCCTTGAGCGCCCTGATGGCGTCTTCACCCTGCAGCGGCGTGCGGCCGGATTCGTCGATGACGGTACGCAGCCATGCGGTCTGCGGCATGCCGCATGCTTCCACGGCCTTGAAGGGCATGCGTTCCCTCCAGTTGGTCCCTCCCGTAGTGCCGGGAATATTGAGCCGTTTGTTGATGCCGAAGAGAGCAGGCCAGAGAATGGCCGCATAACGGGAACGGGAACGGAACAGGGCGTTGTACATGGCCGTCTTGATTTCCTGGTTCCAGTAGGAAAGACAGGTTTCAGGCTGCATGCCGGAGAAATCCGCAAACCATTTCAGAAGGCTCGCTCCGTCCTCCGCCTGGCGCACGATGTTTTCCTGTTCCGGGCTGGACGGCGTTTTGGGGGAGCCGTTCTCCCACAGGCCCAGCTTGCGGGCGCGTTCGATTTTCGCGTAGCTGTCGTTCCATGTCTGCATGATGGTTTCGAAATCATGCGTTCCGAACGCCGCAAAGGAGCATTCGTGATACTCTTTTCCGGACGTAATGGTTCCGTCCGCCTTGATTTCCCAGTGGGGAATTTTGAAACCGGGGATATCCAGCTGGCGCATGTTCGGGCGCACGTAGTCCGGAACGCAGCCCAGGTCTTCCCCCACCACGCTGACGCCGGGAGCGGCGGAAAGCAGAAGGCGCAGGTACAGGTCCCCATCCGCCAGGTTCATGTTGCGGTCCGCAGCATTGTCATCCCCGCGCGGCTTGAAGCCGGGCAGCCTTCCGCCCGTTCTCTGGGCCGCCTGATCGGTGGAAAGCGGCAGGAATACCCCGTTTTCCGTGGGTTTCCACGGGAAGGAGTAAATGCGGTAAAAGCCCAGGATGTGGTCGATCCTGTACATGCTGAAAATCTTGGTGCAGTATTTTACCCGGCGGCGCCACCAGGCGAAGTTGTCCTGCGCCATGACATCCCATCTATACAGCGGAATGCCCCAGTTTTGCCCCCATTTGACCGTGAATGGGTCTTCCGCATAGCTGCCTTCCGCCGGGGCTCCTCCGCACCATTCCGTGTCAAACAGGTGGCGCTCAAAAAAGACGTCGGCGCTGGAAAGGGAAACGCCAATGGGGATATCCCCCATCAGCTTCACATTGCGTTCGTCCGCATAAATACGGATGAATTCCCACTGTTTTTCACAGAGCCACTGGAGCCAGCGGGCAAAATCCTTTTCCTCTTCGTAATCGGAGGCAATGGCCTTGGCCCGCGCCGGATCCTGTTCCGGCCAGTGCCACCAGATTTCCGTACCGAACAGGTCGCAGAGAATCTGGAAACAGACAAAGTCTTCCAGCCAGCTTCCCTGTTCTTTCACCCATTCCCTGAATTTGGGCATAATGCACTCATATTCCGGCTTGGTTTTGAAATTGTTCCAGGCTCCCCGCAGAATCCACATTTTCCAGAATCTGACCTTGGGGTAGTCCACCAGATCCGGGCCGGAGGGCTGTTCCCACGGCAGCGTGTCCCCCGTTTCATTGAATACGCGTTCTTCCAGGCCGGGTATGGTCCAGGGTTCCAGGGAAAGGTACAGGGGTTCCAAAGCTACGGAGCTGATGGCGGAATAGGGGGAGGGGCATTCGTCCCTGCCCAGGGCATTGACGGGGAGCAGCTGGAGGAACCCCACATGGGCATCCGCCGCCCAGTCAATCCATTGGCGCAAGGCCGTCAGGTCCCCGATTCCGTGGTCATTGTTACGGCGCAGGGAGAACAATGGCAGAACTACGCCGGCTAATCTTTTCTCATCCATATCAGAACGCATTACTTGAGCGGTTCCCCCGGATGGACCTGCGTCAGCCGTTGGAACAGTAAGCTCCAGAATAGCATTTCCGGCAGGAAGGCGGCAAGCTTAATACGTTGTCTCCGCGCCATGCTTTGCGGTTTTTCCTGGGAAGTGGAGCAGGGGGACGGTAAGACAGGCTGTTTTTTCCCGCCGCAGGAATAGACGCCTTACCGGGAATCCGATTATTTGTCCGGGATGCAGTTCGGAAGCGGCATGGTTTTCTCTGCGGGAAACAGCATGAACCGGAGGGAAAGGCGGAATTTTTCTTTTAGAAACAGTCTCTGGCGGAAACAGGCGCAAATTCTGCTTCCATCCGTAATCCCCGGCAATTAAGATAATCTGCAAATGAAATTGCTTTTTCTCCCTTCCGCTTTGCTGGTGCTGCTGGCCTCCTGCGGTCCGAACAAGCATGTGAATGCCTGGGACCGTCAGAGTTCTGCGTTGGATCCCGTGGGAATCACTTCCAAGAAAATGGCGGCTAAAAACAAGGCGGAGCAGGCATTTTACAAACCTGGGGAAGCCGTTACGTTCAAGAAGGACAGAATGATGGTGTTTGAACAGAATCCGGAAAGTAATTTTTCCACAAGCGGAACCGTCAGGGGTGGGGTGAAAACCGGGAAAGTGCTGGTCTGCGGGGATTTGTTCGCCAAAGTCGAGTTTGAAGACGGCAGCCAGGGTTACGTAAGCCTCTCGGAGATTGTTAATCCGCAGGAAATGATGGGTTTTTATCCTGTTTCCGCTTCTGATTTAATTGGTCCGGGCGGAGCTTTGCTTCCTTTGCCCTCAAACATGGGCGCCGTCAGCCCGGAAGCCGCCGCCGCTTCCCGTGAGCTGGATATATCCCGGATGAATACCTCTCTGGTTCCTGTTCCGAATTCCGTTTCTCCGTCGGGAGCTGCGTCTCAGGAAGCTCCTCCGGAAAACGTTCCCCTGCCTGAATCCAGCGTGAAGCAGTAGGGCCTTTGCAGAAAATCCGGAAAGTCGGGCGGAAAACAGGAGGCAATATACGTCGGCCTGCGCTTCGCCTGTATTTTTGTTCCCGGGTTCTTTCCGACAGGAACGGAAGCAATTTTATTCCGCCGTCAATTCATACGCAACGGCATCCGTTACGGTGACAGTAGCGAATTGCCCGACGGGCAGCGTCAGAGGAACGGAAACGGTCCCGTCAATGTCCGGAGCATCCCATTCCGTTCTGGCGACTCCGGGAGCATCCACCAGCACGCGTATTTGCCTGCCGATTTGCTCCTGGCCCGTTTCCGAAGCGAGACGCGCCAGCAACAGGGTGGCTTCATTGTAGCGGCGAGCCTTGGTGCGGTGGTGCACCTGATTGGGCATCTTGTAGGCTTTTGTCCCTTCCTCCCGTGAGAAGGTGAAAATGCCGGCGCGTTCAAAACGGAATTCCTCGATAAACTCCATCAGTTCCTGATGGTCGTCTTCCGTTTCTCCGGGGAATCCGGTGATGAAGGTGGTGCGGATGGCGATGCCCGGAACGGCCTTCCGGATATTCCGGAGCAACGTGCGGATATAGTCTCCGTCCGTTACGCGCTGCATGGCGTCCAGCATATTATCGGAAATATGCTGGAGGGGAATGTCTACATAGCGGGCCACTTTGGGGCATTCCGCGATGGCTGCGGTCAGTTCGTCGCTCCAGTGGGCGGGGTGGGTGTAGAGCAGCCTGATCCAGAATTCTCCCTCAATGGCGTTCAGAGCGCGGAGCAGGGAAGCCAGGGATTCTCCGCGGGAGGAATCCACCGCGCTGCGGCGGTTTGGGCGCGCATCCGTCCATTTATCCATGCCGTAATAGGTGATGTCCTGCGCGATGAGGCAGATTTCCTTCACGCCGGACCGGATAAGGGTTTCCGCTTCACGCACTACGTCCTGCTGGGAACGGCTGCGGTGGCGTCCGCGGATCATGGGAATGATGCAGTAGGCGCAGCCGTGGTTGCAGCCTTCCGCTATCTTGATGTAGGCCGTGTGCGGCGGGGTAAGGCGGTAGCGCGGTGTGTTCCAGTCAGGAACGTACCTGCATTTTCCTTCAATGAAGTTCCGGTTCTGTATGGTCCGGTCCATCACTTGAGTGATGATTTCCGGCAGTTTGGTGATTTGGTCCGGACCGATAAAGGCGTCCACCTCCGGAAGCAGGGCGGGCAGTTCCTTCCGGAAGCGCTGGGACAGGCAGCCCGCCACGATGAGTTTCTGGTTTTCCGGATAAGCCCCGTTTTCCCGGGCACGCACGATGTCCAGAATGGCATCGATGGCTTCCTGCTTGGCCTGGTCAATGAAAGCGCAGGTATTGACCACCATTACGTCCGCGAGTTCCGGTTCCGGAGTCATGGTCATGCCGGCTTTTTGCAGGTGGCCGATCATGATTTCAGAGTCAACCAGATTCTTGGGGCAGCCCAGGGAAATGAGTCCAACGGTGAGAGGCATGGCAGTAGATAAGAAGCGTGATGGCGTCAATCCCCGGAGGGGGAGTCGTCCTTGACGACGACGAGGTCGAATGGCCGGATGTCCACGACGCGCACAGGGGTACCCTTAATCAGTATGCCTTGTCGAGAGAAAACCTCGCATATTTCGCCATGAATCATGGCTTTTCCATTGGGTTTTAGCTCCGTGACGGCGTTCCCGCGGTCTCCTACCTGAACGCGCGCGATATTGACCGCTTCCCCGGCGGAACCTCCGCTGACCGTGGCGTTGGTAACGCGGCGCATCAGGATGGAATCCGGGAGGTATTTCATCAGCAGGGCAATCAGAAGGGAGCCTCCGGTCAGGCCCAGGGCCAGTTTCAGGAGGGGGATGCCCAGGACTGCCGCCAGCGTGTTGACGTCATCCCACTGTCCGTCCCGGATGATATGGTCCCATTCCCAGGAGCTGACCATGCCGCCGAACAGGGCCAGAAAGATGCAGACGCCGCCCGCAATGGCCGCAATGAATGTGCCCGGGATAACGAAGAATTCCACGCAAAGAAGGACTATGCCCAGAACGAGCAGGGCCGCCGTCTCATAGCCGGCCAGATTCCCGGCAATGTTGTTGCCGAAGAAGAACAGGGCAAACGCGGCAATGGCCACAATGCCGCCGATGCCGAATCCCGGCGTTTTAAATTCCATGTAAATGCCGCCGATGCCCAGCAGGATCAGGATGGGGGAAGCCCATGCAATCCAGAGGCCGATGCGCTCAAAGGCCGTAGGTTCCGCCGTGACTACGGGGGCATTTACTTTCTCCTGGGCCAGCAGGTCCGTGACGGAGGAGGCTGTGCCCTGGGCCAGCAGGGGCCTGCCGTCTTCCAGACGCGCGGCGGCTTCCTTGCCCGTCAGGGTCAGGAGCGCGCCTTTTTCCAGTTTGACGGGGCCGAACTGCTGTTCCTGGTCGGACGGGATCATCATGGCTTTTACCACTTCCGGGCGGTAACCCTTTTCCGTCACGACGGAGCGGGTAAAGGCCCAGAAGGCGCTTTCCGCTTTCTTGCGCATGACGGGATCCATTTCCTCTCCGGATGAGGTGATGATGCCCGCTGCGCCGATGGAGGAGACGGGAGCCATGTAGATTTTGTCGCACGCCGCGGAGATGAGCGCCCCGGCGGACATGGCCCTGGGGTTTACGTAGGCGTAGGTGGGAATGGTGAGCGGCTGGATGCTTTTCATCATCATCTCGCTGGTCTCCCAGGCCAGGCCGCCGGGCGTGTTCAAATCGAATATTACCGCGCGCGCCTGCTCCTCCTGCGCTCTTTTCAGGATGCGGTTCATGAAGCCGAAGCTTTGTTTGCTGGTCAGGGAGTCCTCCCCTACGGGGATGACGACTACCCTGTCGCGGAAGGTTTCCTCCGCGGCCGCCCGGAAGGGGGCGCCGGCAAACAGGGCCAGCAAAGCCAGCAACAGAAGGTGAATGCGCTTCATGCGGACAGGCTAGCATGTTCCGCTCCCGCGCTCAATGGGGAAATGTGTTCCTCCGGGGCGGGAAGCCGCCGGTGCTGCGCCGTCTTTTCCCTGCCTGTGGAGGCCTTGTTTCCTCGCATGGCGTTCCGATTCTGTCTTCTTGTGCACCCGTACCCCTTGTGATAGACTGGTTCCGCCTTATGGGAAGGATTGATGAAGACAGTATCCGGCGCGTTCTGGAGGCCACTGACATTGTAGATGTGGTGGGGGCCTATCTTCCCCTGAAAAGGGCCGGTTCCCGGTGGAAGGCATGCTGCCCGTTCCACAATGAAAAGACGCCTTCCTTTATTGTGGACCAGAGTCGGCAGAATTTTAAATGCTTTGGCTGCGGGGAAGGAGGGTCTGCCATCACTTTTGTGATGAAGATGGAGAACCTGGGATTTGCGGATACCGTGCGAAGGCTGGCGGAAAAAGCCGGAATCTCCATTGTGGAGGAGGTCTATGACGCAGCGGAGGAAAGGCGGCGCAAGACACGCACGGCTTTGCTGGTGGCCCACAAGAAGGCAGCTGGGTTTTTCCACAGGCTCCTGCTTTGTTCCCCGAAGGCGGCGGAGGCCAGGGCTTACCTGAATTCCCGCGGATACGGGGCAGACATGGCGAAACGCTGGCAGGTAGGGTGGGCTCCTGACTCCTCGCGGGAGTTTCTGGCCTGGGCCCGCAGGGAGGGTATCCCGGACCAGGTGCTGATAGATTCCGGTCTCGCCAACCGCGGAGAACGGGGAGATTTGTACGCCCGCTTCCGGGACAGGCTGATGTTCCCCATCAACAATGTGTACGGAGAATGTGTGGCGTTTTCCGGCCGCATTCTGCGGCCTCAGGAAAACGTAGGCAAGTACGTTAATTCCCCGGAGACGGCCATTTTCAAAAAGGGGGACGTGGTGTTTGCCCTGGACAAGGCGCGCGGCCCTATGGGAAAAAGCGGCAAAGCCCTGTTGTGCGAGGGACAGATAGACGTTATTGCCTGCCACGAGGCGGGTATTTCTTTTGCCGTAGCCCCTTTGGGGACGGCGTTTACTCCGGAGCATGCCCGGATTCTTTCACGCTATGCTTCACGGATAGTATTGTGTTTTGACGCGGACAAGGCGGGCATGGTTGCGGCGGACCGGGCTTTCCGTGAACTGGCCCCTTTTGGCAAGGATATTTACCTGGTGAACCTTCCTGCCGGGGACGATCCGGATTCTTTCATGAAGAGGGAGGGGAAAGAGGCTTTTTCTGGGATGGTGGAGCGGGCCCGTTCCTTCTTTGAGGTTCGCATTGAACGGGCCAGGGAGAGCGGTTTGTTGGATGATGCCGCTTCCAGCGCCGCTTTTGCCCGTGAGATGACGGCCCTGCTGGCCTGCATGAGCGACCCGGTGGCCCGGGACCTGGCTACGGCTGACGTAGCCACGCGCATGCGCATGGCTGCGGATAATTTGCGCGGCGCCGTCAGAATGGCCGGACGCCGGAAGGGGCAGGAACAGGCCCAGTCCGCAGAGCGTAAGACGGCTGAGGAGGTTCCGCAGCATCCTCCTGTGAAAATGGATCGCGCCGTGGCCGTGCTCTGTGAACTGGCCCTTCAGAATTCCCGTGCCCAGGGGCTTATCGTGGACCGCATTGAAGAATTGCTGGAGCCGATGCGGCTGCTGCAGGGCGGAGGCATCTTAAAAAAAATTCTGGCCAGGCTGCCTTCTCCGGACAGCCCTGCGGCCGTTCAGGCTTTTCTGGTGTCTCTGCCTCAGCCGGAACGGGATGCCCTGGGCATGCTGAATCTGGAGCCCATACCTATTCCCGATGTGGACAGGAGCGTACAGGAAGCCTGCTCCGGCATTGCGAAGGCCGCTTTGGAGAGGCACATCGCCTCCCTGATGGCGGAACTGGCGGATCCCTCCACGGATGCTGCCAGAAGGCTGGAATTGTCCAAACTTAGTGTTGACTTGAAGCGTTTGCTGGGTACAATGTAGTGCCTCGATACCTCCGGGTATTGATATAATGGTGAATTGTGCCCTCTTCTTTTCAAGATATGTCCAAATCCGGTGACCCATCCCCCTCTTCTCCCAAGAAGACTTCCGCCAACAAAAAAGCTTCTGAATCCAAGGAAAAAATAGCGGCCCGGCCCGCCGCAAAAAATTCCAAAACCGCTCCGAAGGCGGCTCCTGTCAAAAAAAACTCTGCCAAGGCTGCCGCTCCGGCTGCGGAAAAGGCCGCCGCCAAGCCCGTTGCGGAAAAAAAGGCCCCGGCAAAAAAAGCGTCTCCGGCTTCTGCCTCCAGGAAGGCGGCGCCGGCCGCCAAAAAGACTCCGGCAAACGCGCCTGAAGCTGTCCCTGCCAAGAAAGCCCCAGCCAAGGCTGCGGAGAAGAAGCCGGCTGAGAAGAAGGCCGCCAAACCTGCCGCGAAGGAGGAAACGCCCAAAAAGTTAAGCGAAATACTGGAAGAGGAACGCAAGAGGGCTGCCAGCCGTAAGATCACGAATCCGATTGACGCTCCGGAAATTCAGGAAAAAATCCGTGAACTTATCAAGCTCGCCAAGGAACAGGGGTATCTGACTTTTGACGATATTAATGACTCCCTTCCTAACGACATTGTCGATCAGCAGGATTACGAGGCCATCATGGACCGCCTGCGCAGCATGGCGTTTGACATCATTGACGCGTCCGATGTGGACAGCTACACGGACCGCACCCGCATCAGCACGGAAGAAGAGGACGAAGAGGAAAAGCTCGAAGCCAAGATGGACATTCTGGATGATCCCGTCCGCATGTACCTGAAGCAAATGGGCCAGGTTTCCCTGCTTACCCGTGAAGAGGAAGTGGCCATTTCCAAGAGAATTGAGGACGCGGAACAGAACGTCCAGCGCTGTGTGCACCGCTTCGGTTTCATCGCGAATGCCTATCTGGACGTAGCCTATCGCCTGCTCGACAATGAGGAACGCTTTGACCGCGTTATCCTTGACAAAAAGATAGACTCCCGTGAGCGCTATATGAAAGGGCTGGCCCAGCTCTGCGCCCAGATACAGCAGACCCATCAGGACGCATCCGGTTCCTTCCGCAAGCTGTACCGCAGCAAGGAGGCGGCCAAGTCCGTCAAGGCCCGCCAGGCCGAATTCGACAAAGTTGCCGGCGCTTTGGTGAAGTTCTTCGGTCGCCTGTATTTCAAGCACAAGGTGATTGAGGATTTCTGTTCCATGATTGACGAGGCCCGCGACCGCGTGCTCCGCATGCAGAAGAAGGTTGCCCTGGAACCGGACAACAAGGAACTCAAGGAACATCTGGCAGAGCTGGAGCTTCGCATGTGGATGACTGCGGATGAGATGGGAGATGCCTACCAGGAACTCCGCAAATGGCTTCGCGAAGCCCGCAGGGCCAAGGATGAAATGGTGGAGGCTAATCTGCGCCTGGTCATTTCCATTGCCAAAAAATATACCAACCGCGGCCTCTCCTTCCTGGATCTGATTCAGGAAGGCAACATGGGCCTGATGAAAGCGGTGGAAAAATTTGAATACCGCCGCGGCTACAAATTCTCCACCTATGCTACCTGGTGGATTCGCCAGGCCATCACCCGCTCCATTGCAGACCAGGCCCGCACCATCCGCATTCCCGTGCACATGATTGAAACCATCAATAAATTGATGCGCGTGCAAAAGCAGCTGGTGCAGGAGTATGGTAGGGAACCCACTCCGGAAGAAATCGCGGAAGAAATCCATCTGCCTGTGGAACGCGTGCGTTCCGTTTTGAAAATGGCCCAGCAGCCTATTTCCCTGCAAGCCCCCGTGGGGGATTCCGACGATACTTCCTTTGGTGACTTTATTGAAGACAAGGCGGCGGAAAATCCCATGGAGGAAGCCTCCTTCTCTTTCCTGAAAGAAAAAATCAAGGATGTTCTGGACACCCTCACGGATCGTGAACGCGAAGTTATTGAACAGCGCTTCGGCCTCCGGGACGGCAGTCCCCGCACTCTGGAGGAGGTGGGCCGCCAGTTCAGCGTCACCCGCGAACGCATTCGCCAGATTGAAGCCAAAGCCCTCCGCAAGCTGCGCCATCCCACGCGCATCAGCAAGATCAAGGGATTCCTGGAAATGACGGAATCCTGACCGGATTTGCGCCGCATGCCGTGCTACGCTTCGTGGTCATGAAGACTTGCGTAGCTGCGGTATGCGGCATGTTCATGTTACTGGTTTCCTGTTCCGGCAGCAGGGAATTCAAACCGGCGTTCAATCAGCCCCTTCAGCCCGTGATGCAGCCGGGCTTTGTGTATGTGGACCAGGTGGCTCCGCTGGTGAAGACTAATTTGAAATATGCCGGGTATGACAATTTTGTAGGACGTCCGCTGGACGGTTACCACGGTCGGCGCGCCATCCTGCGCACTCAGGCGGCGCAGGCGTTGAAAAAAGTCTCGGAAGATTTGTATCGTCAGGGTTACCTGCTGGAAATTTATGACGCCTACCGTCCCCATACCGCCGTGCTGGACATTTGCAAATGGGGAACTGACGACGGGGATCAAAAGATGAAGTCCCGGTATTATCCCCATATTGACAAGGCCAAGGTGTTCGGAGACCACTATGTGCGCGATTTTTCGGAACATTCCCGGGGCGTGGCTGTGGATGTTTCCCTGCTGTACGCCAAGACCGGAAAGCCGGTGGATATGGGCGGCCATCATGACCTGCTGGATCCCAGTTCCACCACAGACTCTACATTAGTGACTCCTTCCCAACGCAGAAACAGGATGATTCTGAAAACGGCTTTTGAAAAACAGGGTTTTGCCAATTATGCTCCGGAATGGTGGCACTATCGCCTGTTGAATGAACCTGAACCTACCCTGCATTATTACTTTCCCGTGTGGGACGGCATGACTTCCGCGGGCAGGCCATAAAAGAATTTTACATATCAAATTTTTGTAAAAATTTGTTTGTTAGCTGAGTGGCCGACCCGTGCTGATTCCTATCAAGCAGAATGTAGAAGATCGTACTGACACCTGGAAAGGATACATTAGAGTAGAAAAAGCAGAACGGCATTATTTCCTCATCGACGGAGACGATGTTATGACTCTCCAATGGCGCGAGTCATCTATGCGGAAGCCGATACGAAGGGTGCCGAGATAAGGACGAGTGCATTGGTGATGTTGAATCGTCCCGGCAGCACGAAAGGGAATGCTTATCGAAATCCCTTGTTGAGTATATTGACGGAATTTGGCGAAATCAAAGACGGTAAGAATCCTGATTGGGCCTCCGTAATAAATCAGCAATATGCCAAGGTTGAAGTGGATGAGTACATGGATATTGACAGGCTGAGCTGTGAAAAACTGGAAGAAGCCAGAAAGGCGCTCCTTGAGGTTCTGAGCGGTGGCGTGACTGTTCCTTATGATGAATTTAGAACGGCAGTCACTACTCCCACTCCTCATGTCACTATTGGCGGAACTGACTTTTTAACTGAAAAGCAGTATCGGAACTGTATTGTCAAACCAGACGGATGCGATAGTTTGTCTGTCTGGCCCGGTGGACCTTTGGATAGATAAATCATTCTGAAGCATCATCAGGCGGATCAGATGATTGAGACTTGAGCCGTCTTTTTGACGAAGTAATATCTGGAGGATGAATGCCTCTCTTAAAACGCTTCTTTTCTCTTGCCGCACGGTTCCCCTTGTTATGGCTTTTGACGTGCCTTCTCCCCTTGTCGATCATCCTCCGGTGGATGTTGCCGCCTTGCGTTTTCACAAGCAGGAGATGACTTTTCTGGAAAACTGTTTCCGGGAGAATCCGGATAACAAAGTAATTTGGCAGGCGGACCATGAAGCCGCATTAGTGTGGAGAACGCCGAGGGGAGCCAATTTTAACAGTTATGAATTTAAGGCTTTTCTGCGCCAGCAGGACGGTTCATTCATGGAAATGGGGAGGTATTCCGTCATGTCTAGCTATGGATATTGGGATGAAAAAAATATCCAATTCTCCGATAAAGGATTTCAGGTTGTTTTAATTGCGGATGGAGGAGCAACGCATGCAAGTCATCAGTTCTATTATTCCCAACCTGCCGCTACCTTTGTTTTCCGGTTGGGCCGGGAAGAGGGCAAATGTTCCAACGAGGAAGTGTGGATGGACAATGGCAGTTGATTTCCAAACCGGTTTGTCTGCAATATAGGAGGGGAAAAGTGCAGTTTGGATGAACCCCGACCATTCCTTGACGAAGAGGTTTTTTTGTTGCGGGCGTCTTGGCCGCGCGTATCGGGGGCCGTAAATACGGACTTTTGATGAAAAGGCCGTTCCGCGGTAAAGGCGGAACGGCCTGAAAAGCGTTTATACGCAGGAGATGTTAATGAGGCAAGCGGAAGTTGCGGTTAAACGCGGAAACTTCTTCCTTAAGCTGGGAGAAGCCTTCCGGATTCGGGCATACCTGGTCACCTACGTACAAGGCCAGCGCACGCGCAATGAATTCAGCCACCTGTTCCACGTCTTTTTCCTTCATGCCGCGAGTGGTTACGGCAGGCGTACCGATGCGGATGCCGGAAGGTTTCATGGGAGAACCCGTGTCAAACGGGATGGCGTTCTTGTTTACGGTGATGCCTACGCGGTCCAGGGCTTCCTGCGCGTCTGCACCGTTAATGCCTTTGTTGCGGAGGTCTACCATGAATACGTGGTTGTCCGTACCGTTGGAGACGACGCGGAAGCCGAGTTCCGCCATTTTGGCCGCCATGGCCTTGGCGTTTTTGACAACCTGGGCCGCATAGTCCTTGAATTCGGGCTTCAGAGCTTCTCCGAAACAGGCCGCCTTGGCGGCAATGATGTGCATGAGGGGACCGCCCTGCATTCCGGGGAAGACGGCTGCATCCAGTTTTTTGGCGTATTCCTCCTTGCAGATGACGAAGCCGCCGCGGGGGCCGCGCAGGGATTTATGCGTGGTGGAGGAGACGAAGTCCGCATGGGGAACCGGATTCGGGTGCTGCCCCCCGGCCACCAGGCCCGCGATGTGGGCCATGTCCACGAACAGGTAGGCACCGCAGGCCCTGGCAATCTGGCCCATGCGTTCAAAGTCGATTGTGCGTGAGTAGGCGCTTGCTCCCGCCGTGATCATTTGCGGCTTTACCTCCAGAGCCAGTTTTTCCAAAGCATCATAGTCAATAGCTTCCGTTTCCTGGGATACGCCGTAGTGAACCACATTGTACAGTTTGCCGGAGAAGTTGGCCCGGTGTCCGTGGGTGAGGTGGCCGCCGTGGGAGAGATCCATCGTGAGAATGGTGTCGCCCGGCTTCAGAACAGAGAAGTAAACGGCCATGTTGGCCTGGGAACCGGAGTGGGGCTGCACGTTGGCATGATCCCCGCCGAAAATTTTCAGCACGCGGTCAATGGCGAGCTGTTCCACTTTGTCCACCACCTCGCAACCGCCATACCAGCGCTTGCCGGGATAGCCTTCCGCGTATTTGTTGGTCAGCAGGGAGCCCTGGGCTTCCCGGACGGAGGGAGAGGTGAAATTTTCGGAGGCAATCAGCTCAATGTTGTTGCTTTCCCGGCGTCCTTCCTCCTGGATGAGGCCCGCCAGTTCCGGGTCCGTCCATTGCAGGGGGCTACCGGAGGATTTGACGACGCGGCGTTCATGGCGTCCGCCTTCAAAGTCAGCATGTAGCCAGGCGTCCAGGACGTCTTCCACACTTTCATTGTCCACATAGGCGGAAGCCAGGCAGAGCAGGTTGGAATCATTGTGCTGGCGGGAAAGGGCCGCAGCAGGGGCCGTGCGGCAGAGGGCGGCGCGGACGCCCA
>NZ_LBCB01000008.1:194970-246383 GCF_000980515.1 Akkermansia sp. UNK.MGS-1 | reverse complement strand
GGGCCGTGCGGCAGAGGGCGGCGCGGACGCCCACCCAGCGGTTGGCGGCAATGCTCATGCCGATGCCGGACCGGCAGATAAGGATGCCGCGGTCGTTGGTGCCGTCAGCAATGCTGCTTGCGACTGCATTGGCGTAGTCGGAATAATCACAGGAATTTTTGGTCATGGTTCCCATGTCGGTCACTTCATGACCCCATGCCTTGAGGAGTTCTGCTACGGTTTCCTTGAGATCGACTCCGGCGTGATCCGCGCCGATGGCAATTTTGTATGTCGTATTCATGGTGGTGCTCATTGCTGACGGGCAAAAATACTGCCTTATTTCCCTCCGGCTGGCAAGCCCCGGATTCATTTCGGGCTGTTCGGGAGGCACGGCTCCCGGAATTGCCTCGGAAAAAAGAACCCCGGTTCCCTGAATGGGGCCGGGGCGGCAAGGAGGTTCGCGAGGAGCGAGCCGTTATTTTCCGGAGGATTCCAGCTTCAGCATATCCTGGACGATGTTGATGCCTTCGCGGAGTTCCGGATCAAGGCCGGAGGGGTATTCCGGGGAGTCGTCCAGTTCTGCCGTGGGGTCTTCCGCCAGGTGCATGAATTGTTCATTGTCTTTTTCCGGATCCGCCAGGGGCAGCTCCTTGGCGTTGACGTCATCCAGCGTCAGGCGGTAAATTTTGTATTTGGTTGCGTCTTCCTTGGCCATTTCCGCGAAGCGGATTTTACGTTCCTTGTTGATGGATTTGCGGCGTTCTTCCAGGGCGGAGTTTTCCTGTTCCCGGATTTTCTTGTTCAGGGAAAGCTTGTTGTCCTTGATGCGCTGTTTCATCATGGCGATATCTTCCCTGGCAATCTGGAGGTCGCGGTCTTTTTCCACGCGCTTCGCGCTGGCATCTTTCAGCACGGGCAGCATGGCCGCGATGGAGGAGTCCTTTTTGTAGTTGGTGCAGGGCGTAATCTGGTCATAGGGCATCGCGTAGTCCAGAATGTCTTCTCCCAGCTCGAATGCCGCCGTAGCGGTGGGAAGCTGGATATCGCTTTCCACGCCTTTGAGCTGGGTGGAGCCGCCCGCCACACGGTAAAATTTTTGGGTAGTGACTTTCAGCAGGCCCGCACGGTCTCTGGCCGCGAAGAAAGGCAGGTATTGGCCGATGTCCACAGGCTGCTGCACAGACCCCTTCCCGAAGGTGGATTCATCCCCCACAATCACGGCGCGGCCGTAATCCTGAAGGGCCGCGGCCAGAATTTCAGAGGCGGATGCGCTGAGTTTATTAATGAGCACCACAATGGGGCCATTGAAGAGTTTCTGGCGGTTGTGGGCGGATTTGATATCCACGTTGCCGCGGGTGTCCTTGATTTGTACCACGGGGCCGTTTCCGGTAAAGAAGCCCGTCATCAGGCGCACTTCCTCCAGGGAACCGCCGCCGTTGCTGCGCAGGTCAATTACCAGGCCATCCACATTTTCCTTGTTCATCCGTTCCAGGATTTTTTTGACATCCTTGGCACAGCGGCGGTCTCCGCCTTCCATGTCTGCGTAGAAGGAGGGAAGGCTCAGCACGCCAATGCGGTTCCTGCCTTCCGGAGCTCCGGTAAGTTCAATGATTTCACCTTTGGCAAGTTCATCCTTCAGAGGTACCTTGGAGCGGGTCAGCGTAATGATTTTGGCCTGTCCGGGGGCGTCTGCCGGCTCTACTTTCAGGCGCATCTGGGTATTTTCGGCTCCGCGGATCATATCCACCACTTTGTCCAGCTTCATGAACAGGATATCCACCATTTCTCCGGAGTTGTCGGAGTCAATGGCAACGATGCGGTCGTTCAGCTTCAATTCTCCGGATTTGTCAGCCGGTCCTCCCACAACGATACCGGTAATTTTGGTGGAACCGTCGTCTTCACTGCCCAACAGGGCGCCGATGCCGGTGAGTTCCGTACCCATGGAGATTTTGAAACGGTCCACCTGGCGCGCACCCATGTAATCCGTATGCGGGTCATACGTCAAGGCTACGGCGCTGAGCAGTGTTTCCGCTACGTCTTCCAGATCCGTTTCCTGAATATTGCGTTGAATGCGTTCATAACGCATAAGCAGTTTTTCCTCCGCGGGTTTTTCATTGGCCAGGGGATCGGGCTTGTTCTGTTCCTTGGCCAGGCGCGCTACGGTTTCACGGCGCAGGATTTCGGACAGGAGCTGTTCCTCCACCATGTCTTTCCAGACCTGCTGCATTTCCGCCTCATCCTTGGGCCACGCGGCTGTTTTGCGGCGGGAACGTTCGATAGACTTGTCTTTGTCAAAGGTGAAGCCTCCCTTTTTCAGCAAATCCCGCGCATAGGAGATGCGCTGCATGGCGCGCTGGCGGTAAAGGGCGTGCATGGCCTGGGCCGCATCCATCATCTGGCCGGACATAAGGTAGTCGTCCAGCTCCTTACCGTATTTTCTTTTGAGGGCGTCTACGTCCTGCTGGGTGAAGAATATTTTGTTGGGGTCTACCTTGCGCAGGTAGGTTTCCAGGAATTTGGCGGATAGTTCATCGCTGAATTCTTTGCGGGAGAAGTGGAAATTCTGGAGCAGCAGGGACATTTGCTTGCCCACCTGGTTGAAGTCCGTAGCCGCAGAGGCGCAGGAAGTAATGGCGGCTGCGGCCAGGGCCGAGAATGCGGTGAGTCTAATCCAACGGAATGAGTGCATGTTCATAACGGAAAAGGGTGCGTTTTTTTCCATTTGGGGAAAAAGCTGGCGCCGGGATGTAAGTGTTACTGATTTGCAGGTGATTGTCTATCTTATAAAACGTCCACATGACGCTATTTTGCTCTCCTTGTTTCCGGAAGGGGACAAGAGTAAATGGAAGCCGGTTCATCCGGAAATATCCGGCGGCGGCAGGGGGAGGAAAGAAGAGAATTCATGGGTGGATAAATCCACCATAAAGTTTGAAATTTTGTGCGGAAGTCCGGCATTTGTCATATTGGAGCTGCATGGAAATGGATTTCATTTTACGGATGTTTTTTCCGCATTTCTTCCGCTTTTTGTTGTTGCGTGTTTTCTTTGGTTTTCCGTTGCTGCATCCTTCCCGGAGAGGGAAAAGTGGCGGGATGACTGCTTTCCTGTTTGCAGCGGGGAGGGTGAGGATGGGGAGAACGGACGTTTTCCGAAGAGACGCCGCAGGAAAGGAAGCATTTCAGGATTGAGGTTGCAACGGTTTTCTGTACACTTCGCGTGATGATGAGCATACCGAATCGGGACAAGAGTTTTTCCGGAAGCAAGATGGGTGTTTTGCTGCAGCGTTCATTCAGCACCGTGGTTTTGCTTGGGTTGCTGGCCGGGGCTTTGTGGTGGGACTGCGAACTTGGGTATTACGGTCTGGTCTGCATTTTCTGTATTTTGGCCGCCTGGGAATGGCGGCACATGCTGCTGCGTTCCGGAAAAGCCTCCCAGCCGAACTTGAGCTTTCTTTTCGGAGTGGCGTACCCCGTATTGCTGTCCTGGTCATGCTGCATCACTAAATTCCGGGAAAGCGCCCTTGCGGAACAGGTTTCTTTCCTCATCCCCCTTCCTCTTCTGGTGGCACTTGCCGCTCCGGTCCTCCTGGTAGTGGTTGCCTTCATCCGTGAGATGAAGCACCCGGTGGATGGAAGCAGGGCTCTCCGTTCCGTGGGTACTACGCTGCTTTCCTTTATTTATCCCGTCTGGCTGTTCTCTTTTGCCATTCTGGCCCTGCATCTGGCGTATATGAGGGCGGGGTGTGTTTATCCGGCCATTGTCATGTGTGTGCTGTGGGTCGTTCTGGTAACGAAGATGGCGGACATTTTTGCCTACGTGAGCGGGTTCCTGCTGGGCGGCCGCCTTTTTTCCCGCAGGCTCATTCCCCACATCAGCCCCAAGAAAACGTGGGAGGGCCTCCTCGGTTCCTGGGTGCTGACGAATGCGGCGGCCATAGGGCTGGTTTTCCCGATGTTCAGAATTTCCGTCTTGTCCATAACCCAGGTACTGGTACTGATGGGATGCACATCCCTCATTTTCCTGCTTTCCGTTTACGGGGATCTGGCCGGGTCCCTGGTTAAACGCAGCCTGGCCATCAAGGATTCCGGTTCCCTGCTGCCGGGGATAGGAGGAATTTTTGATTTGATTGACAGCCCTTCCTTTACCGTGCCGTTTTTCTGGTTTCTGCTGGCCTGCATCGGCTGAATGTCCCCGGCACGAACGGATTCCCTGTAACCCGGTATGGTTTTTTCTTCTCTTCCCATTGAGGAAATCCGCGGAGAATTGATGGAGGCTCTGCGGGTTCCTTCTCCGCGCATTTTGTTGAAAGCTCCTACCGGCTCCGGCAAGTCCACCGGCGTTCCTCCGATGATGGATGACGCCGGTCTGGGAGACCGTGGCCTGATTGTCGTTGTACAGCCCCGGCGGATGGCCGCTCGCCTGCTGGCGCGGCATGTGGCCCGGCTGCGCGGGGTGGAGCTGGGAAAAGAAGTGGGGTATGCGGTGCGTTTTGAACGGTACATTTCCTCCCGCACCCGTATCGCGTACGTGACGGACGGCATGTTGGAGCGCTGGCTGACGGAATGGCCCTCCTTGGAAGGGGTGAGCGCCGTGGTGTTTGATGAGTTCCATGAACGCAGCCTTTCCGGGGATTTATCCCTGGGGCGTGTGCTGGATCTGCAGGAAGGGCCGCGCCGGGATCTGGCCGTGGTCGTGATGTCCGCCACACTGGAGATATCAGGGCTGCGGGAATATATGGGAGGTTCCTGCCGGGTTCTGGAAGCGCAAGGCAGGCAGTATCCCGTGGAAGTCGTTTACCGGGCTCCCCGCCTGGTCAGTGACGGACGCGGCAGGGTGGCTCCTCCCCCCATATGGGAGCAGGCGGCGGATGTTGTGCGGGAGGCGGTGAGGGAGGATGACTGCGGGGATGTGCTGGTATTTATGCCGGGCGTGTATGAGATACGGAAAACGGTGGAGTTGCTGGCAGGAAAGCCGTGGATGAGCGGCCGGGACGTTTTTCCCCTTTACGGGTCTCTGGCGCCGGAGCAGCAGAATTGCGCCGTGGAGCGGGGGGATATCCCCCGTGTCATTGTTTCCACTAATGTGGCGGAAACTTCCCTGACGATTGAGGGAGTGCGTACGGTGGTTGATTCCGGGCTGGTCCGCCGGTCCGGATGGGATCCGTACCGGGGGATGGATACGCTGCATCTGGTGAAGATTTCCAAGGCGTCCGCCGCTCAGCGCGCGGGCCGTGCCGGGCGCGTGGCTCCGGGGCGCTGTTTCCGGCTGTGGAGTGAGGCGGAACAGGCCCGGAAGGAGGATTTTGACCCGCCCGAATGTTTCCGGGTGGATCTGGCCGGAGCCGTTTTGAATTTGGCTGCCTGGGGCGTCACCGTACCGGAAAATTTCCGTTGGCTGGATGTTCCTGCCCCCCTGGTGATGCAGCGGGCCGTGAATTTGTTGGCTGCCCTGGGTGCGACGGAAGAGGATGGAAGCCTGACGGATACGGGAAAAAGGATGACCGCTTTTCCCCTGCCGCCCCGGCTGGCCCGTCTGATGGTGGCCGGCCAGGATGAACAGTGTGCCGTGGAGCTGGCCGCCGTTGCAGCCCTGATGCAGGGAGAAGGTGTTGCGGTAAAGGGGGGGCTGAACGATCATTTGCGCGATTCTGCGGATTACACGGATTTCCAGGCGGAGTGGCGCGCGGTGGAGAAGGCTGTGGATGCCGGTTTTGGGGCGGCGGCGTGTACCCGCTGGGGCATCTCTTCCCGCGGGACGCGGGAGGCATGGATGGCATACCGGCAGCTTCTGTCCGTCGGCAGCCGGGGAAAAGCCCGGGAAACGCCGGGACCGGATTTTACGGCGGCGCGCCCTGCCGTAGTCCGTGCAATGATTGAGAGTTTTGCGGACCATGTGGGTGTGCGAAATGGCGTGGCAGCCAATACATGCCGCATGGCCGGCGGGGTGGGCGGCAGGCTGGCGGAAGGAAGCGTGGTGTTTCAAGGAGAGCATTTCGTAGCCGCAGAGGTGGCGGAATTGTCCGGAAAGGCGGTGGAAACCCGTGTGGGACGCTGTACGCTTATTGCGCCGGAAGATTTGCGTTCCATTTGGCCGGAGCGTTTTTCCTGCGGGGAGGAAGCCGTCTTCGATGCCGCTTTGCGGCGCGTGCGTCTGCACCGGAAGCTGATGTATGGAGATCTGGTGCTGGAGGATCGTGACCGCGGGGATGCCCCTACGGAGCTGGCCGCCCCGGTTTTGGCTGAAAAAGTAGTGGACGGAACCCTGAAGCTGGTGAAATGGAATGATGCCGTGGAACAGTGGATACGCCGTCTTAATGGTTTGAGCGTTTGGATGCCGGAACTGGAGCTGCCCCGGTTTTCGGAGGAGGACAAGCTGGTCGCCATTTCTTTGGTCTGTGAAGGGGCCGTGGGTTATAAGGACATCAAGGAAAGGGAAATTATTCCCGTGCTGAGGGATTGGCTTTCCGGCTGGCAGGCGAAGGCGCTGGACGATTATGCCCCGGTAAGCCTCACGTTGCCCAACGGCCAGCACGCCAAGGTCAGGTACGGGGAGGATTCCTCCCCGGTGATCAGTCTGACGGTGCAGCGCCTGTTCGGCGTGGCGGTTTCCCCACGCATTGCCAACGGGGCCGTACCCGTGATTGTGGAGGTGCTGGCCCCCAGCCAGAGGCCGTGGCAGGTAACGGGATCTCTGGAAAGTTTTTGGCGGAACGGATACGGGCAAATGAAAAAGGACCTGGCGGGGCGTTATCCCCGGCACCGTTGGCCCGACCCCGGGGAACTGGATTTCCTTCCCCGTTCCCGGTGATAAGGAGAAAGGATTTTTCTGTAACAAAACAGTAGCAAAATCGACCGTTTCCGTGTAAAGAGGCGGTGGTGCAGCTCGCGGATGCCCTCCGCCCACCATTCACAAGAGACAGTTATGGACTCAATTTACTGGATTATCATCACAGCCCTGCTGCTTCTGGCGGCATTTGACTTGATCAACGGCGTAGCGAATGACGCTGTCAACTTCCTCAATTCCGCCATCGGTTCCAAGGCTGCACCCGTGCGGGTGATCCTGACCGTAGCTTCCATCGGCGTGCTGGTGGGGGCCTGTTTCTCCGGAGGCATGATGGAAGTAGCCCGCAACGGTATTTTTCACCCGGACATGTTCAGTTATCATGAAGTGATGCTGCTTTTCCTGGGGGTAATGATCAGCGAAGTGATTCTGCTGGATACCTTCAATACTTTCGGATTGCCTACGTCCACCACCGTTTCCCTGGTATTCGGTATTTTGGGGTCTGCCGTAGCGACGGCCCTGTTCAAGATTTCCAAGCTCCGCCTGGTTCAGTCCGTGTGGGATTTCATTAATACGGACAAGGCTTTTGAGATTGTCACCAGCATTCTTCTTTCCGTAGCCATCGCCTTTACGGTGGGCACCATCGTCATGTGGATTTCCCGTCTGGCGTTCACGTTTAAATACCAGTCCCGGTTCAAATGGTTCGGCTGCTTCTGGTGCGGCATTGCCATGACGGCGATAGCCTATTTTGCCGTTTTCAAGGGCTTGAAGGAGTCTACCCTGATGGAGCCCTCGTTCATCCAATACATTGACCAGAATCTGGGCATGGCCCTGCTCACGGCCTTCGGCGGTTTTTCCGTGCTCATGTTCCTGCTTCAGCATTTGTTCATGACGAATATTCTGCGCCTGACCGTTCTGGCGGGCACTTTTTCCCTGGCTCTGGCCTTTGCGGGCAACGACCTGGTGAATTTCATCGGCGTTTTCATGGGTGGTCTGGATTCCTTCCAGTACGCCAGCGGCGTGGCGGCGGCCGGTGGCTCTCCCTCATCCATCACCTCCATGGAGTGTCTGATGCCGGGGCAGGGCATGCCGGTAAACCATTATATTTTGTTCGCCGCGGGCTGTATGATGATTTTTGCCTTGTGGTTCTCCAAAAAGGCAAAAACGGTGATCGCCACCGGCGTGGAACTTTCCAGGCAGGGTGAAGGCGGTATTGAGCGTTTCGGCTCCGTCCCCCCCGCCCGCGCCATCGTTCGCAGCGCCATCGCCCTGGGACGCGGGGTGAAAAGGCTTATTCCCGCCCGCATGCTGGTGCGCATGAACCACCAGTGGGATCCCGCCCCCCAGCCCTTGAATCCCAAGGACCGGGTGGCATTTGACCTGATTCGCGCCACGGTGAATCTGACGGTTGCTTCCCTGTTGATTGCATGGGCTACTGGCAGGCAGCTCCCTCTTTCCACCACGTACGTGACGTTCATGGTGGCGATGGGCTCCTCCCTGGCGGACAAGGCATGGGGAAGGGAGAGCGCGGTTTACCGTGTAACCGGCGTGCTGACGGTGATTTCCGGCTGGTTCATGACCGGGCTGGCTGCCTTTACGCTGGCCGCCGTCATGGCTACCATCCTGCATTACGGACAGGTGTACGCCATCTTCGGTCTGCTGGCCCTGGTGGTTGTCATTCTGGTAAAGTCCACCATCATGCACCGCAAGCGGGAAAGCAAGCTTTCCGTAGAGCGTTTTGACCAGATTACGGAAGAAAATATCCTGGATGTATGCAGCCACCAGATTGTGGACAGCACGCTCAAGCTGCGGGAAATTTACAATGACACCGTGGAAAACTTTTTCCAGGGGGACAGGAAGGCCCTGAAAGAACTGGCGGATGCCGCAGAACGGCTGGCCATGACCAGCAGCGAACATCACAAGTACGATATTCTCCCTATTCTGTACAAGATGCAGTCCCGTTCCCTGGATATGGGCTACCACTTTGTGCAGGCCCTGGAGCATCTGAATGAAGCTACGCAGAGCCTGTCGCAGTTTTCCGAGTCCATCTTCACGTATGTGGATAATAACCACACGCCGTTTACGATTGACCAGGTGGACGATTTGAAGGAGGTGCATACCGCCCTCATCAAGCTGCTGGATGAATATTGCAAAATGCTCCAGACGGGGACGTACATTCAGTTCGACTATACGATGGTGGCCCAGGAACAGCTTCTTCAACTGGTGGCAAAGGCCACCAAGCGCCAGATCAAGCGGGCCCAGCGCAACCAGACGCGCACCCGTTCCTCCCTGCTTTATCTGAACATGCTTAATGAAATGAGGTTTATGGCCGTGCAGGTGCGGGCCCTGACCAATGACGAACGAAACTTTGTAGCAGCCTGAAGCGGCGGTTCTCTGTTTTTTTCACGTAAGGAAAAAAATTCTTGAGCGTTTAATTCGTGAAGGTATCCTGAATGAACAGGGATGTTCGATAAGGGAGGAACGAGAGCTTCCCTTGTCACCAGGAATAACCCTGATTTCATAGGTAGTTAGTTGGAGCGGCTACGGGAGAAATTCCGTAGCCGCTTTTTTGTCTTCCCGGGCCTTGTGTCATACAAAAGAAATAATGTTTGAACATATTTGCCGTGCGTTTGTCTCACCCATAACGGTTATGATCCGGATGCAGTGAAAGAGAGAGCGCTTCATCCACTTAAGGACTCGACCGTCTTCATAGGTAGTTAGTTGAACAGCAGCCCCGGCGAAGGGATTCGCCGGGGTTTGTTCATTTCCGGAAGATGTATTCCGCGCTGTAAACAGCTGGAAGGGAGGGGAAAAGAAAAAATAGGCTGCGTTTTGCCACGGGGTTTGATTGACGTGTGGGATGCGTCAGGGCATAGTGGCAGGGTATGAAGAGAGCGTTTTGCGTGATAGCCGGTGCATGCAGCCTGCTTGGATGGGCTCCGGCGGACGAGACGGGCATGAACAATGTGCTGGAGGATTGGCGGATGAGGCAGTCCGACTGGGAATCCGCATTGAAAACGGCTGAAAGCGGGGAAAAAAGGGCGGAATTGATGAAAAACCGTCCAGATGCCGTTCCGGTGGCTCGGGAATTATGGAGGCTGGTAGGGCGCGACCTTCAGAAACCCGAGACTCAAAAATCCTGCCTTCTTCCGGCTGTCGTCTGGTTTCTGGATCATCCCCAGGCTGTAGCGCAGGCGTTCCCCAATGGAGACATGGCCAGGAAAATTGTCGTGTTCTGCCTGGATTCCCTGGAAAATACGCTGTTCCGGGAACAGGGGGCGGGAAAGGCGGCGTATGCCCTGAGCAATTCCCGTGACCTGCGCTGCCGCGTTATTCTGGAACAGATCAAGGATTACAACCAGTTCCCTGAGGACCAGGGCCTGGCTTCCCTGGGCCTGGCCATGGTGATGAAGGAAACGACAGGGATGCTTCAGGATGACGTCAGGCTGGTGGCGGCCCGCGGAAAATTGCTGAAAGACGCCATTATCAAATGCTATGATTCCAGTTTCGGCCCTATTCCGGTTCAAAATATTGTGAAGGAGGAACTGTATGAAATACGCAATCTCAATATCGGGCAGACCGGGCCTGAAATCAGCCTTCCCTCTACCGCGGCGGCCGGAAAAGTGACGCTCCCCTCCGGGAATAAGCCCGTGCTGGTGGTTTTTTGGGATCCGCAGGATATGCGTTCCGTTCAGTTTTTGCAAAAGGCCGCGTCTCTCCGAAAAGAATTTCCCGGTTTGACGGTGATGCCGGTGGCTCCCGGAAAGAGAGAGAACATAGAAAAGGCCCTATTGAACTTGAAAATGGATATGCCCTCCCTGGTGGATGAAAAAGCGGCGGCGTTTAAGGATTACCGGGTGAGGCTCACCCCGCGGGTGTATCTGCTGGACCCTGCGGGGAAAATCCTGATGCGCGGCACGCCGGATATGCTGTTTGACGCCAACCTGTACGCGGTCATGGGCAAACTTGAGGGAAAAAAGAAAGAAAAGCCGGATGGGAAAAAGTCTCCCTCCTCCCCTGCTTCCTCCAAGCCTGTTTCTCCGCCGGCCAGGATTAATTCCCCGGATACGCGCGTTCCCTCTGTTTCCCGGCCTGATAGGCCGCGGCCCGCGTTCCCTTCCGCCCCCTCCGGTGCGGAGGACCATTCTCTTTCCGCTCCTCCTTTGAGGCCCATGCCTGAATGATCCGTTTCATGGAGGGGATTCTGTTGAGAAAGGCCGCGGAGGACGTGGCCCGGGTTCTTTCCGGAGCAGGACACACCGTATATTTTGTGGGCGGCTGTGTTCGGGACAGATTGCTGGGATATTCCGTGAAGGATATCGATATTGCTACTTCCGCCCGCCCGGATGAAGTGTTGCGCCTGTTTCCGGATGCATGGGAAGTGGGCGCCGCCTTCGGCGTGATGCTGGTACGCCGCGAAGGTTTTTCCTTTGAGGTGGCGACCTTCCGCAGAGACGGAAGCTACAGGGATGGCCGGAGGCCGGAGGCCGTCTGTTTCACGGATGCGGAAGAAGATGCCCGGCGGCGTGATTTTACCATGAACGGCCTCTTTGAAGATCCGTTTTCTTTGCCTCCGGGCCGTGTGGTGGATTATGTAGGCGGAGTGGAGGATATCCGGGCCCGCGTATTGAGGTGCATCGGGGAGCCGGACCGTCGTTTTGAAGAAGATTCCCTGCGGCTGATGCGCGCCGTACGTTTTGCCGTTACCAGGGAAGTTCAGGTGGAGAAGGAGACTTGCTCCTCCATTTTCAGGAACGCTCCGCTGCTGGCCCGGATTTCCCCGGAACGCATCCGGGAGGAACTGGACAGGATTTTATTGTCTCCCGGAAGGAAACGGGGTGTGGAAATGCTGGTGGAAACGGGGTTGATGAAGCATGTCATTCCGGAAATATACGATATGATAGGCTGTACGCAACCTCCCCAATGGCATCCGGAAGGAGACGTATACACCCATACGCTGATGATGCTGGATGCGCTGGGAAGGGACGGCTCCCCCGTGTCTTTGGAGCTGGCCCTGGGGGTTCTGCTGCATGACATCGGGAAACCTCCCTGCCGTCAGGTGGATGAAACGGGGCGCATCCGTTTTTCCGGTCATGACAAGGAAGGCTCTTCCATGGCCAGGGTCATTTTAAGAAGGCTGAAATATTCCAATGCCGTGGTGGATGCGGTGTGTTCCATGGTGGAGCGCCATATGCGCTTCATCAACGTGAGGCAGATGAGGAAATCTACGCTGCGAATGTTCATGAACGCTCCTCATTTCCGGGATGAACTGGAACTCCACCGCCTGGATTGCCTTTCCTCCAACGGACTGATGGACAACTGGCAATTTGTCAGGGACTTCATGGATTCCTACCGGAATGCCCCTCTGGTGCCTCCTCCTCTGGTGACCGGGCGTGATCTGGTGAATCTGGGGCTGTCCCCGGGGCCTGATTTCGGGAAATGGCTGTCCCGTCTGCAGGAGCTTCAGTTGGAGGGAACGCTCCGGACCAGGGAGGAAGCCCTGCTGCAGCTGGGACAAATTGCCCCGGTGGAACAGAATGCGCTTGCAGAATACCTGAAAAAGTTAGCATTATAAGCGTCAAAATTTGATTATTTCAACTCATGCGTCCTGTCATTTATCAACTATTTGTTCGTCATTTTTCCAATATGGAGACCCATGGAGTTGACTGGGGGAGCCGGGAAACGAACGGGTGCGGAACTTTTAATGGAGTGACGGATAAAGCCTTACGTGAAATAGCACGGATGGGTTTCACACACATCTGGCTGACCGGGGTGCTGAGGCACGCTACGCAGACGTCCCATCCCGGGCTAGCCGCCCAGCCGAAATCCATCGTAAAAGGCCTGGCAGGAAGTCCCTATGCCGTGGTGGATTATTTTGACGTGGATCCGGATCTGGCCTCCTCCCCGGAGAAGAGAATGGATGAGTTCAAGGCTCTGGTAAAGCGTTGCCGGACGGTGGGGCTGCTGCCGATGATGGATTTTATTCCCAACCATGTTTCCCGAGCCTACCTGGCGGACTGGGACGGGCATGACGATTTTGGAGAAGGAGATGATCCCCATACGTTTTTTTCTCCGGAGCAGGGGTACTTTTACCTGACCTCCAACAGCCCTGGGGACGGTCCACCCCTGCGTCTGCCGGACGGCCTGTTTGAAGGGGAAATGACGTTCGGACGTGTGACGGGCAACAATGCCGTTACATGGAATCCCGGCAAGTACGACTGGTATGAAACGGTCAAGCTCAACTACGGCTATAACTTTATGGCCGGTCTTCCTGCCCTCCGCCTGTTGCCGGGGTGGACCAGCCCCAAGCAGCATGTGCCCAAGACATGGCGCATCATGGACGATATCCTTTCCTTCTGGCAAAGCCTGGGCATCGGCGGTTTCAGGTGCGACATGGCCCAAATGATCCCCATGGCTTTCTGGAAATGGGCCATTTCCCGTTCCCGGGTGCGTCTGCCGGACGTGTTTTTCATGGCGGAGGCATACAACGACCACATGAAAACCACACCCGGCGATCCGTGCGCCGCCCTTCTGGATGCCGGATTTAATGCCGTTTACGATTCCGACTGCTATCATCTGGCGCTCCATATGTACACGGAAAATAACTGGGCCAATGACTTCGACCGGCTTTTCCGAAGCAATCCCATATACATGACCCACGGCGTCCGCTACGTGGAAAACCATGATGAAACTCGCGTGTGCTCCCCTCTTTCCTGGGGCGGCGTGGGACGCGTTGTTCTGCCGGCGGTCATGACGCTGGTGTATGCCTCCGGGAGCGGTCCCGTGCTGGTGTACAACGGGCAGGAAGTGGGGGAACGGGCGGAGGGGCCCGGCGGTTTCGGCGGACATGACGGACGTACCAGTATTTTTGACTATACCTGCCTCCCCCGGCTCCAGCCCTGGGTGGCGAATGGCCGGTTTGACTCTTCCCTGCTGCCGGAAGAGTCCGCAGAACTGAGAAATTTTCATCGGAAGCTTCTTCCTCTGATGCAGCATCCGGCGCTGGACCGGGGAGATTTTTACGGACTGAACTGGGCTAATATGAAAAACACCACTTTCGGCAGGGAACCGGCGGAAGACACTTCCGGCCACTGGGTATATGCCATGCTCCGGCATGATGCCCGCGCCAGGGCTACCGTGCTTGTGGTGGGGAACCTTTCTCCAAATATCAATTTCTACAACCTGCGCATTTCCATTCCCCAGCACGCTTTCGGCTGGTGCGGCATCCAGACGGATCGGGTACGCGTCAGAAACCTGATGGACGCCGAGGATGAGGAGAGGATTTTTGAGCGGCGGGAATTGATGGACTGCGGTCTGTCCCATCCCCTGAAACCGGGACATGTGGGCGTGCTGGAACTGTCTGCCGTTTAAAGAAACGTTCCCTCCGGAGGGAAGCTGCAGCCTTTGCCGATATTTTTTACTCTGCTGGGCGTTTTTATGATGACGGGCGGTTTTTAATTCGGTATAGTCCCGGAAATTCCTATGACTAGACGTTTCCCTCACTCCATGTCTGCCATTCAGCAAATTGCCATGGCGCTTGCCGTTGCCGGTATTGGAGCCGGCCAGGGGCTGGCCCAGGAGGGGGCAGGGGCCGCACGCCGGGCAGCAGCCCGGATGGAAGAGCAGGCTCAGGCTTCCATGCTGCTGTTGGGGCAGGCGCGTCAGCAATATTCCGAGGGCAAGTACCAGGAAGCTCTGGACAATTACCGCAGAAGCCTGACTGCGCTGCCCAAATCCCCCAACATGGAGAAGCGCCGCCGTTTCCTGGAAACCAGCATCGCGGATGCCAGCGTGGCCGTGGCCCAGGAATATATCAAGGCGGGGCGTTATGATGAGGCCGTCAAGTTGCTGGAAGATGCCCTGAAATCCACTCCGGACCATGCCCTGGCCAGGCGCACGTTGGAAATAGCCCGCGACCCGGTGCGTACGAATCCGGCATTGTCTCCGGAACACGTAAAAAATGTAGAGGAAGTCAGCCGTCTGCTTCACCTGGCTTTCGGCTATTATGAACTGGGCCAGTATGATGCGGCCCTGAAGGAATTTACGTCCGTCCTTAAGACGGACCCTTACAATACGGCGGCGCGGCGCGGCATGGAACTGGTTAACCGCGCCAGAACCGCCTATTTTAGCGCTGCCAGGGATGAAACCCGCAGCAGTGCCCTGGCGGATGTTTCCAGACAGTGGGAGATGCCCGTTCCTTTGACGGAAACACCGGAAGAACCCGCTTCATTTTCCCGTCCCCTGGATAACCCGGTGGTGAATGTGGACCAGAAACTGGGCATGATCCGTCTGCCCCGTGTGCAGCTGGATGGAGCGACGGTGCAGGAAGCCGTGGACTATCTGCGCAGCCAGGCCAGGACGCATGATGCCACGGCCATGACTGCGGCGGAACGCGGCGTGAATATTTCCGTGGATCCCGGTCCTGCAGACAGCGTTTCCGCCAGGGACGCCGCCGCCAAGAGAATTACGCTTAATCTTCAGAATGTACCTCTTCGTGAGGCTCTGGAATACGTGGCGCGCGCATCCGGCCTTATTCTGCGGACAAATGCCTTTGGTGCGGAACTGGTATCCAGTTCAGACGGAACTTCCTACATGGTCACCAAGTCCATTACCCTTCCGCCGGGCTTCTTTTCCGGATTGTCGGAGGACTCCAGCGCCGAAAATTCAGACCCCTTCAGTTCCGGTGATTCCGGTTCTTCCGGCATGACCCTGAAACGGGTGGATCCGCAAAAGGCGCTGGCTTCCATGGGGGTGAAATTCCCGGAAGGCAGTTTCATTAAATACAACTCGGGCAACTCCACTCTTCTTTTCCATGGCACGCCCAGAGATTTGAGCATGCTGGAGGAGCTGGTAGCGGCCAGGACTGCGGAACAGCCCCTCCAGGTGGTGGTCAGCGCGACCTTTCTGGAAGTCAATCAGACGGACTTGGAGGAATTGGGCTTTAACTGGATCGTCAATCTGAACCTGGACCCTACCAAGTGGTTCATGGGCGGCGCGGGAACCGATAAAAATGACTATAACAATTCCGTGCTGGACAGTGCCGCCAATGTGGCCGGAGCCGTCGCTCCCGCAGGAGTGGTGGGCGGGCTGCGTTCCGGCAACCAGGTTTTTACGGAAGATAGCATTGACAGCATGATAGAACGCGGCACTTCCGCCAGAAGTTCTGATGCGACCTATGTTCCCGGCGGCGCTCCCAGCATCGTCACTCTGCGCGGCATGTGGAGTCACGCGGATATCACGATGATTATGCGCGGCCTGAGCCAGAAAAAAGGCACAGACATTATGCAGCATCCTTCCGTGATTGTGCGCCCCGGTGAAAAAGCCACCTTTTTCAGCGGCAGGGAACTGATTTACCCTACGGAATATGATCCGCCTGAAGTTCCCAACAGCACGGGCAATAATAATGACTGGGGCGACAATGACAATAACGGCGGCGGTATTCCGGTCATGCCCATGACTCCCGCCCATCCCACTGCCTTTGAAACCAGGCAGCTCGGCACGATCTTCAATGTGGAAGTGACCGGCATCAGCGATGACAAATCCATCGTGGAAATGACCGTAGTGCCGGAAATCGTGGATTTTGACGGTTTCATCAATTACGGTACGTCGCTTTTCGTTCCCATGGTCTCCCAGGAAAAGGACGCAAAGGAAGATGTCGTCATGGTGAAAACTTCAGACAACTTCATCCTTCAGCCCGTGTTTTCCACGCGGCGCCTGACCGCTCCGGTGCGCATAGCCACCGGCAATACGCTCGTCATCGGCGCCTTGAAAAAATCCACTTCCATTACGTATGAGGATAAAATTCCCGTTCTGGGGGATATTCCCTGGGTGGGGCGCCTTTTCCGTTCCAAGGGGTCCAAGGAACAGCGCAAGGCCATCATCATCATGGTAAAGGCGGAAGTGGTGGATCCGGGCGGCAAGAAGCTTTATACGCCGGATACTTCCATTCCGGACGAGGAGGTCCCGGCAGGGGACGCTTCTCTCCCCGCCCTCAGCAATGTCCAGTAACCTTTAACCGGATCAAGACCATTGAAAAACAGCGGTTCCGATTTTGAGTCTTCTCCTTCCCAGGGGGCTGATAATATCATGCGTCAGCTGCATGCGTCGGATTCCCACGGAGTAGAACGGAGAAGGGAAGTAGTAGTGCGCCCGGACGGCAGCAAGGTGATCCGGGTGGAAAAGCGCCGGCGGACTTACAGTGACGACCAGCGGGAGCCAAACAGGGCCATGTTGAAAAACAAGCGTTTTTTAATAGGCCTTTGCATTCTGGTTCTGCTGGTTGCCGGTGCGCTGGCGGGGACGTATATGTACCGCCTTACTTCTTTCAATACGGAGGAATTTGCCGGCCGTCTGCAAGCTGATCTTTCCGCCGCCTGGGGCGGAGATGTGAAAATTTCCGGAATGGCGGTGGATGGCCTTACCATGAAGGCTTCACGCATCAGGGTATCCTTTCCGGAAGATTCCTGCCTGTCCTTTGTGGCGATGGAAGGCATCTCCGGGGAAATTTCCGCCGTGCCCTTATTCATGGGGAAAATCAAGGGGGAAAGCCTTAATGTGTCCAGGGCGGTAGTCGGTTTGCGGCCCGGATTCGTTAAATTTGCCGTACCGCAGACGAAACGGGAATTGCCGTTCGTTTTCCGGCGATACACAGCGCCGCGTCTGGAAGTGGGGTATGCCCATGGGACGGAAGAATTTACTCTGGAGAGGAATGGCGCTCCCTTTTATATGACGGCGGAAGCCTACATCCGCACGTCCGGGAACGGACCTGAACCGGAATACGTGCTGGATTTGTCACAGCAAAAATTGAAAATCAAGGGCTGGCCGCTGATGGGGGTTGATTCCGGTTCCGTCATTCTAAACGGGAGCGGCGTCAAGCAGCTCACTTTTTCCGGTTTTCTGGACAAAGGGCGCCTGCTCAATAAGCCTACGGATCTCAGCCCCTTCATGATTACGGGGAATTTCCTTCTGGGTACGGATTTTCGTCACCAGGCGTGGACTTTGACAGGAAAAAATTTCGATCTCGCTTCCCTGCTGGGAGATGATTTCTCTTCCCTTCTCAAGGTGCAGACGGGAGAACAGGAAGGGGATGAAAAGCATGAATTGAAGCTGGATTTTGCTTTGCCTGTAACAACTGAACAGAAGAGGCCCTCCCTAAAAGGATACAGCGGTTCCGTTATCAAGGCGACCATGATCAGGCTGCCTGTTTTGCGCCTGTTGGCGGCCATGGCTGCCCGGAATACGGAAATAAGGCTGCCGTACTCTTCTCCCGTCTTTACGTCCGGTTCTTTCCTGCTGGAAAGCGATGGAATGGGCCGTTCCGCCTCCCTGAAGGAAATTTCCCTGTTTGAGCAGGGCTTTCTGGGAGTGACCGGGGGGGTGTACAGTAACGGTACTTCCTTGACGGGGAAGCTGGTTTTTAAAATTCCTTCCTACATGGTGGACAGCCGGAAACTGCCTTCCGGCGTGACGCAGGAAGGGCATGAAATTATTCTTCCTGTGAAAATTTCCGGTACTCCGGAGTCTCCACAGGACAACTCTGCCGGAATGTTCCGGGAAGAGGCGCCGCGCACGGGCCGCCCGGAAATGCATACCGCTCCTTCCCGTGGAATAGCTCTTCCAGCTCCGTCAAATTCCTCTCCTCCCCGTATTACGGTAGACGGATTCATGTGATATTGTCAGGACTCCATGCTGCTGCTCAATCCTATTGTTCGGAAAACATCTGAAAAGCGTTCCCGCTGGTGGACCAGGCTGGCCGGATTTGGCCTGTGGTCCGTACTCCAGCCCATTTGCATGAGCCTGAATATCCGTTCCATCAAGGAGGAGCATGATGATGTTTATACGGCGCCTTTTCTGGTAGCCCTTTGGCACAACCGCACGATGGTGCCGGGTTATGCGTGGTCCCTGGCCCAGAAGCCGCTCAAGATGAGTGTGCTTACCAGCGCCAGCAAGGACGGCGCCCTGGTGGAGGCCGTATGCAGGCATTTTGGCCTGGGTGCCGTCCGGGGATCTTCCGGACGGCGGGGGGCTCTGGCCTACATGGAAATGATGCGAAAGATCCAGGAGGGGGACGTCTGCTTCTGTTTTACTCCGGATGGTCCGCGAGGCCCTATTTACGAAGTGCACCACGGTATTGTCAAACTGGCCTCCCAGTCAGGGCTGCCCATCGTTCCCGTATGCATCGAATATGAAAGCTGCTGGCGTTTGAACAAGACCTGGGACCGCTATGCCATTCCCAAACCGTGTTCCAACGTAAATATTCTATGGAAAAAGCGCCTGTTCATTCCTCCGGACGCAACGGATGAACAGGTGGCGGATTATGCCCGTCTTCTGGCCGGGCTGCTTGGCGAGGGGCTTCCGGACTTCCCGCCTCTTAACCAATCATTATTATGCAAATCATCGATGGAAAACAAGTAGCTTCCCAGGTGCTGGAAGAGGTTGAAAGGGATATTGCCCGGCTCAGGGAACAGGGAATAACGCCCGGTTTGGCCGTGGTTCTGGTAGGGGAAGATCCCGCTTCCCAGGTATATGTAAATTCCAAGGTGAAAAAGTGTGCGGAGCTGGGGATGAATTCCCGTAAAATAGTTCTCCCTTCCGACGCCTCCCAGGAAGAACTGCTCCGGATTGTCCGTGAATTGAACGTGGATCCTGCCGTCCACGGCATACTGGTGCAAAGCCCGCCTCCTCCCCATATCGACGAGGCGGCCGTGGTCCTGGAAATAGACCCTGCCAAGGATGTGGACGGCTTCCATCCGGAGAATGTCGCCAAGCTGGTGCTGGAAGATGAGACCGGTTTTGTGCCCTGTACCCCTCTGGGCTGTATGAGGCTGTTAAAGGCCGCCGGCATTGAAACGGCGGGAGCGAATGCCGTGGTCATTGGCCGCAGCATGATTGTGGGCAAACCGATGGCGCATCTTTTGATGTCCAAACAGGCAAACGCTACCGTAACCGTGGCTCATTCCCGTACGAAAAACCTGCCGGAACTTTGCCGTTCCGCTGATATCATCGTGGCAGCCATAGGCCGGCCCGCTTTTGTGACGGCTGATTTTGTGAAAGACGGCGCCGTAGTGGTGGATGTGGGCATCAACCGTGTGGAAGATGCCTCCGCCAAGCGCGGCTACCGGATTGTGGGAGACGTAGCCTATGACGAGGTGGCTCCCAAGTGCCGGGCCATTACTCCCGTGCCCGGCGGCGTGGGGCCGATGACTATCGCCATGTTGATGGCTAATACGGTCAAAGCGTGCCGCCAGCAGACGGGAGCCTGACGAAAATGCCGTGACGTCCGTTTTTCTTGTCAAATGAAGGAAAGTAAGGCAGTATTCAGTTACCATTATGTCAAGTAAATTACTCGAAGGCAAAGTTGGTGTCGTAGTCGGCGTAGCGAACAAGCGCAGCATCGCGTTCGCAATTGCCAAGGCGTGGCATGAAGCGGGCGCAAAGCTCATCTTCAATTATCAGGGAGAACGTCTCAAGGACGGAGTTCTCAAGCTGATCCATGAGAACTTCGGAGAGGATGTTCCCGTTTATGATCTGGATGTCAGCAGTGATGAATCTGTTAACGCTTTCTTTGAAAGGGTCCGCCAACATACGGATAAAGTAGATTGTCTGCTGCATTCCGTGGCTTTTGCCCCGAAGGAGGCTCTTGGCGGCAGTTTCCTGGAAACGGGCCGCGAGGCGTTCAAGATTTCCCTGGATATCTCCGCTTATTCCCTGGTAGCTCTTTCCCGCGCCGTGGAACCCATGATGTCCGACAACGGCAGCATTTTGGCGATGTCCTATCTGGGATCCGAAAAAGTGGTTCCTAACTACAATCTGATGGGAGTTTCCAAAGCTGCCCTGGAAGCCTGCACCCGTTATCTGGCTTATGATTTGGGCCGTTCCCGCGGTATCCGTGTCAATTGCATCAGTGCAGGCCCCATGCAGACGCTTGCTGCTCGCGGCGTTTCCGGTTTTAACACCATGTTCAAGGTGTATGAGGAGCATGCCCCTCTGGGCCGTTCCTGCACGGGTGAGGAATTGGGAGCCACCGGCGTTTTCCTGGCCAGTGACGGCGCAGCCGCAATCACCGGGCAGGTGATTTACGTGGACGGCGGTTATCAGATTATGGGAATGTAACGCATTCCCTGCGGAAGCTTTCTTCCTGTTCACAAGCCGTACCGGTTTTTCCGGTACGGCTTGTTTACGGTTTCATGGAGAAGGTAAGGGGGGCTGGGGGATTCCTGGCTTCTGTCAAAAAGGCCCTGTTTTCCCGCTGCGTTTCAGGGGACGAACACTTTCAGCGAACCGGGGCGGGTGATGCGGACCGGAGCGTTTCCTGCATAATCGCCGTCCAGTTCGCAGGCGGCCTGTCCGGCGGAGGTGACGGTTCCCCCCGTCATCCGGATGTATTCAAAACTGCCGCTCCTCCGGGAATGAAAGCCCCCTTGGACTGCGGCCATCAGGAATTCCCCGATGATGGAAGTAATGGAATGCCTGAATACTACTGCGTCCAGAAGGCCGTCACTGTTGTCCGCTTCAGCAAAGAAGTTAAGCGGCCCGCCATATTTGCGCCCGTTGCCGAAGATGATGGAGCGTCCTTCCAGTACCCGGCCTTCATCTGTGGTCAGGGTGAGGCGCGGCTGTTTTTCCGTACTATACTATGATATTTAATGCTAGAGCACAGAGAGATAAAAACGGTGCTCTTGTGACTCTGGTGAATCCCTTAAACTGAATCAACATAAGTAGTAAAGAAGAAGGTTGACCCTCACCCATAAATCCTGTCCCGATGATTTTCTAAATCATGCACTAAATCAATGGGAAACGAAATAGACAAACAAAGACCGGAAATATCCCTCGGTCAGATACAGGAACAGGTGGCTAATATCCTGATTTGATTTAAGTATCTGGTGCTAAATGGGAAATGATTAAGTTGAGGGATGGGGCCCGGCCTTTAGATTAGCGAAGGGAGTAGACATTGACGCAGTTGTCAAAAAGGCCCATGAAATGGGAGGCTATACCGCAAAAATTTTTCCCGGGTAAAAAGCTTCTGCATAAGTTGGAATGGAATTCATTATTGGCAACGTTGCAGAAAACCTTGTTGCTTTTACAAAGGATCTGGAATATGTATGCAACATGCACACAGATTCACATACGATGATTAAGGCTTCCGTTCTCTTCATCGCAGTTCATATGGTGATTGCCTATTGCCGGGACAACTTTCCGGACAAGCTGGAAGATAATGAGGAGGGAGGTAATTCTCGTTTCAGAATGCTTTCGGTGGCGAGCTAAATAATCTTCTCCAAGATCTTGGAATTATCTATGTATAATTATGTGGATAAATCTGAACTTGTGAATTATAATCTTAATTATTATAAATAAATGTATGTGTATCGATAGATCAATTTATATTGCGGCAGCTGTATTCATCTTTTTTGTCTTTATCGTCTTCGGTCGGAAACTTTCGTGGTCTAGAGAAGAGGAAGAAGACTATTCGGAAGTCGGAGTCTCCATAGGTAATCGAGTAAGATATACCGCCAAGTATCTGAATTCCAAGGATGTTCGAGTTACGCGCGCGCCTGGGGGGGGTATTAATGTCTATGTCCCTCAGCTGAACAAGAACGGGGATAAGATTGGACAGATTTGTATTCAAGGAGCTAACGTTAGCGTGATATATTATAAAATATATTGAACCATAGGAAAAAATGAAAATTCTTGGATACATGAATTATAAGCTAGTGATTGTTGCCCTTGTCTTTACTATCATCCTCCCTTCTTGTGAGGATTCGGGGCCCGAAATAACGAGAGGAACCTACGAGCGAATAATAGTCTACTTAGGTGACCAAGTAAGGTATGATGCCAAGGACGTGCCAGCCGATGCGGTTCAAGTCACTTACGACAAGGGGAAGCTTTGTGTTGAAGTCCCCCTGATGAATGAGGATGGAGATAGGATTGGACGGCTTCGCTTTTCTGGCTCCAACGTTGGAGTGTACAGGCAGTGGAAATATACAGTAGGAAAAAGATGAAGAATCCTAAATACATGAACGCCTAGGAACTAAAAGATGCTATCTCCCTGCTCAATGAAAAATATTATGGTGTAGGCATGTTCGTAGTACCGGACTGTGTATATGACGACCTCGTCTCCAAGTTTTATCTTCGTTTCCTGAAATCTAAGGAATTTAATTCCCTTGGTGATGATAGGCAGAAAGGAGCCGAGGCTGGTTGCTACTTTCAACTCATCCTTTCTCTTGACAAGATTCACGAGGAGACCCGGGCGCCGGCAATTACGTAGGCGAAGGCTTTCCATTTTTTTTCATTTCCCACGTGGTCAGTTCTACGGCGCGGGCGTCCGCGCCAATGCCCGCCATTTGAAGAAAAACTTGCCCGTTGAATGCGAACAGGTCCACATTTTTGGAACGCCCCGTGTTCAGAATATGCAGGGCGTGGTCGAAATCCGGACGGATTCCTATTTCCCGTGAAAAAACATTCATAGTATCCGCAGGGAAGGGGGCCAGCGCCGTTTCCGTATTGCAGAGAGCCCTTGCCGCGATTCCCAGCGTGCCGTCCCCTCCCGCCACAGCCACGGCGGGCGCTCCGGAATTCACCTGGGAAACCAAATGGTTCAACATGTCTTCCCTGCTTTCCGGTTCAATAACGTTAAAAAAATCCCGGTGCTGATCCAGCCAGCGGCGGAATCGACCGGCTCTGGCGCTGCGCGCCGTGTTATTGAAAAACAGGGGAATTTTCATGGAGCGGACACGAAGAAGTTCAAAATCTGTACCGGAGCTTCCGTGTGTGCCACAGGTTCATGGCGCACGGTTCCGTCAGGCAGCTTGAACTCCAGCATGCCGCGGGAAATATTGTCCGGCAGGAGTACCTCAAGAAACTTCCTCATGTCGTCGGACGGTCCGGGTGTAATGCCTTCCGCCAGAACTTTCCCTTCTTCCGATTTGAGGACGACGTGCAAGGGAAGCCTTCTGGCACCGTTTTTTCTCTCTTCCCTGATGTCCAGCATCAGCCGGCTGCCGGGCACATATTCCGGTTGGGCCGCCACCCATTCATTCGCCAGTTTCATGTAGCGGTCCGTGATATTGACGGCGGGGACGGTACGGCTTTCCGGAGGGAAAGCCAGCGCGTGCCGTTTTTCGTCGTAGCGGGCTTCCCATATCATAGGAAAAAAGGCTCCTGAAGGTTCTTTTTTCCAGGAGGTGGCATAAATGGCGTTCTCCGGTTTGCGGGGATCCAGCATGCTGATGGCGGACATCACCCACGGGGTGTTGAAGTCCTTTTCATTGTATTCCAGCATTTTCCATTCTCCGTCACACCAGGCTTCCACCCAGTTGTGGTTGCCGCGCACGTGGTTCCAGGTAAGAACGCCCGCCATGCGGGCCGGAATGCCCACGGAGCGAAGAGCGCAGATTAGCAGGATGCTTTGGCCTGTACAGGAAACCTTGCCGGATTGCAGGGATTCCCTGACTCCCTGGTGGGGAACTCTTCTCTCCGTGGAATAGCGTACATTCAGGGTTTTCTGGATGTGGGAGGCGATGGCGAGGGCGGCTTCCCGCCCCGTCTTGCATGGGGAAACAAGCGGTGAGAAGAGGTGATGGAACTGCTCCCTCCATTCGTCGCGCGGTTCGTTGACTACGGCATAAGGGAGAACATTATTTTCATAAAGTTCCCACGGAACCTGGGCAGCCCAGGGGAATTGGCTCCGTGCAGCCAGGGCGAGGCGGACTTCCCGGACCAGCCTTTCTTGCGTAACCGTTCCCCTGTCCTGCGCGGGCATGTGGGCACGCAGAAACTCCACCCCGTCCTGAATGGCGTCATGGGCGGCGCAAATAGCGGCGGTCAGGCCCGGGAGAAGGGCGAAAGGCAGCAGATTCATGAACGTTGAAATTCATACCTGAATTCCGGGAGGGAGACAAGCTTCCTCTTGCGCAAGAAGGGTATGGAAATGGGCAAAGAGATGCGTGTCTTCCGGCGGAGTGGGGGCAAAGGGTGCGTCGTTATCCAGAATATCCTCGCAAATGCGCATGAAATCGCGGGCGGTTTTCGCCCTTTTCATGTAATGGTCAAAAGTGTCGGGAAGTCCCCGCGCGGTGTAAACCAGATATTTTTTCATGCGGTGGATGTGTTTTTCCTCCACATAATGTTCCTGCATTTCCCGCGTGCGTTCATAAAGGCGGCGAATATAGTGCAGCACGTTCCGGAAGGTAAGGTCTGCTGCAGGATGGCCCTGAAAGCGGGAATGAAGCTGTGAAAATATCCAGGGATTGCGCAGGGCTGCCCGTCCAATCATCAGCCCAGCTGGCCGGGCCAGCCGCACCCATGCCTCCGCTGTGGCTGCATCCACAATATTTCCGTTGGCGACTACTGGGCATTTCAGCATTCCTGCGGCCCATTTCACCCATTCCGGGTGTACCGGGGAGCGGTAGCCCTCACGGACGGTGCGGGCGTGGATGCACACCCTGTCCGGGGAATGGGAGGCAATTACCGGAAGAATCCGTTCAAACTCGTCCGGCGTTTCGTATCCCAGGCGGCATTTGACGGTGAAGGCTCCGGGGGGCAATACGTCCCGAAGCGCTCCCAGGGCCGCGTCCATGGCCTTCAGGGACCGCAGCATGCCTCCGCCCGCATTTCTCCGGCATACGATGGGAGCGGGGCAGCCCATGTTCAGATCCACGCCTGCACAGGCGTGTTCCATCAGGACCTGCGCATCCCTTGCCAGGTATTCCGGTTCATGGCCCACGAGCTGTCCGTAAATGGGGCGGCCTGTAGGATTTTCATCAATGGAGCGCAGAATGTATGGCGACATCTTTTTATGATGGGCCACCGTCCGGAAATACTCCGTGATGAAATAATCCGGCAGGGAATTCAAGTCCTTCAATGTGTTGAGGAAAGCCAGATCCGTCACATCTTTCATGGGGGCCAGGGCCAGGAGCATGGGTCTGTGCATACCGTGAAAAGCTCCGGTTGGCAAGCTGTGATTGTCTTGACGAAAGAAGGAAAGTGTGGAAGCTGGGAGCATGAATCAGGACTCAACCCGCAAAGCCAGAGTGAATGTGAGACGGGCCGAAGTAATGGAGCAGGTGGAAAAGGAAATCCAGCAGCATTACCAGAGTGAATTGATTTCCCACATCCGTTCTGCGGGCAATGTGTACAATCTGGGCCATACGGAATTTTTTCTCGCCCGGGAGTTCGGGTTCTGCAACGGCGTGCGCCGTGCTATTGATATAGCATATGCGGCACGCAAAGTGTTTCCTGACCGGCGGATTTTTCTGATTGGGGACATTATTCACAATCCGGAAGTGAACCGGCAGCTGGAGGAAATGGGCATTCGAAAACTTCCCTGGAAGCAGTTGGATTCCTCCTATGACCGGGTTGCTCCGGACGATGTGGTGATTATTCCCGCGTTCGGTGTTCCCACTCCTTTCATGGATGCGCTGGAGGAGAAGGGCGTGCAGATTGTGGATACGACATGCGGAGACGTGATGAAGGTCTGGAAAAGAGTGAAGAATTACGCCGCCATGGGGATTACCTCCATTATCCACGGTAAGGCTACCCATGAGGAAACCAGCGCTACGGCTTCCCGGGCTCTTGGGGAACGGGGAAGGGGGAAATACCTGGTGGTTTACGATTTGGAGGATGCCCGTATCCTGTGCGACTACATCATGGGCCGCGGAGACCGCGAGGCATTCCTGAAACGGTTTGAAGGATGCTGTTCCCCGGGATTCGATCCCGACCGGGATCTGGAGGAGGTTGGCATCGCCAACCAGACCACCATGTTGAAAACGGAGACGCAGACGCTCCAGAAGATGGTGAAGGATGCCATTGTTCAGAGGGACGGAGACGATGATAATTTTTATGTGTTTGACACCATTTGCGGTGCTACCCAGGATCGCCAAGATGCCCTGTATGAACTGCTGAAAAATCCTCTGGACGTCATGTTTGTGGTGGGTGGCTACAACAGTTCCAACACAACGCATCTGGTGGATATTGCCAGGGAGCATGTGCCCACGTACTTCATTGAGTCCGCAGAATGCATCAAGTCCATCCAGTATGTGGATGCTTTTGATACGAAGACGCGGGAAGTGCGCCGCATGACTACGGAACCGGTAGTGCAGAACCTGGGCAAATCCCTGAAGGTGGGAATTACGGCGGGCGCCTCATGCCCGGCCAACCTGATTGAGGCCACCATCCTCCGCATTGCGGATCTGCGCAAGTAGCAAAACGCCTCCGGTTTGGTGAATGAGAAAAAAAAGAGTTCTCTTTCAACGGCGGCACGGCCGTTTTTTCCGTAACACGGCGCAGTTGCCTGGGCCGCGGAAGAAAGCATAGGGAAAACTGCGCGGGAGCGTTTCCTAAATTTCCAAATCTTCCGGTGTAACGGAACGTTGTTCCCGGGATGCAAGCAGTACAGCTTGTTCCACGACATATTCCGTATTGGAGTCAAAACGGTAGGCGTTGCAGTTGGGACACACTGCCGTAGTCAGGGATACGATGGAACCGCAGGCTTCGCAAACCTTGAAGTCCCCGGGACGGTCAATAATCAGTTTGGCTTTATCCAGGCGGGATTGCTGCATGGGAGTAGAAAATAAAACAAGCCGCTCAGCAGAACAGAGCGGCTTGCCATAAAGAATCGTCAGAAAACCGAAGTGAAAACTCAGGCGATTTTTGCGATGGCCTTGGCGGCCTTGCTCTTGTAGTTGGCTGCACGATTGGCGGGGATGGTGCCAACCTTGGCGGCTTTGTCAACGGCTGAGGAGAAAGTGTTGTAGGCAGCAGCAGCGGCTTCCTTGTCGGACGTTTCCACTGCAGCGGCAACTTTCTTGCGGAGGGTCTTCAACTTGGAGGTCACGGCGCGGTTGCGGGCGGTGCGGGTTGCTGTCTGGCGGATGCGCTTGAGTGCGGATTTGGTATTGGCCATGTTTAAAAAAGGTTCGGTTTCCGTTTCGAGGTGGCAAGAACATTAGAATAACAGGACAAAATGTCAAGCTCTTGATGTATTTTTTAAGGCATTCCTTTCCTTCACGGGCTGACTGTGGGCTTTACCGGAAAAGGAGTTTGTGGCACTATATTCTCCCGTTATGAAGAAACGCGTGGATTTGCCTGAAAAAAAATATGAAGGATATATTTTTGATTTGGACGGCACCCTGGTGGACAGTATGCCGCTCCATTACAGGGCATGGCGTGAAGCCCTGGCTCGAGCGGGGGCTCCGGACCATGTGTTCCGGACGGATGAATTTTATTCCTGCGGCGGAAAATCCGCCAATGATGTGGTGCGTTTTTTAAATGAACGGTACGGCATGCACATGGATGCGGAGTCCACAGCTGCGGACAAGCGCCGCATTTATTTGGAAATGCTGGAAAAGGAAGGCATGCAGCCTATCCAGGAAGTGGTGGAATTCGTGCATTCCCTGGGAGACGCCCCCAAGGCGATAGCTACCGGGAGCGCCATGCCGGGAGCGTCCCGGACTCTGGCTGCTGCCGGACTTTCAGGCCTTTTTGATGTGATTTTGACGCCGGATGAGGTGGAGCATGGCAAACCTGCTCCGGACATGTTTTTGAAGGCGGCGGAACTCCTGGGGGCATCCCCGGACCGTTGCGTGGTTTTTGAGGATGCCGAACCCGGCATGAAAGCTGCCGCGGCCGCAGGAATGGACTGCATACAGGTCCGGCGGCCATCCCTGGCCTGATTCCTCTTTCCGGATTTGGTACGGAAGGGGATTCCGGGATTTTCCTCCTTTCTCCATGCCCTTCTTCCTTTTAAGGAAAAGGCTTCACATTGCGCCCGGAATGCGTTAGAACCTTTTTTCCTATTGAACAAATAAAATATTATTTGCACATGAGCACAAACGACAAAACATCATCCGCCCCGACGAAAACCCGCATGACAGGAGCTGAAGTGCTCGTGGAATGCCTCGTGCGTGAAGGTGTAGACGTCGTTTTTGCCTATCCTGGCGGCGCCAGCATGCCGATTCATCAGGCCCTGAGCCATCAGCCCAAGATACGGACCATCCTGCCCCGTCATGAACAGGGCGGGGCATTCGGTGCGGAAGGCTATGGCCGCGTTACGGGCAAGGTGGGTGTTTGCATTTCCACCTCCGGCCCCGGCGCCACCAACATGATTACCTCCATTGCGGATGCTTATCTGGACTCCACGCCTCTGGTGGCGATTACGGCTCAGGTCATGCGCTCCTTGATTGGACGCGGCGCCTTCCAGGAAACGGACGTATTCGGTATGACCGCCCCTATCGTGAAGCACAGCTATCTGGTGACGGAACCGGAAGAACTGCCCCGTATCATCAAGGAAGCCTTCTACATTGCCTCTACGGGCCGTCCGGGCCCTGTGCTGATTGACATGCCCAAGGACGTGCAGGAGGCCGTGTTTACACCGGACTTTGACATGGAGATGGATATTCCCGGCTACAACCCCGTGCTGCCCGTCCCTGCGGACAAGCTGGAAGAACTCATCCCGTTGATTGAAAACGCCAGGCGGCCTGTCATTTACGCCGGTGGCGGCATCATTTCTGCGGAAGCTTCCGGGGATCTTCTGGAATTTGCGGAACGTTCCCAGATTCCTGTGGCGACCACCCTGATGGGCATTGGTGCCATGCCGGAAACCCACCCTCTTTCCCTGCGTTGGCTGGGCATGCACGGAGCCGTGTTTGCGAATAACGCCGTGAATGAAGCGGATCTGGTTATTGCCCTGGGCGCCCGGTTTGACGACCGCGTGACAGGCGCCGTCAATATGTTCTGTCCGGAATCCACGATCGTTCACATTGATATCGACGCCAGCGAGATCAATAAAAACAAGAAGGTGGCGTATCCCATCCGCGCAAACGTGAAGGACGCCCTCCGGGTGCTCAACTCCGCTCTGGCCGCAAAAGGCTGGGAACGCAGATCTTCCGGCTTCACCCGCACGCCGGAATGGTTTGGCGTGATTGACGGCTGGAAAAAACAGTACCCCTTCTCCTATGAAGACCGCAAGGGGTATATCGCCCCGCAGGCCGTCATTGAGGAGCTCTACCGCCAGACGGCAGACAAGGATCCCATCATCTGCACGGGGGTGGGCCAGCATCAGATGTTTGCCGCTCAATTCTTCAAGTTTGACAAGCCCCGCCGTCTGGCTACTTCCGGCGGTTTGGGAACCATGGGGTATGGACTTCCCGCCTCCATGGGAGCTTGCCTGGCTTATCCGGACAGACTGGTAGTGAATATTGACGGGGACGGTTCCATGCTCATGAATATTCAGGAGCTGGCAACTATTCATGTGGAGCGTCTGCCCGTCAAATGCATTATCCTGAACAACCAGCACCTGGGCATGGTGGTTCAGTGGGAAGATTTGAAGTATGATTCCAACCGGGCCCAAACCTTCCTGGCGGACCCGCACGACAATTATGATCCTACCCATAAAACGGAAGATGTCATCTACCCGAACTATCCGCTTATTTGTGCCGGATTCGGCGTCAAGTGCGAGCGTGTGCTTCGCATAGAGGAGCTTCCGGCGGCTATCACCCGGATGATTGAATCCCCTGAGGCCTATGTCCTGGACGTCATGGTTCCCCATGATGTGCATGTGCTGCCGATGATTCTGGGGGGCATGAGCTACAAGGATGTGATTCTGGAACGTATTGCCGGGGATGGTTCCGCCAAAAAGGCGTCTGAACTGGGCAAGGAAATCCCGACTGCCCTGTAAGAGCGAGGCAAGCTTCTTCTATTGAGCCTTAAACAGGAGCCGTCCGTAAGGGCGGCTCCTGTTGCATGGCGGCGCAAGAGGAAGACAGGTTAGTTGACTGCCGTTAGGGTGGCAGCAAGGCATGTATATAGATCCGGATATTCCTGTTTTCCGGTAGGTGAATTCCTGGTTTTGTGAAGGAATGAGGAAGATGTTTCTGGACGCAGTAAAAAAGAACGGTTAGCATCAATGAGCCAAATTGAGTGCACGCTGGCTCGGACGTGAAGTAACTGAGATTTTCTAAGATGATGCCACATCGGATGCTGCGCTTGCGCCAGCCTCAAGCTCACAGAAAATTGCCGGGAATCCGGCGCATGCTGTAAGCGATTGAGAAATGTAGCTTGACAGAAAAATTCCCTTTGATCAGGCCTGACCGCATCCGGTTCTTGCATCAGGTTGGCGCAAGACCTTTGTTGCATGTTTGATACTCAAACCGTATTCGTCAGGCCGTCGCACCCACACGGGTGCGTGAATTGAAGTTTTTATGTATGTTTGACATATTTAAATACGAATCGTTGTTTTATTAAGGGAGGGAGATATATTGAAATAAGGGTATTTGTTGCTGAAGAATGAAAGATGGATTTTTGTGTTTTTTGTTGAATGCAATATTTTGACGGAGGAAGTTGGTTTTTCGGCTGATAGAGGAGAAATGACGGGAAGTATTATTGGACGAATATGAAAAGATATTGTCTGGTTTCCGGGTTATGTTTGTGCTTGTTCATGGGGATATTTTCATGTATTCTGGAAGCTCCGGAGCATAAGACGGAAAAAGATGCCTCAGCCATTGTTCTGAATGAGGATTCGGATATAATCTGGGGGGAATTTTTCTTTGGGCCGCATTTCATTCGATGATAAGGCTCCGCATAGTAAAGGTTCCCGCATTTTTCACCGATTGATTCCAGATACGGAGGTTTATATCCGTCAGTTGTCCCGTATTGTTCTCCATACGTTGTATGAGAGTCCTGAAGAATGTATTGTTCCTGTCCACCATTTGCGTTTCATGCTGGAGGATACCGATGGAGTTGCCTGCAAATGGGGAGGAAATGGAGAGGTGGCCATTTCCTGCAGCACGCGCCATATTGAGGGTTTGTTTAAAGATGATGATGCGGCGAAGGTTTATTTTGAAATTCGAGGAGTCTTGTTGCATGAGCTAACCCATGTTTACCAACAGGAACCCCAGGGGATAGGTTCCTATGGAACGAACAGGGAATTTAGAGCATTTATCGAGGGGATGGCTGATGCCGTTCGTATAGCTAACGGGGGATTCCATAGAGGAGCCTACCGTCCTACGGGCGGCAGTTATATGGATGGCTACCTCCATGCAGGTCATTTTTTTGTGTGGCTGCGGGATTATAAAGACCCTGAATTTCTACGCAAATTGAACCGTAGTGCTCTTGAGGTCGTTCCGTGGTCGTTTGATGGCGCCGTTAAATATGCTTTGGGCAGCGAGTATCATATTGATGAGTTGTGGCGGGAGTATCAAAGGGTAATGGAAGAGGAGAAATAGGGGCGTTTCATAGTTCAGGAGTTTTGATGGGATATCTAGACAGGAGGCTGGAATAGAAGGAATGGCCGTGGAGAGCGTTCTTAAGGCGTGGGTATTTCTCGTTTACCATTTTTGAAAAGCAAGGTTTGAGTGGCCCGGCAGAAAGACAGGATGCCTCATGCTTCGCAGTATTTGAATCCTGGGCGGGACAGGGTGCCTTGGACAGAGGGATGGGAAACGGTGAGGAGGAGCGAAGCTCCCATGCTGCATGCTGGAAACGGGAGGCAGGGATATTCTTTCGGCTGGACAAACGGAGGGGCGGAAGACACTCTAGGGTTTCATGGAGGGCATACGCTATTACAACCGCTATACGGGCAGGGAGGAACGGGAGCAGGTACCGGGGGAGAAGTATATGCAATGGATTTACGGCACTGCTTCGGGGAAGGCGGCACTGCATGTCCTGATTAAACGCGGCGTTTTTTCCCGTTTGCTGGGTTGGTTGAAGAATCGCCCTTCCAGCGCCCGCTCCATTCCCTCCTTTGTGGAGGAGTACGGCATTAATATGGAAGATTCTCTCAAGGGAGTGGGGGAGTTCAGGCATTTCAACGATTTTTTCTACCGCCGCCTGAAACCGGGAGCTCGCCCTTTGGCCGGCGGGGAGGATACGGCCGTTTTTCCCGCGGATGCCCGGCACATGGGCTGGGAACGCGCCGACCGAATTAAGAACGTTTTCGTGAAAGGGCAGCGTTTTGACCTGCCTTCCCTTCTGGGGAGCGACACCCTGGCTGAGCGGTATGCGGCCGGCGCCGTCGTCTTGTCGCGCCTGTGCCCTACGGATTACCACCGTTTTCATTTTCCGGTGTCCGGGGTGCCCGGTCCCTGGACGAAGCTGGGAGGCCCGCTGGCAAGCGTGTCTCCGTATTGCCTGCGCGGCCGTCTGGCGTGGTTATGGACTAATAAAAGGAATTTGACCCTGATCCGGTCAGAGTTGTGGGGAGAGGTCGCCATGCTGGAGGTGGGAGCTACCGGAGTTGGGTTGATTGAAGAGACGTATGTTCCGGGTGTTTTCTCCGCAAGAGGGGCGGAGAAGGGGTATTTTGCCTTTGGAGGCTCCACGGTAATGTGCTTTTTTGAACCGGGAAGAGTCAGTTTGGCTTCCGATTTGTTGGAAAAGACGGAAGAAGGCTTGGAGCTGTTTGCCCGGCAGGGAGACATGATGGGCACGGCAGCGACATAGCCTCCGGGCTGGCGTGCCTGTCCCGCAATGTTTTGAGTAGGGCTCTTTCCTGACGGAATGCCGGGGATGGATTCCGGCGTTTCAGGGCGGATTTTCGGATTTTTTGATTTTCCGAAGTGCCAGGCGGGTCATTTCATTTCCGCAATGGCGCGGGCCATATCCGGAGCCTTGAAGGTAGAGGAGCCTGCCACCAGCACATCCGCTCCGGCCAGAGCACACTGAGCGGCATTGTTTTGGCCAATTCCTCCGTCCATTTGAATGAGGAAGGAGGCGCGGTTTTCCGTGCGCCATTCGGCGGCTTTTTCCACCTTGTCCAATACGGAAGGCATGAAGGACTGGCCGCCGAAGCCAGGCACTACGGACATGACCAGCAGCAGGTCTATTTCCGCCAGGTAAGGTTCTACGGTTTCAAAGGGTGTGGCCGGGTTGAGAGCCAGGCCGTTTTTTACTCCGGCTTCCCGGATTCGCCCGAGTGTGTTGCGAATGTAGTAGGAGTCTCCCAGTTCCACGTGAAAGCAGATGAGGTTCACGCCAGCCCTGACGAAGCGGTCAAAGTAGTGGTCCGGCCGTTCTATCATCAGGTGGGCATCCAGAAAGCGGTCCGGCCCCACCGCTTTTCTGACGGCGGCGCAGATTTCCGGGCCAAAGGAGATGTTGTCCACAAAGTGGCCGTCCATGATGTCCAGATGCAGCCAGTCGGCGCCGGAGTCAAAGGCCCGCCGCGCTTCCTCCCCAATGCGGGAGAAATCAGCGGCCAGCAGGGACGGGGAGATTATGGTCATGGCTGAGGGAGGCTTTTCGGGATGTCAGTTGGCTACAATGTTGACCAGGCGGCCGGGCACGACAATTACCTTGCGCACAGTGACGCCGTCCAGGAAGGTTTTCACCTTGGCGGAGGCCAGGGCCTGTTTTTCCAGTTCTTCCCGGGAGATGTCCTTGGGCACTTCCAGTTTGTCCCTCAGTTTGCCGTTCACCTGGATGACCATGGGAACGGTATTTTCCTCCAGCAGGGCTTCCTCCCATTCAGGCCAGCTTTTCTGGCAAAGCTGCGTCTGGGCCAGAGCCGGGAAGGCTGTTTGCAGGCGGCTGTGTATTTCTTCCGTAAGGTGGGGGGCAAAGGGATTCAGCAGGGTCAGGAAAGCATCATAGTCCTGAACGTCCACCACATCCGCGGAGGTCATGGCATTGGTGCATTCCATCATTTTCGCGATGGCGGTGTTGAAGGACATGCCATTGATGTCCTCCGTCACTTTTTTAATGGTTTTGTGCAATTCCTTGCGTACGGCAAGCACCCCGGCTTCCGGAGCGTTCTCCACCAGTTTGGAGTTGATTTCCCATTCTCCTTCCTGATTTTCCCGGAAGGCCACGCGCCAGACGCGGGCCAGGAAGCGGGAAATGCCTTCCACACCTTTGGTTGCCCAGGGTTTCACGTCCTTGAGAGGGCCCATGAACATTTCATATAACCGCAGGGAGTCCGCGCCATATTCGCGGACGATGTCATCCGGATTGACGACGTTGCCGCGGGATTTGGACATTTTCTGGCCGTCTTCCCCCAGGATGAGCCCTTGGTTGACGAGTTTCTGGAAGGGTTCATTGGTGCTGAGGTAGCCTAGGTCAAAGAGTACCTTGTGCCAGAAGCGGGCATAGAGAAGGTGGAGCACGGCGTGTTCCGTGCCGCCCACGTACAGGTCCACGCCTCCGGGGGAGCCGGCGGAGCCCATCCAGTATTGTTCCGCTTCCCGGCTGACGAAGCGTTCCGTGTTGGCCGGATCCAGGTAACGCAGGTAGTACCAGCAGGAGCCGGCCCATTGGGGCATGGTGTTTGTTTCACGGTGGGCTGTGGGCGTGTAGGCTATCCATTCCGCAGCCTTGACCAGCGGGCCGCGGGGGTCTCCCGTGGGGGCGAAGTCGTCCAGATCCGGCTGGAGTACGGGGAGTTCGCTTTCCGGCAGGGCGCGGTGGTGACCGTTTTCCCATACGATGGGGAATGGTTCCCCCCAGTAACGCTGGCGGGAGAAGAGCCAGTCGCGCAGCTTGTAGTTTACTTTGCGGCGTCCCTTGCCGTTTTCTTCCAGCCAGAGGATCATTTTTTCCTTGGCTTCCGGAGTAGGCAGCCCGGTCAGGAAGCCGGAGTTCACGCTGGAACCTTCATAACCGCAGAAGCCGCGCCAGTCCATGTCTTCACTGGGCGGCTGAACTACCTGGAGAATGGGCAGGCCGAAGACCTGGGCAAAGGCGAAGTCGCGTTCGTCATGGGCGGGGACGGCCATGATGGCTCCGGTTCCGTAGCCCATCAGCACATAGTCCGCGATCCAGACGGGAATTTGTTTTCCATTGACCGGATTGACGGCATAGGCTCCGGTGAAGACCCCTGTTTTTTCCTTGGAGAGGTCCGTGCGTTCCAGGTCGCTTTTGGAGGCGCACTGGGCGCGGTATTGTTCCACAGCATGTTTCTGTTCCGGCGTGGTGACGGTATCTACCAGAGGGTGCTCCGGGGAAAGAACCATGTAGGTGGCTCCGAAGAGGGTGTCCGGCCTGGTGGTGTAAACAGTAATCGTTTCTCCGTCCAGGGTGAAGTCCACTTCCGCACCTTCCGATTTGCCTATCCAGTTGCGCTGAAGCAGTTTAATGGATTCCGGCCAGTCCAGGGGCTCCAGCTCGTCAATGAGGCGTTCCGCGTAGTCCGTGATGCGCAGCATCCACTGGCGCAGGGGGCGGCGTTCCACGCGGTGTCCCTTGGATTTCCATTCCTCCACTTCCTCATTGGCAAGGACGGTTCCCAGGTCCGGGGACCAGTTGACGGCAGCTTCCGCTACGTAGGCCAGCCGGCGCTGGTCGATTTCTTCCCGGCTCAATCCCTGTTCCTCCAGTTCGGAAACGGGGCGCGCCTTTTTCAGTTCCTTGTTGTAGTAGGAGTTGTAAAGCTGGAGGAATATCCACTGGGTCCAACGGACGTATTCATGGTCCGTTGTTGCTATTTCCCGGTCCCAGTCGTAAGAGAACCCCAGCATTTTGAGCTGGCGGCGGAAGTTGTCTATATTCCGGAAGGTAGTGACGGAGGGGTGCTGTCCGGTTTTAATGGCGTATTGTTCCGCCGGAAGGCCGAAGGAGTCCCACCCCATGGGATGGAGCACGTTGAAGCCGTTCATGCGTTTGAAACGCGCTACAATGTCCGTGGCGGTGTACCCTTCCGGATGGCCCACATGCAGGCCCGCCCCGCTGGGGTAGGGGAACATGTCCAGCACGTAGTATTTGGGTTTGGACGCATCAAAGCCCTCTTCTCCGGGGTTGTTTACTTTAAAGGTTTTCCTCTCGTCCCAGATCTGTTGCCATTTAGGTTCAAAAACGTCAAAGGGATATGGTTTCTTGCGCTCGGACATGACGGGAGGGAATGTATACTCCGCCCGCGGGTCAATCAAGCCTAAACCAGGCGGAATGCAGGCGCTTCCAATGCTCCGGGGGCATGATGCCGTTTTTCGGAAAAAAGGGGAAAGGTAAGAAGACGTTTGCGCGTATTTCTTAACTGAAAGGTTTTTGTTGATTGCGACCATGAAGTTTACTTCCTGTATTATGTCTGCCGTCTGCGGAGCATTGTTCCTGTTTGCCGGGGCATCCGCTCTGGGCAATGGTTCCAACCCTGTTTCCGGAAAGAAGCCCAATATCATCGTTTTCCTGGTAGATGACATGGGATGGCAGGATACTTCCCACCCGTTCTGGTCCGACAGCCAGGGCAACCCGAAGAAAACCTTTTTGAACAGGCGCTACCGGACGCCGAATATGGAGAAGCTGGCTTCCCAGGGCATGACGTTTACGGATGCATATGCTCATCCCCTTTGCACTCCTTCCCGGGTGAGCCTGATGTCCGGCATGAATCCGGCGCGGCACCGCGTGACCTGCTGGGTACGGGAACAGAACGGGACGACGGACGCCAACAGCAGGAGCCTCCTGCCTCCGGACTGGGCGTTGAACGGCCTTCAGCCTATAGGCACTCCCGCCAGGGGAACGACAAAACGCCCCATTTCCGGGGAGGATATGCGCTATCACATGACGCGTCCTTTTGCCACGGCGGCTACACTGCCAGAGATGCTGAAGAAGTGCGGTTATGTTACCGTCCATTGCGGGAAGGCCCATTTCGGCACGCAGGGAACTCCGGGTTCCAATCCGTTGAATATGGGATTTGATTATAATATCGCAGGTACGGAGATCGGCCATCCGGCGGATTACCGCGGTTCCAGGCATTACGGAAAGGGGTTTAACCATGTGCGCGGACTGGATGAGAATAATTATTACCAGGACGATGTATTTTTGACGGAGGCCCTGACGCGGGAGGCCATTAAACGCCTGGAAGCCATCAGGACCAATCCCAGGGAGGCTGGCAAGCCCTTTTATCTGTACATGGCCCATTACGCTTTGCATTCTCCGCTGGATGAGCGCGCTTACGACAAGAGGTTTGCGGATGCCTACAAAAACCCGGAGGACGGCCACAAGTGGTCCCGGACGGAGAAGCATTATTCCGGGCTGATCGAGGGGATGGACAAAAGCCTGGGGGATATCATGAAGTATCTCAGGGAACATCATCTGGAAAAAAATACCGTACTGGTGTTTATGTCGGATAACGGAGGCCTGGCCATCTCCGGCAGACTGGGCAATGAAGAGGCCAATTACCCTCTTTCCTTCGGCAAGGGGTCGTGCATGGAAGGCGGTATCCGGGAGCCTATGATTGTTTCCTGGCCGGGCGTGACGAAGGGCGGTTCAAGGTGTGCCGTCCCGGTGGTTATTGACGATTTTTTCCCAACTCTTCTGGATATCGCCGGATGCCGGAACGTAGAAGTTCCGCAGAAGCTTGACGGCTTAAGCCTGGTTCCTTTGCTCAAAGGCGGCCGGTTTCCTGAAGACCGCCCCCTTTTGTTCCACCAGCCGAATAATTGGGGGGAAGGCAGTCGGCAGGCGCCTCAGTATACTTCTTCCACCGCATTGCGCCAGGGGGATTGGAAATTGATTTACCGCCACCTGACCCAGAGCTTTGAGCTGTACCATTTAAGGAAAGATATCGGCGAGAAGGAAAACCTGGCTTCCAGGGAGCCGCGGAAAACCAGGGAAATGGCTGTTGTCATGGGCAGGTTGCTCCGGGAGAGGAAGGCGCAGATGCCAACCTATAAGAAGGACAATGAGCTGGGCGCTCCTGCCGGGAGTTCCGTTCCGTGGCCCGACCAGGTGAAGGGGAATGGTTTTTGATGATCCGCAATAACGTTTTTCCAAAGTTTTTTCATAACCCCCGGCAGGATTCACGTCCCGCCGGGCGGACCGGGTCGAGGCTGGGGTGCCCTCACTTCCTTTTCCAGTAGTTTTTTCTGTCCGGTATAGGAATGGTGTGTGTTTTCTTTTCCGGATGCAGGGTCATCGTTCTTCGTGAATGAAGGCCGCAGCTTGTTTCGGAGTAAGGGGAGGAATGAGCAAGGGAACTGGTTCGGGAGGGATAAAAACGCCCCGACGGATATGGCGTCGGGGCGTGACAGAGGTTAAATAACGAAGTTCCCTGAAAGGGAGGGTTTAAAAATCATCGGTGACAGCGGCATCATCCGTTGTCGTGGTATCTTCGCTTTCAGCAGCGCTGTCCGCAGAGGGTTCCTCTTCCGTTCCGGCAGTATCGTCGGCAGGAGTTTCTTCCGTAGCGCCTGGTTCAGAAACGGACGTTGCTGCGGATTTGGCAGCGGGCGCTGCGGACGGAGCAGCTCCCTTGGGCGGAACAACGACTTTCATGGCCGGAGGGGCGGGAACGGGAGTTTCCAGACCGTCAGCCTTGCGGGTGCTGACGCGGAGTCCGTCAGCATAAGCCAGGTTTTTCAGGATGGCATAGCCCAGGGCGGGAGCCCGGTCCGTCGTGTTGACCAGCATCTTGAAGTGGTTGTTGACGGACATCTTGCGGGCGTCCTTGCCATTGCGGAAGGGAATGATGCCTGTCATGTTGCCGTCATTGTCAATGCAGATCGCCCAGAAAGAGCGGTCTACCTGGATGAAGTACTGCGGGCGGATGTAGTCCATCGTTTTCCATTCAGCGCCCTTGATGTATTCCTCCATGGCGCGGCGCGCATTGGCCGGCATGCTGCCCCAGTCAGCGTAAACCCGGGAGGTCAGCGTTTCACGGCCATTGTAGCCGTGCACGGATACGTGCTGGGCAGTAGCAAATTGACGGGCATAGCTCTCGGGAGAGGCAGGTTGGCAAGAGCTGGTGAAGAGCGCTGCTCCGGCGGTCAGGATGCAGGCTGCTGCAGTAGTGAAGGGATGAATGTTAGTCATGGCAATCGCAATGGTTACGTTATAAAAGAGGAAAATACATCCCATTTCAAGGAAAAGAATGCAGGAGGTACCGTTTTGTGCCGTTTTTTGACGTTTCCGTTTGATGCGGGGGGCTGGCGGGAGTGGGGAAGGCGTTCTCATGCCCGTCTCGCAGGTATGATGGTAAATTACTAAAATTTTTCTCGCAAATCGTTCTGAATCGCTTAGGTTGTCGTTGCTTTATGTCCGCCTTTATCATCAGCCTGCCGGCCCTGGAACGCAACGCTCTTATCCTGAGGGATGTGGCGGATGCCGCAGGGTGCCGCATCGCTCTGGCGCTGAAGGGGTTTTCCTGCTGGCCCTGTTTTGAGGCCCTGTCCCCCTGGCTGGACGGCTGCTGCGCTTCCGGCCTGTGGGAGGCGCGGCTGGCCCGGCGCAGGTTCGGGAAGCATGTGCTGACTTATTCTCCCGGCCATGCCCCGGAGGAAATAGCGGAGCTGGCGGAGATTTCCAGCCATCTTGATTTTAACAGCCTGACGCAGTGGAGCCGTTTCCGGGAGGAAGTGATGCGGCATCCCCGCTTTGTTTCCGGTGAATTGAAATGCGGCTTGCGCGTCAATCCCCAATGTTCCACCGGGCATACGCCCATATATGACCCCTGTGCCCCCGGTTCCCGCCTGGGCGTGACGCCGGACATGATGCAGGGGGCGGACCTGTCCGGCATTTCCGGTCTTCATTTTCATACTTTATGCGAACAGGGAGCGGATGACCTGGCGGTAACGATGGATGCGGTGGAACGCCACTTCGGCCATCTTCTGAGCCGCCCGGAGATTTCTTGGCTGAATATGGGAGGAGGTCATTGGATTACCAAACCCGACTATGACCGGAAGCTGCTGGCGGCACTTATCCGCCGCATCCGCGAACGCTACGGCGTGGAAGTATGGCTGGAACCGGGAGAGGCCGCTGCCATTCATACCGGGGTGCTGCGGTGCCGGGTGTTGGACCTTTTTTCCGCGGAGGGGGTGAATCATGCCATTCTGGATGTTTCCGCATCCGCCCACATGCCGGATACGCTGGAAATGCCTTATCGGCCGGATGTGTTCCAGATTGCAGGAGACGCTTCCCTCCGTTCCGCGCAGCAGCCCGCCGTACGGTTGGAAGGGGAGAGCTATGCGCTGGCGGGGAAGGCCGGGGAAAAAGCTTATACGTACCGGCTGGGCGCCCCCACGTGCCTGGCGGGAGACCGGCTCGGAGATTATTCCTTCGCGGAGCCCCTGGCGGTAGGTGACGAACTTGTGTTTGACGATATGGCGCATTATACGATGGTGAAGACTACGTTTTTCAATGGCGTGCGCCATCCGGACATCGCCGTTCAGAGAAAAGACGGTTCCGTGGAGACGGTGCGCCGTTTTTCCTATGAAGATTTTGAGGCCCGCCTGGGCTAGAATATTTGACCAGACAGATTGACATGGCAACAGCTAAAGAAGGCATCAAGCAGAAAGTCCACGGGTGGAGTCACCATGATTCCGCAGATTTGTACGGCATTGACGATTGGGGGAACGGTTATTTCCGCATCAGCAAAAAGGGAGAGGTTACCGTACGCCTGAATGACGAGGATGGAGGAAAGAAGGATGTCAGCCTGTGCGATCTGCTGGAGGGGCTGAAGGAGCGCGGGACTACCGTTCCCGTTCTGTTCCGGTTCCGGGATTTGCTGCGCAGCCGTATTGCGGAGCTGAACGACAGTTTCCGGAAAGCAATCAAGGAGGCGGGGTACCAGGGTAAGTACCAGGGCGTTTACCCCATCAAGGTGAACCAGCAGCGCCAGGTGGTGGAGGAGATTGCGGAGTTCGGCACCAAGTATGATTACGGTCTGGAGGCCGGTTCCAAGCCGGAGCTGATAGCCGCCATGGCCCATATGCACAATCCGAATGCCTATCTGATTTGCAACGGGTACAAGGATGACGAGTTTATTGACCTGGCGTTGACGGCCCAGAAGATGGGGCTGAATATTTTTATTGTGCTGGAAATGCCTTCCGAGCTGGACGTTATTATGGAGCGCGCCAGAAGGATGGATATCCGCCCTAATCTGGGCGTGCGCGTCAAGCTGGCGGCCAAGGGGTCCGGTTTATGGCAGGAATCCGCGGGGGATAAGTCCGTTTTCGGGTTGAACGCAGCCCAGGTGGTGGATGTGGTGGATAAGCTGAAGCAGGTGGATGCGCTGGATTGCCTGAAGCTGCTCCATTATCATCAGGGGTCCCAGATTCCAAATATTTCCGTGGTGCGCGAGGGGCTGACGGAGGCGGTCCGCATTTACGTGGACCTGGTGAAGGAGGGCGCCCCTCTGGGCACGCTGGACATGGGCGGCGGCCTGGCCGTGGATTATGACGGTTCCAAGACGAATTTCCATTCTTCCTGCAATTATTCCATTGCGGAGTTTGCCCGTGACGTGGTGGAGGTTGTGGGAGACATGTGTTCCAAGTACGGGGTTCCCCATCCCACGCTGGTGACGGAGTCCGGACGGGCCGTAGTGGCCTATTATTCCGTGCTGGTGTTCAACGTGCTGGATGTGACGAGCGCGCCGGGCGAGGAACCTCCGCCCGAGCTTCCGGATGACGCTCCGGAGCTGTTGAAGGCTTTTGCGGATACGGACCGGACGCTGGCCAGGAAGAATATGCAGGAGTGCTATAATGACGCCTGCTATTACCGGGACCAGTTGAGAGCCCAGTTTTTTTACGGGAACGCCACCCTACGGCAGCGCGGGCTGGGAGAGGCTTATTATTGGCATATCCTGAGCCGCATTTCCCGCATGCTGGCGGAGATGGAGACCATTCCGGAGGATCTCAGGGAGCTTTCCTGCTCCATGGTGGACTTTTATTACGGCAATTTTTCACTGTTCCAGTCTCTTCCGGATTCCTGGGCCATCCGCCAGCTTTTCCCCGTGATGCCTCTGCACCGTTTGAATGAACGGCCCACGAATAAGGCCGTGCTGGCAGACATCACGTGCGATTGCGACGGAAAGATAGACCATTTCATTGACCGTGAGGACGTGGCAACCGCCCTCCCCCTGCATGCCATCAAACCCGGCGAGGACGATTATTACATAGGCGTATTCCTGGTAGGAGCCTATCAGGAGACCTTGGGGGATTTGCATAACCTGCTGGGAGATACGAATGTGGTTGGCGTGCATCTGGAAGGCGGCCGCCCCGTTTATACCCATGAAGTGGAGGGCGATACGGTGTCCGATGTCCTTTCCTACGTGGAGTATGATCCCAAGGAGTTGATCAACAAGTTCCGCACGTTTGCGGAGCAAGCCGTAGCCGAGGGGAAAATATCTCCGTCCGAACGCCGGAGAGCCTTGGAAGTGTTCCGTTCCGGATTGAATGGATACACTTATTACGAACTGTAGGAAACGGTCTTGTCTTTTGCTTCAACAGGGAGCGTCTGTCCCGTGCCGGCGCGTTTTCCTTTGTTGCGGATCAGGAGACCAGCGGTTCTTCCGGCGGTTTCGTTTCTTCAATGACCTTGGCTGGCGTCAGGGCCCAGAAGCGCGTGGCCGTTTGCGGAGAGATGCCTTTCATGTTCAAGTACCGTGTGCGGAGCAGGGAGGAGGAGCGGTGCCCCATTTCCATTTGCAACAGGTTGTAGTCCTTGAAGTGCTTGGCGTGGTAGCTGGCGTAGGTGTGCCGCAGGCAGTCCGGCACCCATGATTTTTTTCTTCCTCCCCAGCCGGCTTTTTTCCGGATTTTGCGCCACTTGATTGTCCACCCTTTCGGGCAGATGGGAGTTCCGGGTCCGGGTTTGGTCCTGTCACGGCAGAATTTGAGCCATTTGGCGAGCACGGGCAGGATGGTGACGTGCCTGGCGCCTCCGGTTTTGGTATGCTTGGAGTTCAGAATGATACAGCCGTCGCGGAGAGCGATGTTTTCCCAGAGCAGGCGTTCCACTTCCTGCGGGCGGATTCCTGCAAAGATCATCAGCGCCGCTCCGGCTGCGCAGCTTCCGTCAAATTCTTCCATGGCTGCCTTGAGAAGCTGAGTTATTTCCTTCAGCGTCAGAGCGGGGATTTCCTGCTCCTGCAGAAAAGGCGTGTCTACGCGGAGGATGGGATTCTCGTCACACCATCCGCGTTTGACGGAGAACGAGAAAATTCCGCTCAAGATGAGCCTCGCTTTGTGCCTCTGCCGGGATGTGGTAAAGGTATTCATCAGGATGTTCTGGCATTCCTCCACGCTCAGGTTGCGCAGGGAGGTGTGTTCCAGTTCCGGATTGCTCTTTTTAAGCTTGTGGATGATGCTCCTGATGTCCGTCAGCGTCCGGGGACGGCGGTGGCTTTTGGAACGTAGGCATTCCACGGCCGCCGTGCCGAAACTGACGGTTTGATGTTTGTTTTTAATGGCGTTCAATCCCAGGGAGACGACTTCCCGGCACCGGGTAATGGTACAGATTTCATCTCCAAGGGCTTCCTTGATTTCCAATACCAGCCTTGCAGCCTGGATCAGGGTGACTGATTCCCCCTCCAGAAGTGCGGCTCCGACATATTTCAATTTGTTTGTATTCGGTGCTTTTTTCATGTTCATTTCTCGTGTTTGTCCAAACACGGTTTTAATGAAAAAGGCTATCCTTATAATGGGGAAAACTTATGCTTTCCACTAGAAAACGCGTAACCGTCAAGGATATGTTGTTACTTATGTTTTCTTTGAACCGGCCGCAAAATCAAAGTTTCTGATGGTGCAGGAACCGAAAATGTTAGAAAGCGCGGCTCCCTGTGCTGAATGTCAAGATGGACGTGACTTGTCCGGCATGAGTATATTTCTGTCGGAAGAGGGGTAAAGGAACGGCCGGATGAAAGTATTTTATATGGCTGAACGTATATGGTAGGTACTGCTTTTCTGTACCATGAACATCAGAATTCATTCTTTCAACGTATCATGTGTCGGCCTTTGCTGCGTATTGGGGTCTTTTTTCGCGGCGGACGCCCGTGAGGTTTATCCCCTGAACGGTTCCTGGGATTTCAGTTTTAACGGGAAGCCTGCTGAAAAAGTGACGGTGCCCCATACATGGAACGCAGAGGATGCCGCCAATGGTGCTCAGGGGAAGCGGGAAGACGCCAAATCCGTCAACAGTGACGCCTACCGCCGCGGGCCGGCCGTTTATTCGCGCACGCTTCCGGTGGAGCCCAGGCCGGGCAAGAGGTATTTCATCCGCGGCGGGGGAGCCAGCATTGTTTCCGAGGTTTCCGTCAATGGGAAACCTGCCGGCAGCCATGAGGGGGCGTTTACGGCTTTCTGTTATGAAATAACGCCCCTTTTGAAAAAAGGCTCCAATACGATTTCCGTTCTGGTGGACAACACGCAGCGTAATCATATCGCCCCCCAGCGCGGGGATTTTTCCATGTTCGGCGGGCTGTACCGGCCCATTGAACTGATTGAGACGGACGGTGTCTGCATTGATCCTCTTTTTTATGCTTCTCCCGGCGTTTTCATCACGACAAAGTCTTTAAGCAAATCCAAGGCCGAGGTGGAAGTGAAGACCCTTCTCAATTCGGACGGAAAGGCCGGGGATGTGGATGTTGCCGTGGAAATCCTGGACATGAAGGGCAGGAAGGTAGCCGGGAAGACGGTAAAGGCCGCCGCCGGGGAAAAGAATAGACTGGAGGTTCCCGTAACGCTGGCAATCGCCAATCCCATACTCTGGAACGGAGTGAAGAATCCTTACCTGTACCAGGTGAAAACTTCCATCAGGACGGCAGATGGCCAGACGGATGAGCTGGTGCAGCCGCTGGGACTGAGGACGGTTTCCGTCAATCCCAAGGAAGGTTTTGTCCTGAACGGAAAGACCATGCAGATCAAGGGGGTCAGCCGCCATCAGGATATGAAGGGGAAGGGGTGGGCCCTTTCCCCGGAAGATGAGGCGCGGGATATCAGGCTGATTGCGGATATGGGGGCGGATGGGGTTAGAACGGGCCACTATCCCGCATCCACCAATATTTACGACCTGTGCGACAAGGCGGGGCTGATTGTCTGGTCCGAGGTCCCCAATGTCAACCTGGTGTGGGATACGCCGGAGTTCCGGGAGAATAACCGCCTCCAGGCCCGGGAGATGATTTTCCAGCATTGGAATCATCCCTCCATTTGCATGTGGGGAATTTTCAATGAAATCGGACACCAGCCCGAGGCTGCCACGAGAGGAGTGGACATGGAAGCTGAGTTGACGGAATTGAACAAGTTCGTGAAGGAGACTGATCCCTCCCGCATGACCGTGGGGGCCAGCAATCAGGCGGGCCGCAGAAAACTGAACAATATTCCTGACCACATCGCATTCAATACGTATCCCGGCTGGTACGGAGGAGGGCCCGAAACCATGAAGGGCAACCTGAACGGCTACATCCGCGACTATGGCGGCAAGATGGGCATTGCCGTCAGTGAGTATGGTCACGGCGCCAGCGTGGACATGCATGAGAATCCGGCCCAAAGACCGTCTCCCACCGGATTCTGGCATCCGGAGGAATGGCAGTCCCATGCGCATGAGGTCAATTACAGGTGCATCAGGGAAAGGCCGGAGGTGTGGGGGGCCTTTGTCTGGAACATGTTTGACTTCGGTTCCTCTTCCCGTTTTGAGGGGGAAAGCCCCGGCATTAACGACAAGGGGCTGGTGACCTATGACCGCAAGACGCCCAAGGACGCCTATTTTTTCTACAGGGCCAACTGGAGCCCCCGTCCTACCGTATACATCACATCCCGCAGGTTTGCGGAACGTACGGAAAAAACGGTGCCCGTGAAGGTTTACAGCAATGGTTCCGTGGTGAAGCTGAGCGTCAACGGGAAGCCCGTTGGGAGTGTCAAACCGGATGATTTGAAGCGCGCCGTCTGGCCGGAAGTGACTCTCAAGCCCGGCGTCAACACTATTACGGCCACGGCTTCCATAGGAGGGAAAACGTACACGGATTCCTGCAAGTGGACGTTGAACCCTGCCGGAGGTGACGGGAAGAAGGATTCAGAGCGTTATCAGGATCCGTCCCTGAAAAAGTATAAGTAAGCAATTCCATATTCATTCCGAGATGAAGACGGTACGCGCGTTTCTGTTTTCCGTGATGTGTCTGGCTCCGGCTCTTCCCCTGCTGGGGGATGTTCCGGATTGGGAAAATGAAGAGGTGACGGGAATCAATAAGGAGGCTCCCCGAGCCTCCGTTTTTCCGGCATCGGATAAAACGTTGAGCTTGAACGGGGATTGGAAGTTCAAATTTTCCATGACTCCGGACGAGAGGCCTGCCGATTTCTTCAATCCCTCCTATTCCGTTTCCGGATGGGATACGGTCAAGGTTCCTTCCAACTGGCAGCTTTACGGTTATGGAACGGCCATTTACACGAATGTTCCCTATCCATTCAAGCCGAATCCTCCCAAGGTAATGGGGGAACCGCCCAAGAACTGGCCGGCGTACAGGGAGCGTAATTCCGTGGGTTCCTACCGCCGGGATTTCAATTTGCCCGTTTCCTGGAAGGGAGAGCAGGTGATGATCCGGTTTGACGGGGTGGAGTCCGCCTTTTATGTGTGGGTAAATGGCCGTCAAGTCGGCTATTCCGAAGATTCCTATACAGGGGCGGAGTTTGACCTTACTCCCCATGTCAGGCCCGGCAGGAATACGATTGCCGTGGAAGTATACCGCTGGAGCGACGGTTCTTACCTGGAGGACCAGGATTTCCTGCGCCTTTCCGGCATTTTCCGGGACGTGACCCTGTTTGCCCAGCCGCAGACGCACGTGCGTGACCTGTTCCTGAAGGCCGGACTGGACAGGGAGGATTACACAACCGGGGTACTGGACGGAACGTTCACCATCCGCAATTCCGGTAAAAAGGATATTCCCGCCGGCATGAAGCTGAATTATTCCATCGACGGGATTTCCACCAAATTGAACTGGGAGGGCAGGAACGGTTCCGGCCGCGTGCAGACGGATAACAGGGGAAGGCTGGATTCCGGAACGCTGGAGGTTCCCCCCATTCCCTCCGGAGGCGAGGTGCAGATTTCCCTGAACAGGAAATTTCCCGGTGTGAAGCCATGGACGGCGGAAACGCCCAACCTGTACAGGGTGACTTATTCTCTGAATGGAAAAGATACCCGTTCCGTCAATATCGGGTTCCGTTCCGTGGAGATTGCGGATAACGGTGCCGTGCTGATTAACGGCAGAGCCGTCAAGTTCAAGGGGGTCAACCGCCATGAAGCCCATCCTGATTACGGGCGCGCCATTCCGCGGGAAGTGATGGAAAAGGACGTGCAGATTATCAAGGCGCATAATATCAATACCGTCCGTTGTTCCCACTATCCCAATCATCCTTATTTTTATGAGTTGTGCGACCGCTACGGCCTGTACGTGATGGACGAGGCCAACTGTGAAGCCCACGGCATCCGCAATAGCAGCATGGATATTTCCCGGAAGCCTTCCTGGAAGAAAGCCCATGTGGAGCGCAATATGAGCATGGTGCATCGTTCCAAGAACCACCCTTCCATTGTTTTCTGGTCCCTGGGCAATGAGTCCGGCAACGGTCCCAATTTTGAGGCGGCAGCGGCGGCTATCAGGGCTTATGACACTACGCGGCCCCTCCATTACTGCGAATTTCCGCACGGCCACAAGGCCGTGGATATGGATTCCGCCATGTATCCGCCCGTGGACCGGGTGGAAAACTGGGGGAAGCAGAAAACTTCCCGCCCCTTTTTCGTGTGCGAATATGCCCACTCCATGGGGAATGCCCTGGGTAATTTCAAGGAGTACATGGATGCCTTCGAGTCTTCCCCGCGCATGGTGGGCGGAGCCATCTGGGATTTCGTGGACCAGTCCCTCCGCGCCAATCCTGCCGGAAACGGCATTTACAAGCCCGCCCCTTTCAAGGGAGTAACACAGGCTTACGGCGGCATGTTCGGAGACAGGCCCAACCAGGCCAATTTCTGCGACAACGGCATTATTCTTGGCAACCGGAACACCACGGCCAAGACGAAGGAGGTGAAGAAAGTATACCAGTACATGGCTTTTGAGCGCAAGGACGGTTCCCTGTCCGTTCGCAACAAATATTTCCATAAGCCTTTGAAAGGTTATACGCTTTATCTGGTATCCCTTGTTCCCGGAGGCGGCCATGCCGTGGAGCGCATGGTTCTGCCGGAGGTCCCCCCCGGCAAATCCGCAACGGTTAATCTGCCTTCAGCCGCTATGCGGACCGGTTCCCTGATGGTTCTGGCGGATGCCCGGTTCAAGCTCCCGGAAGACGTGAAGGAACTTTCCGCCAAGCAACTGGAACATGTGGCGAATGAGTGCGAAGCTTACGAGTGGTTTCCGGCATCTGCAGAGAAGGAGGTTTCCGTGCCTCCCCCGGCGGCGCTGCCTGCTGTTTCCGTGCTTCAGGGGGATTCCGTGGTCGTGCAGGGAAAAGGTTTTTCCGCCTCCTTCAAAAATGGGATGCTTTCCTCCCTCCGGTATGGCGGCCGGGATTTGATTTTGCCCGGCTATCCGGTGGAGCTCCAGGCGTACCGCTCTCCGGTGGATAACGATGCCTGGATCAGGAGCAAGGTTGAAGGGAAAATGAAGATGCAGAATATGAAAGCGGAATATTCCGACGTTAAAGCTGCCGTCATTTCCCCCGGCGTGGCCCGAATCACGGCACAGTTCCGGACGAAAGGTTCCGAGCTTTCCTTTTCCGGGGAAGTCGCGTGGACGGTTTTCGGCAACGGCATTATCAATGCTTCCGTCCGAATGTATCCCTCCGCCAAGGGAGAAGAACTCCTCCGGCTGGGCGTCACTTTCGGGATGCCTGCCGCGTATGACCGGGTAGAGTACCTGGGGCTGGGACCGTGGGATAATTACCGGGACCGCCGCACGAGCTGCTGGAAGGACATTTTCCGCACTTCCGTGGACGATATGTTTTTTGCTTATTCCCGGCCCCAGGATATGGGCAATCGCATGGAAACGGACTGGATAGCCTTGTCCAAACCCCAAGAGGACCAGGCTCTGTGGGTGGGAGCCTCCTCTCCCAGGGCTCCGCTGGAGGTTTCCGTCCTGCGTTATACGCCGAAGGAGCTTAACGATGCCAGGAGTCTGGACAGGCTGCCGGAGAAAAATAAAGTGATTGTGAATCTGGATGCTTTCCAGATGGGGCTGGGTGGCTCTTCCTGCGGGCCCCGCCCGCTGGCTAAGTACCAGACATTGAGCGGGGCCACAGCCCTGGGGTTTGTGCTGGCTCCCTCGTCCGCCCTGCTGAATCTGGCGCGCACGGGGCTGGTCGTTCCCCATTCCCCTGTCATTGAACGGGATGGGGACGGCATGGTCAGTCTGACTTCCTCTACGCCCGAGGCGGAGATAAAGTATTCCGTCAACAAGGGGCCGGAAAAAACGTACCGGAATCCCTTCAAGCTTCCCGAAGGGGAAGTGAGGGCCTGGGCTGCCTCCGTGAAGTCCGGCAAGGTTCCTTCCACGTCTCCCGGAGAGAGGAAGTTCCCCCTCGTCAAGGGGCAGGGCGAATGGAAAATTCTAAGCGCTTCTTCGGAAGAGCCGGATACCGGTTTCGCCCATTTTGCCATTGACGGGAATCCGGATACCTGTTGGCATACATCCTATACGAACGGCCTGCCGGGGTTCCCCCACTCCATTGCCGTGGATATGGGAACCAGAATGAAGTTTACCGGATTTATCTACACGCCCAGAATGGACAAGGACAAGGGCCTCATCAGCCAGTACACGTTTTCCGTTTCCGATGACGGTCAGAATTGGAGGGAAGTGAAAAAAGGCCAGTTCTCCTACCATTATATCCGGAAGGATCCGGCTGTTCAGCGCATCGACTTCGGTAGGCCTGTGGAGGCACGCTACTTCAAGCTTGACGCCCGGTCTCCGGTGAGGGGCGGGGAACAGAGCGCCACTGTTGCGGAGCTGAATATCATTACCCAGTAACGGAGCGGCAGACGTTTTGCGTTGCTTCCCGGATGGAGAAGTTTTCCAGCCGTGAGCCTTTTCCGGGGTGCACGGCTTGTTGTTACGGGCTTTTCAGGGTGCGGAAATGTTTTTTAAATGAAAGAAAGAGCATGGCGGAATGGTAACATACGCATGCGCAAGATGATGGCCTGCATGCTGGGCGCTGCCCTGTGTTTTTCCATGGCCGGAGCGGAAACAGGCGTTTCCTCTGCGGAAAAAGCTTCATCCCCGTTCGGGAGGATGATCTGGAATCGCGGCTGGGAGTTCCGGCTTGAGGACGAGCCCGGAAAGAGCGGCTGGCAGACGGTTCATCTGCCCCATACGTTCAGTTTGCCCTACTTTATGTCCGATTCCTTTTACACGGGGCTCGGCTCCTACCGCAAGAAGCTTGTCATGCCGGAGGAATGGCAGGGGAAGAAGGTGTTTCTGGATTGCGGCGCAGCTTTCCAGGTGGCGGAGGTGAAGGTGAACGGGAAGACTGCGGGAAGGCATGAAGGGGGATATACGGCCTTCCGGTCGGATTTGACGCCTTTCCTGAAACCCGGCGAGAATTGGGTGGAGGTACGGGTGGATAACCGCTGGAGCCCCCGCATTGCGCCGCGGGCGGGGGAGCATACTTTTTCCGGAGGACTGTACCGGAACGTGCATCTGCACGTGTGTTCTCCCGTGTATCTGCCCGCGCACGGAGTATGGGTTCAGACGCCGGAGGTGACGGCGGCCCGCGGGAAGGTCCGGATTTTGACGGAAGTGAAGAATGATACCGGGATCGTGAGGAAAGTGACGGTGCGGCATACTGTGCGGGAGGAGCAAAGCGGCCGCGTGGTGTTGCGGGGAGAGAAGGACGCGGAACTGAGGGCCGGGGAAGAGTTTCGCGTACAGGCTGACCTGCCTCCTCTGGCTTCCCCCAGGTTGTGGAGCCCCGCGGCCCCCAATATGTACCGTGTGACGACGGAATTGTTGGACGGGAAGGGGCAGGTGCTGGACCGGGCTGAAAATCCC
>NZ_LBCB01000008.1:143125-194718 GCF_000980515.1 Akkermansia sp. UNK.MGS-1 | reverse complement strand
CTGGAGGTGACGGCGGATCGGGGCATGCTGATTAACGGGAAACCTGTTTATCTGCAGGGGGCCAATGTGCACCAGGACCACGCCGGGTGGGGGGATGCCGTGACGGACGCCGGGGCCCGCCGTGATGTGCGGCTGATGAAGAACGCCGGGTTTAATTTCATCCGCGGCTCCCATTACCCTCATTCCCAGGCTTTTCTGGATGCTTGCGACCGGGAGGGCATGTGCATGCTGAATGAAGGCGTTTTCTGGGGAATGGGCGGGTTCAAGGAGCATGACAGGTACTGGAATTGCGATGCCTATCCAGCGGAAAAGAAGGACCGTATTGCGTTTGAGGAAAGCTGCATGCGCCAGGTGAGGGAGATGGTGCTGCAATTCCGCAACCATCCTTCCATCGTCATCTGGAGCATCAGCAATGAACCGTTTTTTACCAGGCATGCGCCGGAGGCCAGGGCTTTGTGCAACAGGCTCATTACCTTGGTGAAGGAGTTGGACCCGACACGCCCCGTGTGCGCCGGGGGCGGGCAGCGCGGAAATTTTGACAAGCTGGGGGACATGGCCGCCTTTAACGGGGACGGCTCTCACGTGAAGACGCCCGGCAGGCCCAGCATGGTGACGGAGTATGGTTCCGTGAGCTGCCGGAGGCCGGGGGTGTATGCTCCTGGCTGGGGGGATATGAAAAAGGATAAGGAAGCGGGGATTCGCTATCCCTGGCGCGTGGGAGAGGCGGTCTGGTGCGGCTTTGACCACGGCAGCATCTGGCCTTCCGGAGGGCGCATGGGCATTGTGGATTACTTCCGCATTCCCAAGCGGGCCTGGTACTGGTACAGGAACGCGTTGAGGAATATTCCTCCTCCGGAGTGGCCTGTGGAGGGGACTCCGGCACAGGTGAAGCTGTCCGCGGACAAGAAAGTTATCAACCCGGCGGACGGCACGGATGACGTGCATGTGACCGTGAAAGTGGCGGACGCCGCCGGGAGGCAGATATCCAATGCCGTGCCGGTAACGCTTACGGTGGAATCGGGACCCGGGGAGTTCCCCACCGGCAAAAGCATTACGTTCACGCCCGGAACGGATATTGATTTGATTGACGGCTGTGCGGCGATTGAGTTCCGGTCTTATTATGCCGGGAAGACAGTGATCAGGGCGTCTTCTCCCGGATTGAAGGGGGATAGCCTCCAAATCGTTTGCCGGAATGCTCCGGCTTACGTAGCGGGCAGGAGCGCGGAAACGCGGGAAAGGCCCTACAAGCGTTTTAGCGCAAAGGAGAGGGATATCCAGCTGGCGCGGTACGGACGGCCCGAATCCGGAGAGAAAGCCAATTTGGCTGTATTGAGGCCCTGTTCCGCTTCCTCCGGATTTCAGGAGGCGATGAAGGCTTCCGACGGTGACGATGTTTCCGCATGGCATCCGTCCGAGGAAGACAAAGCGCCGTGGTGGCAGCTGGACATGGAGTTTGAATTCCGCCTGGACCGGGTGGAGGTGAAGGCCGCCGGAAGCTGGAAGGGGCCGGCTCCCGCGGTTCAGGTCAGCAGGGACGGAAATAGCTGGAAAGACATTAAAGCCGTTTTGCGCAAGGATGGGACGGAGCTGACCGCAATGTGTCCGGAAGGGACCGGCGCCAGGTACGTACGCATCCGTCTGTCTCCGGGGCAGGGAATTGCGGAAGTGGCCGTATGGCCGGCGGATGCGTCATGAGGGTTCCCGTTTTTCCGGAACAGGAGGCTTTTTCCTGTTACTGCGCGTACCGGAGTTTCCGGCGTCTTCTTCCGTCCGCTGGCGGCGCAGTTTGTCCCAATAGGCCAGGCGTTTATTGATTTCCCGTTCAAAACCCCGTTCCGGCGGCCTGTAGAACCGGCGGCGGGGCATGTTGTCCGGAAAGTAGTTTTGCCCGGAGAAAGCGTCCGGCGCGTCATGATCGTATGCGTAATTCTTTCCATAGCCCAGTTCCTTCATTAGTTTGGTGGGCGCGTTGAGGATGTGTGCCGGGGGCATCAGGGACCCGTATTCCCGTGCCGCTTTCCGTGCCGCTCCCCACGCGGTGTAGGCGCTGTTGGATTTGGGGGCGCAGCCCAGGTAGATAATCAGTTCAGCAATCGCCAGCTCTCCTTCCGGAGAGCCCAGGCGTTCATAGGTGTCCCACGCGGCAATGGCCATTTGAAGTGCGGCAGGGTCCGCCAGACTGATATCCTCCATGGCGAAACGGGTCAGGCGGCGCAGGAGGTAGAGAGGGTCCTCCCCGCCCTCGAGCATGCGTGCGGCCCAGTACAGGGCTGCGTCCGTATCCGACCCCCGCAGGGATTTATGCAGGGCGCTGATGAGATTGTAATGGCCTTCCCGGTCCTTATCGTAAACCGGGGCCCGCTGCTGGACAATTTTCAGCAGTGCGTCCGAGCCCAGCATTTCATCGGGCTTGCAGAGGTCAAAGACGCTTTCCATCAGGTTAATGAGGTAGCGTCCGTCTCCGTCTGCCAGTTCTATCAGGGTGGCGCGCGCTTCCGGCGCGAGCGGCAGTTCTCGCTGAAGAAGGGTTTCCGCCCGTTCAATGATGCTTTCCAGAGCCGGGGCGTCCAGGGAGTGCATGACAAAGACTTTGCAGCGGGAGAGGAGGGCGCTGTTCAGTTCAAAGGAGGGGTTTTCCGTAGTGGCCCCCACCAGCGTAACGGTTCCGTTTTCCACATATGGCAGAAAACCGTCCTGCTGGGCGCGGTTGAACCGATGTATTTCATCCACGAACAGGAGGGTCCCATGGCCGTATTCCCTGCGCCTGGCCGCTTCGTCAAAGGCTTTTCTCAAATCCGCCATGCCGGAGAAGACGGCGGAGAGAGCTGCGAAATGCATGGACGTGCGCGTCGCCAGAATGCGCGCCAGCGTGGTTTTTCCGCAGCCGGGCGGCCCCCACAGAATAAAGCTGGTCATCTTGCCGGAGTCCGCCATGAGCCGGAGAGGTCCTCCTTCCCCCAGCAGATGATCCTGGCCCATGATGTCTTCCAGTGCGGACGGCCTCAGGCGGTCCGCCAGAGGGCGGTCCGCGAAGGCGGAAAACAGGCCCGGGGTGTCGTCTTTTTTCATGATGCCCATCATACGCCGCCGGTAAAAGGAAGGCAAGGGGAGCCTGATGGCATTTCAGGCGGCCCGGCTCGACGGCACGTCGTGGAGAGGAGGTTGCACCCCGGTTTTGACGGGTGGAAGAGAAGCAGGGGAGAAAAGGAAAGATTCCTGGGAAAAACAGTGTATATTGAGCATGATGTTCAGACATGTTTCCCATGTGTTTCTTTTTCTGTTTTCCGGCTTATGCGGCGCGGTCGTGAATGCTCAGGATCAGATAATACCCCGGCCCGTGTCCGTGAGGGTGGAGGCCAAGGGGGCGGCAACGCCCGTGAAGCTGGATGAAGGAATGCGCATTGTATGCAAGGAGAAGGACGGGGAGTTCCGGCGCCAGGCTCACTTGTTGCAGCAGTTTTTGTCACGCGGAACCGGATTGGCTCTGGACGGGGCTGGCGGTACGGGAATAATCCGCGTTGTGAAGGACGCTGCCCTGAAGCAGTACGGGCCGGAGGCATACCGTTTGGAAGCGGCTCCCGGAAATATCGTCATCAGCGCCGCGACTCCCAAAGGAGTTTATTATGCAGGGCAAAGTCTGGCGCAGATGCTGCCTGCCGCCTTTTTCAACAATGGCGTGGACAAAAAGAGCGTAAGTTGGAATGTGGCGGTGAAGCCTTTTTCCATATTGGATTATCCCCGTTTTGCCTGGCGAGCCTTCATGCTGGATGAAGCACGGCATTTTTTTGGAGAGGAGGAGGTGAAGAGGCTGATTGACCAAATGGGGCTCCTGAAAATGAATGTCCTGCACTGGCATTTGTCGGATGATGCCGGATGGCGCATCCAGATTAAAAAATATCCCAAACTGACATCCGTGGGAGGCAAGAGAAGAGATACGGAGATAGAGACGTGGGGGAGCGGCAAGTATGAAGGCAGGCCCCATGAAGGTTTTTATACGCAGGAACAGGTCAGGCGCATTGTCCGGTATGCGGCCGACAGGAACATAACGATTGTTCCTGAAATAGATATTCCGGGCCATTCCGCCGCCGCCATCGTTTCCTATCCGGAGTTGAAATTGTCCGCCAGGCCTCTCGCGGAAGTGCCCGTGAGTTTCAATGACGGAGCGGCGTTTGATCCCACCAGCGAACGTGCCTACCAGTTCCTGGGAGACATCATGACAGAGCTGGCTTCCCTCTTTCCCGGAGGTATCATTCACATCGGCGGTGACGAGGTGCGGTACAAAAAGTACTGGGAAGGCGTGCCCCACATTGAAGCGTTCATGAAGAAAAAGGGCATTAAGACTTTTCCCGACCTTCAAATCATGTTTACGAATCGGATTTCCGGCATGCTGGCTGAGAGGGGGCGCCGGATGATGGGGTGGAATGAAATCCTGGGGTCCGACGTACACAATGACGGCGGCCGGGGAGCGGCGCTCGGCAAGCTGGATGCAAGTGCTATCATTCATTTCTGGTATGGGTCCGATAAAATTGCTGCCAAGGCGATCAGGGAAGGCCGCCAGGTGGTGAATTCCACTTCCCACATGACTTACATTAACAAAGGGTATGACAAGCTCCCTCTGTCCAAGTCCTATTCTTTTGAGCCCGTTTTTGCGGGATTGAATCCGGAGCAGCAGAAGAATGTCATCGGGCTGGGCTGCCAGGTCTGGACGGAATGGATTGCGGACGTGGAGAAACTGCACCGTCATGTATTTCCCCGTATTGCCGCTTATGCGGAGACGGGGTGGACCCGGAAGGAGGATAAAAATTTTCAGGATTTCCGGAGGCGTTTGACGGGGTATGAAAAAATTCTGGATGCCCTGGGCATCCGGCACGGGGAAAAGGAATAGTTGAAAATTCGCCGCCGGGGAGAAGCGTCCTGGCTGAGTCAACAGTAAGCCCGCTTGTTACTTGGTTAAGGATTCGGAAGAGTTCCTGTCTGTGGCTTCTTAAGGCATTCCGCCCGCGCCTGCATGTTTTCCAGAATTTTCAGAATATAAGAACGCGTTGTAGCCGAGTGTTCCGCTCCGCGTACGAAGGAAAGCCCCCTGTACAGTCCTACCGTTTCCAGGCGGAGATTCATATCTTCTCCGGACAGGTCTTCACTGGAGGGAGGAGGATAATTGGAAGCGGGGCCGTTCAGGGACTTCATCTGCATGGTATCCATATTAAGCAGGCAGCTTTGTATTCCGTTAGTGAAAATCAGGCTGCCCTGATGATGCTTGTCCTCCGGCCACAGCCTGTAAATGGTAACGGCGCTTCTCCCTCCGGGATTGATCAAAATGGCGGGGAAAACGTGTTTGCCGCCACCCTTTTTCCGGACGGTCGCGTCAAAGTCGCATTCTCCGGAAAACCTGGTCGTAACACGGGAGGAGATGCATACTTCAAAAGGTACTTCCGGCGGCAGGGGAATCATGGTGGAGGCAGACAGGGGCGACCCCGGAGGGAGTTCCGGAATCGGGAAGGGGAACGTAATGATGTCAATGGCGCAGCTGATGATGCCGATGATGGCGAATAGCAGGATGCCTTTGTTCCGGAGCTGGGCTGACAGCATTTTTCCATATTCCTCCGGATAATGCCTGCCTGCGGCTGGTTCCTGCCGCAGGTAATAGCCGGTCAGGCGTGAAATAACGGTCAGAGCGGCAGCCATGGCTGCCAGCCATGCCAGGGCAAAAGCCAGATTTTCCGCTATGGGAATTGTGGTGAAAAAGCCGAATGTTCCAATAATGAACGCCGTCAGCAGGAGAAAGACAGCCAAGAAGGTTATGCAGCCTAAAGGGGCCGTGGAGACGGGAATCCAGAAAATGCTGCGTTTGCCGAGGGCTCTCAGAATCAGAATGGCAATGCAAAAAGAGAAGATGGCCAGCGTTGAATAAAAATGTTGAAACAGATAATCGAGCATGGCATGCGGGAAAAACTTGGATAGGCAAGCGGGGAGCGATTCCATGCCGATTTCCTGAAAAGTATCCGGAAACAAGCAGTTTTGCGCCGCGAAACGATAGAAGCTGAATGTTGAACTCCTTTATTATTCTAGCCTTTTTCCATCCTTGCCTGCAAGATTTTTTGTTTACCTGTTTCTTTCTATTTGTTTTTGATATGTTTAAAAAGCATTGTCCCATAAACAAATATGGGGAAAAACCGACTCCATTTTCTTTTGGTGAAAAAGATGCGGTTTTCTATAAGCGGAGGATTCCGAAATGGTAAAACTGTGTGTTATGGATAAGGGGAAAAGAGTATTCCTGCCATGGAAATGTTTTTTCCCGTTTATGAATGAAACCGCTACGCCGGCTTTTCCTTCATCCTTTTCAAGAGACCGGGCGGGGAGAAGAGCCCCGGCCGGATTTTATCTGCAAGAGCGTGGGGCAGGTAGTTCCGGACGGGTTGATGAGGAAAAACGCTTCCCTGAAGAAACTGCTACCGCTGTTCCGGCTTTGCCGGCACTTTCCTGAGTTTCGCGAAGCGGGGCAGGGAATATTCCTTTTGCATGGCCGTTTCTCCCTGGATCAGGGGAAGAACGTAATCAATGAACGGCTGTTCCACGCCATTGCCGCGGGCGTTGAGCCATTCGCGGGGAACAAGTTTTTCCACATTGGCCACTTCTCCCAGACCTATCAATTTAGTTTTGCAGGAATAAATGCCGTTCTCCATGATTCGTTCAAAGGCTACCATTTTATCCGTCTGGCCGGAAATGGCGGCTTCCACGGCGGCTTTTCCCGCCATATACGCTTCATCGATATCCGTTTTGGAGGCGACATGGGAGGCGCAGCGCTGGAGGAGTGAGAGTTCAATGCTTCTGACTTTGGCCCCGGTTTGCCGCTTGACGGATTCCGCAAGCATGGCTCCCAGGCCTCCCAGCTGCGTATGGCCGAAGACGTCCCTGTCTCCGGATTCCGCAACAAAGCGGCCGTCTGCATATTGCACGCCTTCCGAGACGGCGACCATGCAGCTGCCGTTCTGCCTGTAAATCCGGTCCACATCCTGCCAGAATTCCTCCATGCGGAAGGGAACTTCCGGAAGGTAAACCAAGTCCGGACCTGCTCCCGCATACGTGGCCAGGGCTGCGGATCCGGCCAGCCAGCCGGCGTGGCGGCCCATGATTTCCACAATGGTGACGCGTCCCTTGTCGTACACGCGGAGGTCCTGGTGAACTTCCATGCAGGAGGTAGCGATAAATTTGGCGGCGGAGCCGAAGCCGGGGCAGTGGTCCGTGCCGTGAAGGTCATTGTCAATGGTTTTGGGGATTCCGATGACGCGGCATTCGTAACCGGACTGCTGCATGAATTTGGATATCTTGTTGCAGGTATCCATGGAATCGTTGCCCCCGTTGTAGAAAAAGTAGCGTACGTCGTATTTTCGGAATATTTCCAGCAGACGGCGGTAATCCGTATCATCCACGGATGGGGCTGCCATCTTGTAGCGGCAGGAACCCAGGGCCGAGGCCGGGGTATATTTGAGCAATTCCAATTCTCCGGGGTCTTCCCGAGCCATATCGAACAGGCGTTCTTTGAGCACTCCCTCAATCCCGTTGGCGGCTCCCAGCACGCGCGTGACCTGTTCGCTTTGCAGGGCGGACTGAATGGCTCCCAGCGCACTGGCGTTGATGACGGCGGTGGGGCCACCGGACTGGCCGATGATGCATGCTCCTTTCAATGGGTTCATGGGCAATAATGGATGAGAGAGTTGTGTTGCGCCCCCTTTCAACGGCGTTGGAGGCAGGAAATGAAATGATAGTCAAACCTATCCGCAGCCCGGAGGGATGTCAAACATTATTGGTTTTCCGGATGGGGCTGGCGGGGCTGGAGAAAGTGGGGAAGAAAAAAGATCCGGGGTGTCAGTTTTTTGTCTCCAGAGCTTTTCCAGTGCGGAGGCAAAGCGTTCTCCCAGGGCCAGAATTCCATGCGTGCCCAGATGGACGGTATCCGTGGGATAGGGGGTGCGGAAGTCCACGCTGCGCAGCTGGAGATCGTCTGCGGGGACATAAACCGCATTGTTGACGGAGAGGGAGGTACGGGATTCTTCCGCCACATCCTTTTGCCCCTGCCGCACTTCTTCCCTGCCCGGAAAACGGGCCGGAGCGGGCACGGGAAGAACGCTGCCGTAGATAAAGGCCAGACCGGGGGCTTCCAGATCCGCTCTGATGCGTTTAATCAGGTTGTTCAGGTTGGCGCCGTAAGACAGAGCGTTTTTGATGCCGGCAATGTCCCTTGCGTCTCCTTCCCCCTGTTGCCACACCATGGCTTTCAGGACAGGAGCATGTCCCTGTTTTTTCAGGGCTTCCATTCCGTTGCGGACGGTACGGATCAGTTTGACGTATTCTTCCCCCTGCTTATCCTGAGAAGTTTTTCCTGGGTTCCATTGCCGGAAAAGGTTGCTTCCGCTCCGGGCGTGTTTGATGATGGCCCATTTTTTTGCGGGAATTTTTTCTGCAACGCTGTTCCCAGGCTTAGTTCCACGCCAAAACGGTCGGGGGATTCGGATGCCGGGCTCAAGGGAACAAGCTGTTCTGCCGGTCCTGTCATTCATTGGAAGGGGGCTTCATTACATCATTCAGAAGGTTATGAATGTCTATCTTTAGATTTTTACAAATATCAATGACTTCCGTAAAGGTGAGGTAGCGTTCTCCTACTTCATATTTGTTGACGAAGGTATGAGGAGTGTTTAAAAGTTTCCCCAAATCCCGTTGAGTTAAATTTAATTCCAAACGTCTAATTTTTAATATTTTACGAAGATTTTTTTCTTCAATGCTGTTTCTGTTCCTCATTATGGAACAGTAACAGGGAATGGGTGTGTACCAAATTTGGGTACAAAAATGTTTACATGTCATTTGTTCTGTGATAGTAAATCTTTGTTTTCCTAAAATGGGAACGCTAACAGATGAGGGACTATGGAAATGTTATTACTTGGAAGAATGGGGTTTATCGGTGTCATATACTGCGAGTGCAAAGGAACCATAAGTGTCGACGACTGTTTACACATAGATTTTACCAAAATTCTTGAACTTGCTTGAATAAAGCGTGTTCTAATTATTTGTTAGAAAGATAAAAAATGAGAATATAATAAACACAATATATGTAACTTATAAAAATATGTTTCATGTTTAGCAAAAATATTTTAACTTACAAAAACATTCAATAATCGATAGGCTATGGCTACACTCTCTTTTGATACTGCAATTTACACTCCTTCCTCCCTAATTGCTACAGTTCGAGAGTTTAGAGGTATTTTAAAACTCGAATTGAAGAAAAATATAACGACTGGTTTACTCGAGCTCCATTATAATGAAGATTCAACAACACCAGACAATATTTCTGAAACTATTATACAAGCTGTAAGTGATAATGTATTGCGAGAAAATCTTGATGCAAACTTTAGATTAATGCGCGAGCAAATTGTGAATTGTGCTTTTTCTGCAATTCGGACGAAATGAAGCTATTTTTCTGATATGAATACTATTCTTCTCCCATTTGAGTTTTCTCGGGAGTCTGGCTATGTTTTACTTTCTAACGAGAGTGGAGATTTCATCCATTTAACTGAAAAAGATTTTGATCATTTAATTAAGCATGAATTTACACAAATATCAGAAGCAGCTTTTCATACCCTTTATAGTCGACATTTTGTCTGTGATAAACAAGACGTTGATTTTACTATCAACTTAATAGCTAATAAATATCGAACGAGAAAAGCATTTCTGCGCGATTTTACTGTCCTTCACATGATGGTAATTACGCTCAAATGCAACCATTCGTGTCAATATTGTCAGGTTTCAAGTGCAAATGCGGATGCTATTAAATATGATATGAGCTCAGACACAGCCCGCAAGATTGTTGAGATGATTCTCCAAGCGCCATCAAGGAGTATCAAGATTGAATTTCAGGGAGGAGAACCACTTCTGAATTGGTCTGTTATCATGCAAACAGTCGAATATGCGGAGAAATTGAATGAGGCATATCAAAAGAATATCTCTTTTGTGATTTGCTCCAACATATACGCATTGAACCAGGATCATCTTGATTATTTTAAAGCTCACAATATTCATATTTCAACATCTTTAGATGGTCCTAAAATTTTACATGATACTCATCGTCCTATGCGTGTAAAAAAGCTCAGCAGTTATGATAAATTTATAGAAAATCTTAATTGGGTCCGCAAAGAGCTGGGAAGAGATAAAGTATCTGCATTGATGACTACTTGTAGTGACTCTCTATCCCAGATTAAAAGCATTGTCGATGAATATGTCAAATTGGGATTCGAAGGTTTGTTTATTCGTAGTCTTAATCCATACGGGGATGCTATAAAAAATAGGTTATATTACTCTCCAGAAAGTTTTTTTGAAATGTACAAAACCGGATTAGAATACATTGTGGAGCTAAACCAAAAAGGTGTATTTTTCGTCGAATATCTGACAGAGCTATTATGGAAACGTATAATGACTCCATATCCGACAGGTTTTGTAGATTTACAATCACCTTCAGGGGCCGGGATAAGTGGTGTAATTTATGATTATAATGGTGATGTATATCCGGCTGATGAAGGTCGAATGCTTGCCAGAATGGGGAATACACATTTTAAATTAGGAAATGTCTATAGTAACAGTTATGATTCTATTTTTGACGGAGAACTTATGCATTCCATCGTCAAAGATTCTTGTATAGAAACAATTCCTGGATGCAGTGATTGTGTGTATCGTCCATACTGCGGTGTTGATGTGTTCCGCAACTATTTAGAGAATGGAAGAGTTGATGCTGTCGCTCCGGATAGTTTCTTTTGTAAAAAGCAAAAACTCATTTTCCGTTATCTTTTTGAAAAAATGAAGGATGAAAATTTTGTAAAGATTATGAATTCTTGGATTCATTGAAATTATGAAAAATATAAATCTGCATTTGTCAAAATCCCACATACGTAGTGATGAGATTTTGAGGGTAACAAAACATTTGAGGTTTTCTCGTAATAATGTACTGTTCGTAGGAAAACCATTATTGAGATGGGGATATCGAGCAATAACTACCAATACCAACGAACTTGGTGAAGGAGATATTGTAAAATTATATCCGGATGGATTATGTAAAGTGTTGTGGAGTAGAGGATCAATTCATAACGTGCTTTTTACTACTCCTGCATGTAATGTTAAATGTCTCATGTGTCCTCAACCTCCGTGCTCAGATAATGTGCAAGTACATAAAGATAATTTGAAAATTCTTTCTTTGATTGACTATGATCCAAAAGTAATTTGTATTTCAGGAGGTGAGCCGTTTTTGTTCCCTGATCGGGTTAAAGCTTATTTTGAAATAATAAACCGTAGATGGCCTTCTTGCCAAGTTGATGTTCTTACAAATGCAACTCGCTTGTCTAAATTTTCTTTATGTAAAGAAATAGCTTTAGCATCACCTATAAATACAACTTTTTGCGTATCTTTACACTCAGATGTAGCAAAAGTACAACAAAAAATTAATCGTGTAGGAACTAGTTTTAAAGATGCTGTTTGTGGTATTAATAACTTGGGGAAACTTAGACAAATGATAGAAATTAGACCAGTTATCACAAAGGCTAATTATAGGTATCTGTATGATTTCGCTGTTTTTATCGTTCGAAATTTCCCTTATGTTTCTCATGTTGCATTCATGGGCCAAGAAATTGTAGGATGTGCACGGAATAATTATGACGAAATTTGGGTGGATCCTACAGATTATATTGAAAATTTACATCAAGCTGTAGAATATTTAGACCAAATGCGAATTTGTGTTTCTATTTATAATATTCCTCTTTGCTTATTACCCAAAAATCTTCATCGATTCGCAACACGTTCGATTTCAGACTGGAAGCAGGGTTATACCCCAGTCTGTTCCGGCTGCAAGCTACGCGATGAATGCTGTGGAGTTTTCCTTACGAGTGGTCAATACCTTTCTCGGGGAATTTCTCCGGTAACGAAATAAAATAAAACATATAAATTATAAATAAAACAATGAAGTTTAAAACACTAATTGCACCTATCATAGCACTAGTTACTTCTACTGGAACTACTCATGGAATTATGACTCCATATCAGGAGTTAGAAGAGCGAAATACATTAATTGCTTCTATAGACGAAGACACACCGCTCTATTTCGATCAGGCGGGAGCTGCGAAAGATAGTAAGTGTTCACAATATGGACATTCTTCCCATTCCTCTCACTCTTCGCACAGTTCCCACAGTTCGCACAGTTCCCACCGTTCGGGCTGGTAAGAATTACGAAGAAATAGTACCTAGGCATTTTCCTAATTAGGAAAATGCCTTTTTGTGTTATATTTGATATTATATTTCTCGGCAAAACTATCCCCATATAAGTTTGTAATTATTTATATAATTGAATAATTTCTGCTATTTTAATAGTGACATTATATGTTTTTTTTGAGATTTTTTTACGGTATTATTTATTTTAGTCTTGTTTCGTTGATTTTTCCGATTTTTTATCGAAGCAATTTACTAAATATCAATATTTAAAATATTCTGAAAATCTTGCGACAAGACTATTCTGCATAATTCCATTTTTTTATAATAAATACTATCACTCCAATAAACAAATTTTTATTAATTAATTTTTTAAATTTTGTGTACAAATTAATAAGCCATATCTGTTCCAGTCCATAGCAAAACGATTCTTTCCACTTAGGTAATGCTGGATGATATCCTATTTGCCTGTGGGATTTTTTTGAAATGTTGTGATCAGGTTTAGTATTATTTCAAAAAGATTGGGAGATTAAAACGCTGGGTTCAGGGGAACAAGACGTTTTGACGACGCTATCTTTTGAGGGAGTGCTTTTTTCTTATTGTCGGAATACTTTTCTGTTGATGCATTCCTCTTTCCTGTTCCCTTGATTCTTTCCTTTCCGGAAAAAGGCATTATGCGGAAGGTGCGTGCAGGGAAACGGATTGGCCGGGGTATATTTCCGGAATGACGGAAATGCTCTTGATATTTTTCCCGGCTGTCAGGGAGCGGAGCATCCGTATGAGCTTGTGAACCGTTTTTGTCTGGTTCTCTTCATAATAGGTGATCGTGGGCAGCAGGCGTTCCATGAAGGGTTCATACGTCAGGCTGACCAGGCTGAGCTGATCCGGAATGCTCAGCGAACGGGCTTCCACCCAGGAAAGAATGGGAACGATCTGGTTGCCCCGTGTGGCTACCAGGGCGGACATATCCGGATGTTTTTTAAACGCTTTGGCCAGATATTCAAAGAAGAGCGGCGTTTCAAACGGGGTGGGTACCAGGATGGGATTCCATCCCTGTTCCGCAAAGCTGAAAAAACCTTTTTGCATGAGCTGGTGGCCCTTCAACGGATCAGGAGGCAGGCACAGGCCTACCGTTCGATGCCCCTTGTTCCAAAGATGCTGCGCCGCATGATGCGTGGTGGCCGCCCAGTGGCGGTCCAGATAGGGAAGGTTGCTGCTCTGGTAGGAGGTGCCGCGCACAATGCAGGGGATGCGGTGCGTCTTGAACCAGAGCTGGGTTTGCTCCGAGGAACGGTGAAGTATCCAGCAGACGCATTCGGATTTGGTAACCAGCTTGGCAAGCCTCTTGTCCGGATTGTTGCCTAAGATCCAGGGAGCTTCAAAGATACGGACGCTGATGCCGTCTTCCTCCAGAATTTTGGAGATGGTATATATTTCCGCCAATACGCTTTGAGCCAGCCTTTTGAGGGGCTGGGGCGTCAGAAACCCGAGAATTTCTTTTTTTTCCTGAACCGGATGGCAAAAGATATTTTTAACCGTTTCTTCTTCCGTAGTTTTCAGGATGCGCCGCGGAACCTTGATGCGTGGGGGGGCAATCCATGCATCCCTTTCCAGAAGGGCCAGGGCCTTTCTGATGGTTTCCCTGCCTACGGATAACCTGTGCCCGAGTTCTCTTTCTCCGGGCAGGATATTGACCAGGCTGCCGCTGAGAATCATCTGTTTGATTTTATTGGCTACTGTTTCAACCAATGAAGAAGCTGGCAACGAAGTCATACTCTTGTATATACGTATCGCATTGCGTGAATTCGAGCCAATTGTAGGGATTGCCTGGCCCGCAGAATCCGAAAGGAGATCTGGTGTTGTTGCAAGTTGTTGATATTCTGTAAATCGTTTTAGGATTTAAGCTACTGGTCTTTTTTTGATGAGGTAAAGTGGGCGGATAATGTATAAATGATATAGTGTTATCAATGCATTACATTCCTGAGCGGTACGGCTTCAGGTGGTTTGTAATTATTTTTAATTCATTTAAGATAAATATTTTATTGCGTATTTTGTTAGACAGGGCCATTTATTACCTCCCTTTTCTCACTTTCCTCCATATTTCCGGCAGGAAATGTGCACGTATCAGCATGGATGACTTTTCTCCCGTTTCCGGCACTAAATCTGCTTGATGAAAGTGAATACCATACCGGGCGCATCCTATGCGCTGACTTGTACGGCTGCGTGTACTATCCATGCGCTTCTTAGCGACGCTTCTTCTCTGGTTATCCTGGAAACGGAAAACCCCGGACAATATTTTTTTATAGCTCCCACTGATACAATAGAGGTATCAGACGAACACGCCCTGGTGACACAAACTTTTAAAGCAGCCGCTCCGGGATTGTCTGCCCGCAGCGGCATAAGGCCGGGAGTAAATGCCGATTTGAAAAATCCGACGGTGGAAAAAGCGGTATGAACCATTTCTTTTTTCTGATCGTCCGCGATTAAGCGCAGCGCTCATGAGCAATCCAGTCAAAAGGCTGTTCGCCCATGGTTTTTCGAACCTTTACGGGGAGCGGGGGACGGGACTTCACCGCCAGATTATTGTCTGGCGCGGACTGGGTGCGGAAGTCCGTTTCATTCCTTTCTGGAATTACTACGGGGAGTCTCTTTGAGAAATGAAGCGTTATGACTGGTAATAGAAAACCCTGGGAGCGTTTAGCTACCAGGGTTTATTGATTGGTACCGCCGGTGGGACTCGAACCCACACTCTTTTGGAACTCGATTTTGAGTCGAGCGCGTCTACCATTCCGCCACGACGGCACGTGAAGCGAAAGAATTAAGAGGCAAGAGGGCCGGAGAGTCAAGAATTTCCTGTGGAATATGGTGAGCTGCTGAAAAAACGGAGGGATTTTTCTGTGGATTCCCTCCGTCATGTTTCCGGATGGAAATAAATGTTTGGAATGAGCAATGCACGGCAGCGTTAACGCTTTGGTTGACCATGTGTTCCTTCTGTTCCAGGCGGTAGAAGGTTTCGGCTCCCAAACTCTAGAGATGGTTCGGTTCAGACCAGCGTTGACGATTGAGGTATGGTGTCCCGGCCGAACACCGGATTTCCTTTTTATTCCCCGCCTGTGCCGCGAACTTCCCGGAAGAGCTTTTCATGGATGATGAAAGCGGAACCAACATGGCACAAGGGGGATGATATGCTTAATCTCCGGCGTTTTCTTTTCCTGACTAACGGGAGAACCGCTCTCCGGGCGTTTCAGCCTTTTTTCACGGTCAGGGGTAGTCCCGCCACCATGAAGTAGACTTCATCCGCGCTTTTGGCAAGGAGTTGGTTGGCAATGCCCAGCCCGTCGCAGTAGTGGCGCGTTTCCGCATCTGACTGGCTGATGCCCATGCCGGTTTCAGAAGAAACAAGCACCCATGGTACGGGGGCTTGGCGGATGAGCTTTTTCAAAGCTTCTATTTCCTCAATCAGCGCTTCCTGGAACGGCTCGTAGTCCGTGGGGTCCTTCTGGGCGTACAGGGTATTGGAGGCGAGCAGGGTGACGCATTCCAGAATGACGCCGTCCACCTGGTCCAGCAAGCCGGATTCCCCGACGGCAGAAGCTACATGACGGGGACATTCCAGCGTGAGCCAGCTTTTAGGACGGCGTTCCTGGTGCTTGCGCACGCGGTATTCCATGGAGCCGGCTCCGGGCCAGACTTCCGCCGTGGCGACGTACAGGATTTTTTTCCCGAATCCGGCGGCTATTTGTTCAGCGTATTGGCTTTTGCCGCTTCTGATGCCGCCCAGGACGAGCGTCATGCGTGCGGTATTGGCGTCAGTGTTTGGTGATGTAGCGTTCATGGGATTCCAGCATGGCCTGGTGGGAGTTCAGGAAGTCATCCAGGCTGAAGACTTCCAGCGTAATAAGGGGGGAGAAATGAAGGTCCCACATGGGGTGCAGAATGGCGTCCAGCGTAGCGGCAGGCATGTGGTGCAGGGATTTGTGGTCCCGTTTTTCCAGCCCGTGCAGGTGGCACATGCGTATGTCCGGCAGCCAGAGCGGCAGAAGTTTTTCCGGCCGCAGGCCTTCTTTCCAGACATGGCCTATGTCAAAGCAACGTGAATGGGGTGTAGCGGCTACCAGTTTGTCCAGATAGTCGGTCGGATGGCGTTCCAAATTTTCCAGGGCCAGGCATTCCGGTGCGGGGAGGTGGGGTGTGATTTGTTCCAGACTCCGGAGGATTCGTTCCGTTTCGCGTTCCGTAAGATGGGGGCGCATATCAGGACCGGGGATATGGTCCGTGACCACATGCATGACCCAGGTGTGGGGCTCCAGTTCCCGTGTCAGGTCAATGGCGCGAATGATGTTTTCCGTATAACGGCGGCTTGATTCTTCCGTGGCGAAGCTGCCGTCCGTAGGCAGGTGGACGTTCCAGGTAACCCCGGCATCTGCAGCGATTCCGGCCAGTTCCCGTATTTCCGCAGGGGTAATGAGTTCCTTTCCGCATTCTCCGGCTTCCAGCAGGAGCAGAGCGACATCATCCGCGTAATGGACGCATTCCCTGATGGAGGGCACGTAGTAGTCCGGGATGATGAAGGAGGTGCATCCGATGTTGAGGCCTGGAACGCGGCATTTGTGTGGAGTTTTCATAAAGTGCAGAAGGTGAGCAGGACAAGCCATTCCGTACATTCTACGGTACAGCCGAATACATCCCCGGTAACGCCGCCCAGGCGGCGGCGCGCGTATAGAAGCAGGCCCATGGAGCCGGCCAGGGCGGAGAGCAGGGCGTACAGCCCGTTCCATCCTGCCAGAGCGCAGGCAGCCAGGGTGACGGCTGCGGCAGCCAGGGCGTGCCCGGGGCACGTTCCCTGCTTGAACGCTTCCCCCATGCCTCCAGGCCGTGCGCCCGGAAAGCGCATGGCGATGAATATCTGGCTGCGGGCAAGCAATCCTGCCAGAGCGCACGCCGTGAGCAGAAGTTCCCAGGAGCCGTGGGCCGCCAGAGTCGCCAGGGCGGCTCCCTTGAACGCCAGGTTGAAAAACAGGGCCGTGCCGCCGAAGGTCCCCAGGCGGGAGTCTTTCATGATTTCCAGCCTGCGTTCCCGGGATACTTCAATGGGAAGCCCGTCTCCGCAGTCCGCTACTCCGTCCAGGTGCAGGCCGCCTGTGACGACTACCCAGCAGGCACAGCCGATAACGCCGCAGACCAGGGGGGGGAAGAGCAGGGTTGCCGTCCAGGTCAGGCCACCCGCAAGCCCCCCCACCACCAGGCCAACCAGCGGTAGCCAGGCGGAAATTCCGTTCAGGTCATTTTGCAGCGGCCACGGCCCTACGGGTAGCCGGGTCAGGAAGCCGAAGGCGGAGCGGATGGTGGTGATGACAGCCATGGATACAGGGAAGAAAGGGTCAGCGCGGAACGGTGATGTCCAGTTCCGGCAGGGTTTTCATTTCAGAAAGTACGCGCGTGGCGGCGTCCAGCAGGGGAAAGAACAGGGCCGCCCCCGTGCCTTCCCCCAGGCAGAGGCCCAGGTCCATGTACATGGTGACGCCGATGTGGTCCATAATGAGCTTATGCCCCGGTTCCGCGGAGTTGTGGGAGCCGATGAAGTATTGCGCCGCTTCCGGGCGAATGCCCTGGGCGATGGCCGCGGCCGCCCCGGCAATGAAGCCGTCAATGACGATGGGGACGCGCAGGGAGGCCGCCCCCAGCATCAGTCCGGCCATGGCTCCTATTTCCGGTCCTCCCACCTTCGCCAGCACGTCAATGGCATCGGAAGGGTCTGGCTTGTTCAGGGCGATTCCCTGTTCGATGAGTTTTATTTTTTTGCGGATGACTTCTCCTCTGACGCCGGAACCGCGTCCCGTCACGGTTTCCACAGGGGTGCCTGTGAGCACGGCCACGATGGCGGAAGAGGGGGTGGTGTTGCCAATGCCCATTTCTCCGGCGGCCACAATGTCCAGCCCTTTGTTTTTTTCTTCACGGGCCATGTCAATGCCCACTTGCAGGCATTTCAGGGCCTGTTCCCGCGTCATGGCCGGCCCCCTGCTGAAGTCGTTGGCGCCGTGCATGACTTTTCTTTTGACCAGCCCCGGCAGGTCGCCGAAGTCGTAATTGACGCCTACGTCCACTACGGAAAGGCGTGCTCCCGCGTTGCGTGTAAAGGCGTTGATCGTGCCTCCGCCCTGAAGGAAGTTGCGGGTCTGGATGTAGGTAACGTCCGTGGATGTCAGGCTGAGGCCGTGGTCGGCGATGTGGTGGTCCGCGGCGAACAGGACTATGGCTTTGTCCTTCAGGCGCGGCGCGGGATTGCCGGTCATGCCGGCAATACGGATGGCCACGGGTTCCAGTTTTCCCAGGGCAAGGGGAGGCTTGGCCAGAATTTTCTGATGTTCCAGGGCCGCTTTTGCGGCCTGTTCGTCCAACGGGGGGATATGCAGTTTGTTCATGATGTCCAGAAGTGGGGGGTGAAGAGAAGAAGGAGAGTGAACGCCAGCGTACCCGTGGCGGCAGTCGTCCACATGAGCCGAATGGCCAGGGCCAGGTCGCTGGCGGAGGCTTTGGTTCGCCCTGTTCCTATCCAGGGGTAGTTTGCAGGAATTCCCTTGTAAGAGACCGGGCCCCCGAGACGGAGGCCCAGCGCTCCAGCGAAGGCCGCTTCGCTCCATGCGGAATTGGGGCTGGCGTGGGCGTTCCGGAAGGCCCATCCCATGGTGAGCGCCCTCCGGGCGGAGGTTCCTTTCACCATCAGGGAGGAAAAGGAAATACACGGTAAAATAAGGCGTGCGGGGATGAAGTTGAGCGCGTCATCCGTGCGTGCGGCAAAGGTGCCGAAGTGTTTGTACCGGTCATTTTTTTTCCCCCACATGGCATCCAGGATGTTGAAAACACGATGCGCCAGCGCGGCGGAAGCCGCCCCGGAGGCGCCTCCTGCCAGGCAGCCTGCTGAGGCCCAGAACAGGGTGGAAAAAACGCCATCCGTCAAGTTCTCCGCCACGCTTTCAATGGCCGCTCTGGCGATGCCGTAGACGTCCATCCGTTCCGTATCCCGTCCCACGATCATGGAGACGGAGTGCCGGGCCTCTCCGGCGTTCCCGCTGCGCAGGGCGTTTTCCACCTTCCGGGCATGCTCGGCCAGGCTGCGCGGGGCCATGCAGATGTAAATGACCAGAACGGACGGAATCCAGGGTGCCCAGGGGGAGGGTAACAGGGAAAAGGGAAGGAAGAGCGCCGCGCAGCCGAACCATGCGGCAATGCAGGTTGCCAGCGCTGCCGCCATTCCCGCATGAAAAGTTCCTCCCCACCTTTGCCTCGCCAGTGTTTCCATGCGGCGCGCGCACCGGCCGATCAAACAGACGGGATGGAACCTGTTGGGCGGTTCTCCCGCCAGAATATCCAGCAGGAAGGCCGCAGGCAGGATGAACGGGCACGGGAACATGGGTCAGCGTTTCAGTTGGAGAGCTCGGTAAATGGTTTTCAGGTCCAGATGTTTCCGGACCACGTCCGCCAGGCGGTCCAGCGCTCCGTCCAGGTCATAGGCGGTGTGCAGGGCTGGGTTGGCTTTCAGCCCTGAATCTTTCCTGACCATGTTGATGAATGCGCGGCGGAATTGGTCTCCGTCCAGCATGCCGTGCAGATACGTGGCCCAGATACGGCCTTTGCCGTAGCCGCAGGGGGAGCCGTCTTCCCGGAACATGACGGGGGGGCTGGATTCTTGATGGCTGGTGACGCCATGGTGGATTTCATAACCTGCGGCGGGAACGGGCAGCGGCGTGCTTGCCCGGCGCACGTTGATCAGGGTTTTGGCTGAAGAGAAGGTGGTGGAAAGTTCCAGCAGCCCCAGTCCTGGCGTGCGCTCCTCCGGGGATTCCATGTGCAGCGGGTCCAGAATGTCCGTCCCCAGCATTTGCAGCCCTCCGCAGACGCCCAGAAGCCACTTTCCCTTTTCGGCATGACGGCGGATGGGTTCTTCCAGCCCGGCGGAACGGAGAGAAGCCAGGTCCGCAGCCACGCTTTTAGTGCCGGGCAGAATGACCAGGTCCGGATTTCCCCATTCCTCCCGTGTCCGCACCTGGCGGAGCCGGACGTCCGGCTCCGCCGCCAGAGGGGCGAAGTCCGTGAAGTTGGAGACGTGGGCGGGCATGACTACGGCCACATCCAGGCAATCCGCATGTTTCCCGTGCTCCCCGTGGCCAGGGGGCAGCGTGGCGCGGTCTTCTTCCGGAATGTTGATGTCCCGCATCATCGGGATGACGCCCAGCACAGGCTTGCCCGTACGGTTCCGCATGTAGCTGTGCGCCGGGGCCAGCAGATCCGGATCTCCTCGAAATTTGTTGACCACGAACCCCGCCAGCAGTTCTTTTTCCCACGGGGCGAATGTCATCCACGTTCCCAGAAAGGAGGCGTACACTCCGCCACGGTCAATGTCCCCGGCGAGCAGGACTCTGGCACGCGCGTAGCGGGCCATGTTCATGTTGACCACGTCTGCTGATTTCAGATTGATTTCTCCGGGGCTTCCGGCCCCTTCCAGGCAGAGGAGTTCATATTCGTCCGCCAGGGAATCGTATGCTTTGCATACGTCCGGCCAGAAGCGCCTTTTAGCCGTGAAGTATTCCCGCGCGTCCATGCGGCCTACGGGGCGCCCCATCACGATCACCTGGGAGCCGGTATTGGAATGGGGCTTGAGAAGAATGGGGTTCATTCTGGCATCCGGATCAATGCGGCAGGCCTGGGCCTGCACCAGCTGGGCGCGGCCCATTTCCTCTCCCAGCGCAGTTACGCCGGAGTTGAGAGCCATGTTCTGCGCCTTGAACGGCGCCACGTGATAGCCGTCCTGAAGGAAAATGCGGCACAGGGCTGCCGTGAGAACGCTTTTTCCTGCATCGGAGCAGGTGCCCTGAATCATCAGGGCCGGTTTGGGAGCCTTACGGATAATGGAGGGGCCGTTTCCCGCCAGTTCGGCGCGCAGAGCTTCCGCCAGCAGGGCGTGTTCCTCCGGCGTGCGGACGCCGGAGCGCAACCAGCCGCTCGTTTCCAGCCCCGGATAATTGGAACAGTCGCGCAGTGCGATGCCGTATTTTTTCAGGAGCCGGGCTGCCAGGCCATGAGGCGCCCCCGCCAGGCGGAAGAGAAGGAAGTTGGCCTCGGACGGGAGTACGGCGGAGCCCGGCAGGGAGGAGAGCCTGCGGAACAGGTCGTCCCGGCGTTCCCGGTTCCGGGTGCGTTCCCTGTCTGCCCAGGAGGAGGGCTGTGCCAGCACGGCCTTCACCGCTGCCGCCGCAAAGGCATTCACGTTCCAGGCGGGCAGGGATTGCCGCAGCCGCTCCGCGAGCGGAGCGGCACAGATGGAAAAACCGCACCGGACGCCGGCCATGCCGTAAAATTTGGTCAGGGAGCGCAGAACCACCAGGTTGGGAAGGAGGGCCGCTTCACGGAGCAGTGATTCCGCTCCTTGTACGTAATCCATGAAAGATTCGTCAATGATCCAGAGGACTTCGGGGCGGCTCTGGACAACCCTGTGCAGGGCCGCTGCGTCCAGCAGGCCGCCGGACGGATTGCTGGGATTTGCCAGAAAAACAGCGCTTCCGTCTGCGGCCTGTTCCTCCAGACGGCAAAGAGACGGGAGGAAGGAATTTCGTTCCTCCGTCCGGATGGAAAGAACATCCGTGCCGTGGCGCAGGCAGGCCAGCCTGTATTCGGAAAAAGCGGGTTCCGGAATGACGGCCTGTTTAAGGTTTAATGCGCGCGGAAGAGCGTGAATGAGTTCATTGGCCCCGTTTCCAAATACGAAGCAGCCGGAAGGAAGCCCGTAATGAACCGCCGCCAGTTCCCGTAGATCCGCCGCATCCGGAGAAGGGTAGGGTACTGCGTTTTCCATGGCCTTCCACAATGCTGAAACGATGAACTCCGGCATACCTTCCGGCCTCAGGTTGACGCTGAAGTCCAAAATATCCCGTTCCGGGCGGCAGGCCTCCTCCGCCAGGGATTTTAAATCTCCGCCATGTGAAAAAACGTTCATGCCACAGTAATTGGAACCGGCGTACCGAAGGGCTGCCCGCGCCGGAGAAAAAAAGGAAGCGCCTTGCAAGTTCGGAATTCCACGTAGCCGGAAGCTTCGCCGGAGACGGGAAATCTTCCCTGTTGCGGGAACGTGGGAACAAGGAGCGTCATGAGCGCATCATGTCCTGTATGCGCCGGGAGTGACAAGACAAAAATGGAAAGCCCCGTGAGGAAAAGAGGGATGGAGAACAATACGCTGAAAAGGGAAAACGACTGCAATTCATCTGGATGTTCAAAGAAAAATTTTTTTGTCTTGTCATACCGGTCTCTTTGGTATTTCATCCGTCCCATGAACCCTTATGGGAAGGGTTACAGACCTCAGGGACGCCCGTAGCCGGGCAGGAAATAAATGGGGAATACCGGTGTGAGTCCGGAGCGGTACCGCCACTGTAAGCGAGCCTGCCTCGCAAGCCAGAAAACCAGCCTGTGAGGTTGTCCAACTGTTCGGCGAGTTACCGAACGTAAGGCACTACAACCATGCTTTATACGAAGAAAGCCCTTCAAATGGGCGCAATTGCTGTTGGCCTTGCCGCATTCGCAGGCCAGTCCTCTCTTGCCGAGTCCGCTAAAAAGGAAGACTCCAAGCCCTCCGTCAGGACGGAAACCATGCAGGTTATGCCGGAACTGACTATGGCATCCCACTTTGTGGGCGTGCCGTACAACCGGTCTGGAGTGTCCGTTTCCATCATCAATCCGGAAGAATTCCAGAAGGCGGGCATTGAAACCCTGACGGGAGCCCTTTCCCAGACGCCCGGCGTTTTCACGCTGGACGGAGGCGGCACCTGGCAGCGCGGTTCCGTGAGCAACACCGTCATCCGCGGGATGAACAAGGATACCTACACTCTGACCATGGTTGACGGCATGCGCATCAGTGATGCCAACATGTCCGGCAACAAGCTGCTGGGCATCACCAATCTCTTTACGGTGGGCAATGTGGAAGTGGTGAAAGGAGCGCAGGGCGCCGTTTTTGGTTCCGGCGCCATTGGAGGCGTTGTCGCGATGGATACTCCGGAGGGGGAAGGCGATCCCGTAACCAGGATTTTTGCGGAGGCCGGTTCTTTCGGCTCTTTCAACAGCTATGTCACTTCCTCCGGCAAGATCAAGAAGCTTTCCTATTTTGTAGGCGTTGGGTTTGAAACTACGGAAAACGATCCGTCAATCTATCCGGCCATTTATGACAACAGGACAGGCATGAACGATTTCCGCCAGTGGCAGGAAGCCGTGCGCCTGGGCTATGATATCAATGACAAGGTGAAGGTGAGCTTTACCTATCGCCGCCTGGATTCCTACTTTGAATATCCCACGCCGTATGTGGATTATAACCAGTGGCCTTCCGTTCCGGATCCCCATCTGTACAATACGGAAGACAAGAACCGCAGCAACCTGGTGACAGGACGTGTGGATGCGGAAATTTCCAAGCTGTGGTCCACCAGCTTCATGGTGGGGCATTACAACATGGACTATTCCTGCCATACTCCCGGATTTGATTTCCAGCCCAATGTGATGCGCAACCGCCGTTTTCAGGCGGAGTGGCGTAATGCGCTGACGTGGAACAAGGAATGGAAAACCATCGCCGGCATGGCCTGGGACCGTTCCGACTACATGAGCGAAAACAATTACGTTGCCAAGGATGAATGGCAGAGCACGCTTGCCTTCTTTGCGGAGCAAATGTGGTCACCCACGGACAGCTTTGACGCCAGCGTGGCCCTGCGCCTGGAACATGATTCCGTCTGGAACAATCATTTTACGTGGCGTTATTCCAATTCCTGGAAAGTGACGGGCAAGGATTCCCCCACCCGTATTTTCGGTTCCGTGGGTTCCGGTTTCCGCGCGCCCACCTATTTTGAGCAGTATGCGGCCAATTATGGTTATGTTGGCAACCCTGATCTGGATGTGTCCAAGTCCCTGGGCGGCGATCTGGGGGTGGAACAGCGTCTGGCGGACGGCCATTATGCTTCCGTGACGGGCTTCTGGACCCGTATCGACGATGAAATCGGCACCATGAGCGTAGGCACCTGGCCGAACTCCTATACCACTTACACCAATTATTCCCACTGCACTTCCTACGGCGTGGAAGTGGCGTTCAAGGGACAGTTCAAGGACGCGTGGAACAGCGGCTATTATGCCAATTACACCTTCACGATGCCCAAGCGCGATTCCATCGGCAAATACGAAACCATTCAGATGGCCAATACCGCCCGCCACACCATCAACGCAGAGGTTTATACCTCCCCGGTTGAAAAGCTGACGGTCGGCTTCGGCGTAACGGCCGCCATGGGACGCACGGATTACAATTATGCCCGTCTGGACAATTTCTTTACGGCGCGCCTGTTTGCCCGTTACCAGGCAACGGACAATGTGTCCCTCCATGTGCGTCTGGAAAACCTGTTTGACCAGAAGTTCATCATGACGAATGATTATAACTTCGGCCCGCGTGAAGCCCGTGGATTCGGAATCTTCGGCGGTGTGACGGTCGAATTCTAAGTTCCTTTCAATATTAATTGTTGATTGCTCCCCCATCTTCCGTCTTGCGGACTGTTTCAGGCGAAGTGAACGGTTCCGCGCGGAAGATGGGTTTTCTGTTTTCCGTAGTTTCCGGAATCGGTTAACATGTGGCGGCCATCTGAGTTGTGTTGCGCTGGATATCCATACTGGGGGCATTGGCCCTTTCCGTCTTTCTGGGAGGTGTCTTTTACTTTTCCCAGCGTGAGAAGAATGTTTGGCATGAATTTTCCGGCCGGATGGACGGCAGGGGGATGCCTGCCGTATTTGACGGTTTTGTGGAACGCTGGAACAGGGCCGTGGAACGGGAGCTGCGCCGTGAATTGGCTGAAGGGGAGAGGAAGGAAAAACTTCTGGTCGTTTCCCGCGGGGAAGGGGACGGCCGGCGTTTGGCGGAACAGGCTCGTTCCGTGGAACGCATCAGGAAAAGGCTGTTATTGAAAGACCATATCCGCCTTCTTCCTCTGGAAGACGTTCCGGACGGATTGGAATGGCAAACCGGAATGGAAGAGCCGGATGTGGGTGATCCGCGCGCCGTCAAGGGTGGAAGAGTCCGGTTGTGGATCAATACTCCGTTTCCCGGAACTTTGCGTGCTTTCGGGCCGGGAAGTGAAAATTTTTTCAATTACTCCGCCATTGACAACGTGTGGCTTCCCCTCGTGGGGCTTCATCCGGAAACCTTCCGTCCCATTCCGGGCCTGGCGGACCGCTGGGCCTTGTCCGCAGACGGAAAAACTGTTTTTTATCATCTGGATCCGGAAGCGGCCTATTCGGACGGACGCATCGTGAAAGCGCAGGATTTTCTGCTGAACATTTGCCTCCGTACGTCCGGTTTTGCCCGGGATCCGTTCTGGACAACCCTGTTCCGTTCCATGTATGATCAGATTACGGTATACGGGGATTCCATCATTGCCCTGACGCTGCCGTCCCGCGGGCCGCTGCTGCCTTACATGGCCTGTGCGGATTTTCATCCGGCCCATCCCGGTTTTTACCATGATTTCAACGCTCTGTTTCTGGAACGCTACCAGTGGAAAGTCCCTCCAAATACGGGTGGCTACATGGTTGTTCCCGCTAAAATCCGGATAGGAGAAAGCATTACCCTGGCCCGCGTGAAAAATTGGTGGGCGAAGGACAGGAAGTATTACCGCCATTCCTGCAATGCGGACCAGGTGGAACATGTGTTTGTGAACATGGAAAACAAGGCGGTTGAAATGTTCCGCCGCGGGGAACTGGACATCATGAACGTTCGCAAGCCGGAGGTGTGGGAAACGGGTCTGGAACTGCCGGAAGTGCACCGGGGCTATATAGATAAATACAGTCTGGAAGCCAATTACGCCTGTCCCCCGTACGGACTGTATCTGAATTGCTCGGACAAACTGTTGAAAAATCCGGATATCCGCCGCGGGCTGGCGCATTCCGTGAACATGGGCCTGGTGATTGATACTTTGTTCCGCGGGAATATGAGAAGGCTCGGTTCCTACATGGAGGGGTACGGAGACCTGACTCTTCCGCTGAAAGCTCCGGAATACAGCAAGAAAAAAGCCATGGAATATTTTGCCCGCGCCGGCTACCGGGAAATGGGGACTGACGGCGTGCTGAAAAATGAACGGGGAGAACGGCTGGTGGTGGAACTGACGTTTGCGGATTCATCCGTCCTGATGACCAACGTCTGTTCCATTCTCCGGCAGGAGGCCCTGAAGTGCGGGGTGGACCTGCGTCTGGATTCTCTTACCTACAGTGTCTGTTCCCGTAAGGTTTTTGAAAAACGGTATCAGGCGGCTCTGTGGGCGTGGCCGCTGCAGACGCCGTTCCCACGGCTGTATGAAACATTTTCTTCCGAACTGGCGTATGATGCCCGCGGAAATCCCGTAGGCAATACGAATAATATTATGGCTGTGTCGGACGCTGAACTGGATGCCGCCCTGGATGCGGAACGCAATGCCCCGGATACCGGTTCCCTGAAGCTGACTCTTCACCGTGCCCAGCAGCGTCTTTATGAACTTTGCGTCTGGATTCCCGGCTGGAGGGAACCATACACGCATGTCGCCTGCTGGCGCTGGATACGCTGGCCGGAATCTCCCACCCGGTTCTGTTCCCCCAGAATTTACAATCCGCTGGAATCGCACCTGTACTGGGTGGATGAAGAAATGAAGAAGGAAACGCTGGAGGCTCGGAGCCGTGGCGTACCGTTTGAAGAAAAGCATCAAATAATATATCTTGAAAGACAGGATGGTGCCGTTCCGTAATAAAACCGGGTCACCGTCTCCTTTTTAAATTGAAAGGAGGTGATTTTTCATCATAATCTCCTTCGCATTTACCGTAATTAATTATTAATTCCATAATCATGAAATTATCCTTTTTCTCCGTTCTGCTTCTGGCAGGGCATCTTTGCGTGGCTGCTCCCATGCCTCTGCCGGAATCCAATGACGGAGCCAGGCATGTCTTCTCTACTAATCAGGAAAATTTTTTGATGGACGGAAAGCCCATCAAAATCATTTCCGGGGAAATGCATTATCCTCGCGTGCCGCGCCAACACTGGAAGGACAGGTTCCAGCGCATAAAGGCCATGGGCATGAATACCGTCTGCACTTATCTGTTCTGGAACGTGCACGAACCGGAACCCGGCAAATGGGACTTCTCCGGCAATCTGGATTTTGTGGAATTCATCAAGGAAGCGCAGAAGGCCGGCCTGTGGGTCATTGTGCGTCCCGGGCCCTATGTGTGCGCGGAATGGGAATTCGGCGGATTTCCCGGCTGGCTGCTGAAGGATGAAGATTTGAAAGTCCGTTCCCAGGATCCCCGCTTCCTGGAACCGGCCATGGCTTATCTTAAAAAAGTCTGTTCCATGTTGGAACCTCTGCAGATTACCAAGGGAGGCCCCATCATCATGGCCCAGGTGGAAAATGAATATGGTTCCTATGGTTCTGACAAGGATTACGTGAAAAAGCATCTGGACGTTATCCGGAAGGAACTTCCGGGAGTTGTTCCCTTCACGTCGGACGGCCCGAACGACTGGATGATCAAGAACGGCACGCTTCCGGGCGTTGTTCCCGCCATGAATTTCGGCGGCGGAGCCAAGGGCGCCTTTGCGAATCTGGAGAAGCACAAGGGTAAAACGCCCCGCATCAACGGCGAATTCTGGGTGGGCTGGTTTGACCACTGGGGCAAGCCCAAGAATGGCGGCAGTACGGAAGGTTTCAACCGAGACCTGAAGTGGATGCTGGAAAATAACGTCTCCCCCAACCTCTTCATGGTGCATGGGGGGACCTCCTTCGGCTTCATGAACGGGGCGAACTGGGAAGGCGCCTATACGCCGGATGTAACCAATTACGACTACGGCGCCCCCATTTCCGAAAACGGAACCCTGACGGACCGCTACCGCACCTTCCGCCAGACTATTCAGGATTATTACGGTGATACGTACAAGCTTCCCGAACCTCCCGCCCAGCCGGAAATGATGGAGCTGCCCCCCATCACGTTTACGGAAACGGCCGGCATGTTTTCCCGTCTTCCTCAGCCCTCCATCCGCAAGGAGCCCGTCCACATGGAAGCCCTGGGGCAAAGCCTGGGTTTCATCCTGTACCGGACAAAGGTGCAAGGACCGGTGAAAGGAGAACTGAAGATGAACAACATGCAGGACCGCGCCATCGTTTACGTGGATGGCAAGAGGCAGGGGGCGGCGGATCGCCGTTACAAGCAGGATTCCTGTGATGTGGTGATTCCTTCCGGACTTCATACGGTGGACATTTTTGTGGAAAACATGGGCCGCATCAACTTCGGCGGCCAGATACAGGGCGAGCGCAAGGGCATCCGAGGGCCCATCACGCTGGACGGCAAAAAGCTGGAAAACTTCCTTATCTACAACTTCCCGTGCAAGGGAGTGGAGCTTCTTCCCTTCTCCGGCAAGAAGCCGGCGGGCGACCAGCCCGTGTTCCACCGCGGGTATTTCAACGTTTCCAATCCCAAGGATACCTACCTGGATATGCGGGACGGCTGGAAGAAAGGCGTTGTGTGGGTGAATGGACGCAATCTGGGCCGCTTCTGGTTTATCGGCTCCCAGCAGGCTCTTTATTGCCCCGGAGAATACCTGAAGCCTGGGAAAAATGAAATCGTGGTGCTGGACGTGGACGGAGGTTTCGGCACGGTGAAGGGTGTGAAGGAAGCCATTTATGAAGTCAACAGGGACCCTGCCATGGCGGATGTCTTCCGCGTAGGCAAACCTGTGGCCCCCGCTGCCGGCCAGCTGGTGCACAGGGGTTCCTTCGCCAAGGGGGCAGATCAGCAGGAAATCAAATTCCGCGCTCCCGTCCAGGCCCGTTACATCGCCATTGTCAGTAAAAACGCCCATGACAACGGCCCCCATGCCGCTATTGCGGAGCTGAACTTCCTGGACGCCTCCGGCAACCTGCTTCCCCGCGAACAGTGGTCCGTGGTTTATGCGGATTCCCATGAAACGACGGGGGAAGCCGCCCAGGCGGGCCTGGTGATGGACAACCAGCCCACCACCTACTGGCATACCAAGTGGCAGGGGGACAACCCTCAGCATCCGCACATGATCGTGCTGGATCTGGGCAAGGTGCAGAAACTTTCAGGATTCCGCTACCTGCCGCGCCAGAACAGGGAAAACGGCCGCATCAAGGACTATGAAGTCTATGCGTCTCCCAAGCCGTTCAAGCCTGCCAAGTAAGGTTCTCTGAATTGTTGAACTTTTCAGGGCCGCTTCCTCCAGGATGAGGGGGCGGCCTTGTTGCGTCCGGACATCCCGGAAGAAACAGTCCTCCTTTGCCCGGATAAGAGCCGTTCCGGTTTAAAGATGCGTATCAGCTTTCCGTCCCTTTGTTTCCTGCTGTTGTGCGGGCCGGCATTCCATGCGCAAAAAAAGGCGGCTCCGCAGTATAACGGAGCCGCCGGAAGACCGTAATAAACCTGATAATTGTTTGTTAGAAATTCCAGGAGAAGCCCAGCTTGATGGTGTGGTAGCCGGGGTCATTGTAGCCCTGAATCTGGTAATATTCGTAGCCGAGCACGAAGTCCGCGCTATTGGAGATGCTGAACTTGAAGCCGGCCTGGGCAGCCCAGGAAAACTTGGTGGAGGAAATGGTTCGGGAACGGCTGCCGTCTTCCAGTCCATGAATGGTGGTCTTCACGTCGCCGTAAGTGGCGCCGACTTTGCCGCCCAGATAGAACATGGTGTAGTCGCCGATGGGAAGGTTCAGCGTGTAACCGGCCATCATCGGGATATAGGTGGAACGGAGGCTGGCGGTATAAGGCCCGCTGATGCCCAGGTCCTGCACGCTGGGGTGGTGGGAACCGGCCAGGATGCCGCCGTTCAGGGAAATCTGATGAACAATGCTGCCGGTTTCAATATAGTTGAAAATGCTCAGATTGCCGCCGGCCACGTTGGGCATGGCGTCTTTGGTGGCGATTCCGTAAGCCCCTTCCAGGGACATGCCGAACTGGCCGTCGTACTTGTCGGCATGATAGGCGCTGGCGGAAGACACGGAGGCCGCAAGGGCCAAACCTAACAGTATAGTTTTGTTCATATGGGGATAAATGGTGAATTTAACTGTGGTCCATTCTTGGCAGTTTTCTCTTTTGAAGTCAAACATGAAATGTCAAATGGACGCGAAATCCTCAAACCCGGGGAGATGAAGTTGCCAGAACGCTCCCGGTGGGGTACATTCTGCGCCATGGAACAACAAGCGTGTGATTTGTTGGTGACCGCTTTCCGCATGCTGGGCGGAGCGGAACAGTCCAGCGCTGCCGGAGATGCGGCCGTCGCCGTTCGGGACGGGAAAATTCTGGAAACGGGAAGCGCCGCAGAACTGGAAGCCAGGTGGACGCCCTCCGTTCGCAGGGATTTGGGGAATGCGCTGCTGATGCCGGGGCTGATTAATGCCCATACGCATGTCCCCATGACCTTTTTGCGCGGTTTTGCGGATGACTTGCCGCTGATGGAATGGCTGACCGGGCATATTTTCCCGGTGGAAGCCCGGCTGACGGATAAAATCGTCTCCCTGGGGGCCCGGCTGGGCATGTATGAAATGATGCGGACGGGCACCACGGCGTTTGTAGATTCCTACCTGTTGGAGGCCAATGTCCTCCAGGAAGCGGAACGCATGGGAATGCGCTGTGTTGGCGGGGAAGTCGTTTTTGCTTTTCCCTCTCCGGCATACGGGGGGTGGGATGGTGCGGAAGCCCTGTACCGGGAGCAGGCGGAACGCTTTTCCGGCCGCGGCAGGGTGCAGGTGGCCCTGATGCCGCACAGCGTGTACACTACCAGTGACGAAGTGCTCCGGCGTTCCATGAAGCTGGCGGAGGAACTGGATATGATGCTGCATATCCATCTGTCCGAATCCGCCGGGGAAGTGGAGCAGTGCCGTTCCCTGCACGGAGGAAGGCGCCCCGTGGGCTATGCCCGCGATATGGGGCTGCTGAATGAACGCGCCGTGCTGGCTCATATGGTGGACGTGACGGATGAGGAACTGGAGCTGGTGGCCGCTTCCGGGGCGGCGGTTGTCCATAACCCGGTCAGCAACCTGAAACTGGCGTCCGGCTTCGCCCGCGTGCGGGATATGGTGCAGGCCGGCGTTCCCGTCTCTCTGGGAACGGACGGAGCGTGCAGCAACAACAGTCTGGATATGTTTGAAACAATGAAGCTGGCCGCTATTCTTGCCAAGGGGTACAGCGGTGACGCTACTGCGCTCCCCGCCATGCAGGCGTTGAAGATGGCTACGGCGGAGGGCGCCCGCATTTTCCGGACGCCGGGGTTGGGAACACTGGTTCCGGGAGCTCCCGCGGATATGATCGCGCTGAACCTGGATGAACCGAATCTGTGCCCGATGTTCAACGAGACATCCCATGCCGTTTATGCATCTTCCGGCAAGGATTGCGTGTTCACCATGGTGGAAGGGAAAATTTTGTATGACCATGGAATTTACACGGATGGCCTGTATGCGGATACCGCCGCGGAAATGCGGGACCTGGTGGAGTGGGTGAAGGGGGGCAATGATAGTTAAGAGTTAATAGTGATTGGCTAATAGTTGTCGTGCTGTTGCCTGTTAACTGTTCTCCGGGAACGGCCCCCCTGAGTCGGCGCATGCTCATATTCCTTCTTTACCCGCAAGGGGGGATGCCTTTATAGTAATTTCATGCAATATGATCTCATCGTCATTGGTGGAGGCCCTGCCGGCTATGTGGGCGCCATCCGCGCCGCCCAGCTGGGGAAATCCGTGGTGTGCGTGGAACGCGAGCGGGTAGGGGGCACCTGTCTGAACTGGGGTTGCATTCCCACCAAGGCGCTTCTGAAGAACGCGGAGGCCTACCTGACTGTAACGGCCCGTGCCAGGGAATTCGGCATGACGGTGGAGGGCGTCAGCGTGGATTGGAGCGAAGTGATCGGCCGTTCCCGCAAGGTCAGCGACCGCCTGGCCGGCGGCGTGGGGTTCCTGTTCAAGAAAAATAAGGTGGATTCCGTTACGGGGGAAGCCTCCATCATTTCTCCCGGCAGGGTGGAAGTAAAGGCCGCCGACGGGACGGTGAATGTTCTGGAGGGAAAGAATATCCTGGTCTGTACCGGCTGCGTCACCCGCACGGTGCCCAGCCTCCCCCTGAACGGCACTACCGTCATCGGCTCCAGGGAAGCCATGGTGCTGGAAAAGCGGCCTGAAAGCATGATCATCATTGGTTCCGGAGCCATCGGCACGGAATTTGCCTACATTTACAATTCATTCGGCACCAGAGTGACGCTTATTGAAGCGCTTCCCCGGATGCTTCCCAATGAAGACGACGACTCCTGCATGACGCTGGAACGCGCATTCAAGAAGCAGGGCATCAAGGTGATGACGGGAGCCTCCGTGGAATCCGTTGCGGAAACCTGTGACGGACAGGTCAAGGCCAGCGTGAAAAACAGCAGGGGACAGGAAGAGGAAATCACGGCGGATGTCTGCCTGGTGGCCATCGGCGTGAAGCCGGTTGTTCCCGCCGCGCCCGGCCTGGACCTGGAGCTGACGGAAAAGGGATTCATCAAGGTGAATGACCGCTATGCGACTTCCATACCCGGCGTGTATGCGGCAGGCGATGTGATCGGCGGCGTGCTGCTGGCGCATACGGCTTCTTTTGAAGCTGTGCAGGCAGTAGAAGGCATGTTTAATCCGGACTATCAGCCCAGGCAGGTGGGCTTTTTCCCGAGCTGCACATATTGCTACCCGCAGGTGGCTTCCGTAGGTAAAACGGAACGCGCCCTCAAAGAGGCGGGCGTGGAATACAAGGTGGGGAAATTCCCCTTCCAGGCCATTGGCAAGGCTGTAGCCGCCGGAGAACCGGACGGTTTCGTAAAAACCCTGTACGGCGCCAAAAACGGAGAACTCCTGGGCGCCCACATCGTGGGGCCGGAAGCCACGGAGCTGATTGCCGTGCTGGGCATCGGCATTCAGGCGGAACTGACGGACGAGGACATCCATGCCACCATTTTCGCCCATCCCACGCTGTCTGAGGCCATCCATGAATCCATGCTGGCTTCCGAGGGAATCGCCATCCACATGTAACGGTTTTCAATGGGAGTCCCCGGAGGGGGCTCCCATTGATTCCTTTATCCTGTAAAGGATGAATATCAATCTGCGTTGGAAAAAGACGCTAAAGGGTGAATTTGTTGATGACGGCTACAGTCCAGCAGTTCCCGTGAAGACTCAGATAGGCTTTGAGCTGGTTCAATAGTCAATGTAGATGGTCGGCTGCAAGCCCAGGAAGGCCGCAATTTGCTTGTACATACTTGCGGTGATTCCATTGCGGAGGAAGCGATTTTCCTGATTAATGAGAAATTTTCCCCATGCCGACCCGGTATGCGGGAAATATGAACATGATGGCGGAGCGGGAGGGAAAGAAGATATTGGGCAAATAAACAATCATAATGGCTCATGTATTTGTAATTGTGCGGTTTAGCGATTTTGCGTGAAATATCAACAATTGTTAACGCTATTTTGACGTCACCAAAATTGGGTGTACTTTTGGGTGCAAACAATTTTACACGCCATTGATTATGAACATAAAAAGAATCGTAAATTTTAAATTAGAACAGCGAAAGAAGAAAGGTATTGCCGTTACGGAGAATGTGCCCATTCGCATGAGTCTGACATTCGACGGCAACCGCATAGAGTTTTCTACCGGCTAAAGGAGAAAGCCGTCAAAGCCGGAATCAGCATAGCGGAATTGCTCCGTATTGGTGCCTTCAAGCTCTCGATTGTTGAACGTCTCACCGACTTCGAGCGTGATGCTATACGCGAACTGATGTACCAAGGAAAGAATCTCAATGACCAAGTAAAGGCTTGTTAGGCCAATGCAGGGCCATCGACGAGACGCAAAGCCGAGGTTTGTCTCGACGGAATTTTAGCCATTCTCGGTAAGTTGAAATTCCAAAATTCCGCATTGTTATGATAGCGAAAATACTATGCAGCGGCGGAGTCGGCGATATTGTCGGCTACGTCATGCGGGAGAAACACAATAAGGAAAAGTACACCGCTGACACATGGTGGCTGATAGTGTGACCAACCATAAATGCCCGTAAGGGTCATTTGTCCCATGTGAAACACTCCCGCCATGAAACGGACATCATCAAATCTTTAATTCGCCGCCATGAGCAGCGTTCACAAGCCGACACCACCTTCTCGTACTATTATCCCACCACCCCTTAATCCCGACCAATGCCACCGAAAACACTCCATCGTTGCCGGTGGCATTCTATGTTTTCATTAGCCTCTCGTTTATAGTCATATGTTTCTCAACATATTTCGATTGCCATGTCAGAAAAAATCGCTAATCTTGCAATATAGTAACCTTAAGATTCTGAAGATGACTGAAACGGTTAAAGCATAACGGAAACGATTCCACAAAACCAAACAAACTCCAAAGCTCCTAAGCAGTCGTTACAGGCTCGGTCAGCCTTCAGAAAACTGCCCGGAGTTTTATTATTTTTAGATGCCACTTACTCAAAGCGAAGATGCACTGGAAAAAGGCTTGATAAAAACCCTCACTGATATGGCGTATGAATACGTTGAAATCAATGAGGAAACCAACCTTATATCCAATTTCAAACGACAGTTGGAAAAACATAATGCCAAGGAGCTTGCGTCGCATGGCAGAACGGAGCTTACAGATAATGAGTTCAATAAGGTCATGCTCTATCTTGAAGGCGGCACTACGTTTGAGAAAGCCAAGAAATTGCGGGATTTGTTGCCATTGGAGCTTAACAATGGACAGCGTGTATGGCTTGAATTTCTCAACCGTCACAAATGGTGTCAGAATGAATTTCAAGTTTCCAATCAGATTACGGTAGAAGGTCGCCGTCAGTGTCGCTATGATGTTACCATACTGATCAACGGCCTGCCTCTGGTGCAGATTGAGTTGAAGAAACGGGGTGTGGAACTGAAACAGGCATATAATCAGGTTCAACGCTATCACAAGACATCGTTCCACGGTCTATTCAACTATATTCAGATTTTTGTGATTTCCAACGGCGTGAATACCCGCTATTTCGCCAATAACCCCAATAGCGGTTATAAGTTCACGTTTAATTGGACTGACAGGAGAAACAATCCGTTCAATCAACTCAGCCTTTTCGCCGCTGAATTCTTCGACCCGTGTACACTTGGCAAAATCATCAGTAAATATATCGTGCTACATGAGGGTGATAAATGCCTCATGGTTCTGCGTCCATATCAATACTACGCCGTAGAGGAGATTCTTGACCGGGTTGTCAACAGCAACGACAACGGGTATATCTGGCACACAACCGGCGCGGGAAAGACTTTAACATCATTTAAGGCGGCACAACTCGTTTCGGAGGTCGATGAAATAGACAAGGTGCTTTTTGTCGTTGACCGTCACGACCTCGACACTCAGACACAGGCTGAATATGAAGCCTTTGAACCGGGAGCCGTTGATGGCACGGACAATACCAAGGAGCTTATCCGCCGTCTCGACAGCGATGCAAAAATCATAATCACCACAATTCAAAAGCTGAATTGCGCAGTCACAAAAGACTATTACAACAGACATATTCAGGATGTGCGCAATAAAAAGGTCGTGATGATTTTTGATGAGTGCCACCGAAGCCATTTCGGTGAAAGTCACAAAAATATTGTGAATTTTTTCAAAAATCTTCAAATATTCGGCTTCACAGGCACGCCGATATTCGTCGAGAACTCGAAAAATGACCGTACAACCAAAGAAATCTTCGGCAACTGCCTGCATAAGTATCTGATTAAAGATGCTATTGCCGATGACAATGTATTAGGCTTTCTTGTTGAATATTACACCGGAAACGCAGAACTTGACCTTGAAAGCGAGAGCCGTATGCGTGAAGTTGCAAGGTTTATCCTTAACAACTTCAATAAATCCACTTTTGATGGCGAATACAACGCTTTGTTTGCGGTTCAGTCAGTGCCGATGCTTTTGCGTTACTACAAAATTTTTAAGGAATTAAATCCCGATATCAAAATCGGTGCGATATTTACATACGCAGCAAACGGCAGTCAGGATGATGAAGCCACCGGCATGAACCGGGGGTTCGCAAATTTGAAAGTCGCTGCCGATGAGATGCAGGAAATCATAAATGACTACAACAAAAACTTCGGCACATCCCACTCGGTAGAAAACTTCGGACTCTATTATGATGATATCAACAAGAGGATGAAGAAGAAAGACCCGAAGATGAAGCCTTTGGACTTGTTGCTTGTCGTCGGGATGTTCCTTACAGGTTTCGATGCTAAGAAGCTCAACACTCTTTATGTCGATAAAAATCTTGAATACCATGGGCTGTTACAGGCTTTCAGCCGCACAAATCGTGTGTTGAACGAGAAAAAGAGATTTGGCAAGGTAATCTGCTTCCGCGACCTCAAAAGCAACGTGGATGCGTCTATAAAGCTGTTCTCCGACAATAATCCTATTGAGGATATAGTGCGACCGCCGTTCAAAGATGTCAAACGTGAATACATTGAAAAGACGGAGCAGTTCCTGTCGAAATATCCGAATGTGGACGAGATAGACAATCTCGAAAGCGAGAACGACAAGGTTGCTTTTGTCCTCGCCTTCCGCGATATAATCAAGAAACACGCTGAAATGCAGATTTATGAGGAATATTCACCTTCGGATATATCGTTCATAATGACAGAGCAGGAGTTTCAGGATTTTCGCAGCAAGTATCTTGACATTGCCCAGAACTTTGGAGCGTCCCCGGCCAAAGTAGCTGCAGAACCTGCCGCCGCTTATGATGACGAAGCCCAGACAACACTTGAAGATATTGACTTCTGCCTCGAACTGCTCCACAGCGATGTCATCAACGTGGCATACATTCTCGCGTTGATTCACGACCTTGACCCGTCAAGCGATGACTACTCGGAAAAACGCCGGGAGATTCTTAACACGATGATTCGTGATGCCGAGATGCGCAGCAAGGCTGAGCTTATCGACGGTTTCATCAGCGAGAATGTCGATGCCAATCAGGATGAATTCCGACGGTCTAAGGCTGACGGCACCATAGATCTTGAATCCCGATTGGTAGAATATGTACGCAAGGCAAAAGACCGCGCCGTCGAGCAACTTGCCAAGGAGGAAGAAATCGACCGGACGGCACTTCATAAATTCATGGAGGAATACGACTATCTCCACCGTGAGAAAGACGAGATACTTCAGGATGCCATCAAGAAAAAGAAACTCGGTCTGAAACAACGCCGTGGCGTTTTCAACCGCATCATTCAAAAACTCCGTAAAATCATAGAAATATATAATTGGGAATAGATGTTTAAAGGTTACAGATTATGGAAGAGAATTGTTTTTCTTTTGAGAATCTGAGAGTTTATCAGGATGCAAGGCAACTCGTTGTGGTAGTTTACCGGCTTTCTTCAAAGTTTCCGCGCACAGAGGCGTTTGCGTTGTGTCAGCAACTGCAAAGATCCATCGTTTCTGTGCCATCGAATATCGCGGAAGGCAGCGGCCACCGTTCTGTCAAAGAGAAAATTCATTTCATCGAAATTGCATATGGCTCTTTGATGGAAGCATATTGCCAGTTAGAGATAGCCTCCGACCTAAGCTATATCACTGCAGCGGAACTGCATGACATTAAGCCTCGCTTCCATGCCCTCTCCCGCCAACTATCGGCATTAGCTAAATCCTTCACCGAAAAACTACCCCCTAACCATTAACCCTTTAATTTCAAAGAAATTAAAACAATGAGCGAGGAACTTCAACAGCAGCTTCGCAGTCAACTTTGGACTGTGGCCAACAACCTTCGCGGCAATATGTCGGCGAGCGATTTTATGTACTTCACCCTCGGATTCATATTCTACAAATACTTGTCAGAGAAGATAGAGATGTATGCCGATGACATATTGTCGGAGGACGGTGTTACATTCAAGGAGGCGTGGGCAAGCGACGATGCCGAGCTAAAAGCCGACATAAAAGATGAGTGTCTGAGCAACCTCGGATACTTCCTCGAACCGGAATTTCTTTTTTCGAGCATAATTGAGGCGATTGACCGCGAAGAGAATATCCTGCCACAGCTTGAACGCTCGCTGAAGAAAATTGAGGACAGCACGGTCGGACAGGACAGCAACGAGGACTTCGGAGGTCTTTTCTCCGACATTGACCTCGCATCACCTAAGTTGGGAAAGTCTGCCGATGATAAAAATACGCTCATATCCAACGTGCTTGTCGCTCTCAACGGCATAGACTTCGGACTTAACGAGGCTTCCGAGATCGACATTCTCGGCGATGCCTACGAGTATATGATAGGTCAGTTTGCCGCCGGTGCCGGCAAAAAGGCCGGTGAGTTTTACACTCCGCAGGAAGTCAGTCAGATTCTCGCCGAGGTAGTAACCACCGGAAAGACACGTCTGCGCGATGTATATGACCCTACTTGCGGTTCCGGCTCCCTTCTTCTGCGGACAGCCCGCAACGGCAATGCCGATACCATTTATGGACAGGAAAAGAATCCCACCACGTTCAACCTTGCCCGAATGAATATGCTGCTTCATGGTGTCAAGTACAAAGATTTCACCATAGAGAACGGCGACACACTCGAAGCGGATGCCTTCCCCGACAGGGAGTTTGATGCCGTAGTTGCAAATCCTCCTTTCTCGGCTCAATGGAGTGCGGCGGAGAAATTCAACTCCGACGACCGTTTCAGCAAGGCGGGTGCATTGGCTCCTAAATCGAAAGCTGACTATGCTTTCATCCTGCACATGATCCATCACCTCAATGATGGTGGCACACTCGCCTGTGTAGCCCCCCACGGGGTCTTGTTCCGTGGCAACGCCGAGGGAAAGATACGCCGTTATCTCATCGAGAACAAGAACTACATTGACGCTATTATCGGTTTGCCCCCAAATATCTTCTACGGCACAGGAATACCCACCTGCATCATCGTAGCCAAGAAATGCCGCAAAGAGGATGATTCCATTCTTTTTATAGATGCGAGCCGGGAGTTTGAGAAAGTTAAGACGCAAAACAAGCTGCGTCCCGAACACATACAGAAGATTGTAGATACTTACCGCAATCGTACTGAAATCGAAAAATACAGCCATCTGGCACCGCTTCAGGAGATAGCCGACAACGATTACAATCTCAACATTCCCCGCTATGTAGATACATTCGAGGAAGAGGAAGAAATCGACATCAAGGCAGTAATGGCGGATATCAAAGAGCTTGAAGCGAAACGTTCCGAACTTGACGCGCAAATCGAGGTATATCTCCGTGAACTCGGAATTGTGGAGTAAGAATCCTTAATGTAGAACCGTAAAGATTGAAAATCCAGATGGCTGACACTGAAAACAACAAAAACTCCAATTCGCCCGCTTCCACATCCGCTCCCGCCCTGCGCTTCCCCGGCTTCACTGAACCGTGGCAAAAATCTCCTCTAAATCATTTTGCGAAAAAAATCACAAGAAAGAATAAGGACAATAGTATATCTAATATACTAAGCAATTCCGCAAACTTAGGAGTGATACCACAAAGTGATTATTTTGATCGAGATATTGCAAATCGAGAAAATACGGATGGTTATTATGTGATTGAACATGGAGATTTTGTATATAATCCCCGGAAGTCAGTTACCGCACCTTTCGGACCAGTAAATATATATGAAGGTCAAGAAATTGGGATTATTTCGCCACTATATCTATGCTTTCAGGTCTCTGGGATTGAACCGACATATCTTAGAATGTTTTTCAAAGGACGTTCTTGGCATAGGTTTATTTATGAAAATGGGGATAGTGGAGTTAGACACGACAGAGTGAGTATAAAGGATGATTTGTTCCTCCAACTTCCAGTCAGCTATCCAACAAAAGAAGAACAATGTAAAATCACAGCTTTACTCTCATTACTTGACGAGCGCATTGCGACCCAAAGGAGACTGATTGAGGATTTTATATCTCTGCGTAGAGCTATACTGCAAGATGCAATAAAAAGAGGGTTATCCAAGAAGTCATGGAAGTTTACCACGTTAAACGACATTCTGACCGAGCGAGGCGAAAGGAACTCTGATGGATATGATGTTTGCTCGGTATCGGTTTCTGAGGGAGTTGTAAATCAAATAGAATATCTCGGTCGCTCGTTTGCGGCCAAGGAAACGAGACAGTATAATGTTGCCCGCTATGGGGATATTATATATACCAAAAGCCCGACCGGAAGTTTTCCATATGGCATAGTCAAACGTGATACTCAAAAAGAACCGGCTGCCATTTCTCCTTTATATGGCGTATTCGTCCCTAAACAAGACTGGATAGGCATGTTATTGGGATATTACTTTGAGAGTGAGGTGAATACTTTCAATTATCTTCATCCAATAATTCAGAAAGGCGCGAAAAACACAATCAACATCACAAACAGCGGATTTTTAGCAAATAGTGTCCCCCTGCCATCAAATGAGAGCGAGGCCTCAGCCCTCGCAAAATGCTTGGATACAATTACAAACAAGATTGTTCTTGAAAAGTCCGTATTGACTCATTACACAGAACAGCGAGAATATTTGCTATCCAAGATGTTCGTGTGACATAAATTGGGGATATATTTCAATCAATGTCCTCAATTGTTGACAGAATATTCTCAGACGTAGATGGTGAAGTCGTTAAGTTCCGTGATATATTGGAAATCTCAACACAACGTAATGACGGCAAAGCTGATTATAGGATATTGTCAGCCAGTCAAGAGTTTGGAATGATTGAGAGGGATAGCCTTGATATTGATATAAAGGCAGAAGCCAAGTCTGTAAAGATGTATAAGCGAGTCCATCCCGGAGATTATGTTTTACATCTTCGTAGCTTTCAGGGTGGGCTTGCCTTTGCCGAAGTCGAAGGTATTTGCAGCCCAGCCTATACAATACTCCGACCAAATAAGAGATTGGAGTATGGTTATCTGAAGGAATATTTCAACAGCTCAAAGTTTATAAAGTCGTTGGTTCTCGTCACATATGGCATCCGAGACGGTCGTTCTATAAATGTTGAAGAGTTTTTGGATATGAATATTTCTATTCACCACAAGAACAAACAAGCCGAAATAGTAAAATCTCTCTCCATGCTCAGTGATAAGCTAAATGTTGAAGCCTCGATTCTGAATAGATACGAACAACAACGAGCTTATCTTCTTAGCAATCTGTTCATATAAACAATTTTGTAAGTAGATAATTTCTTTGTTGAGTGAAGTTGCTGAGTATTTCTTGTTCAGTGGATATTTTTTTGGCAATCAATTGGAGCGTGTTGAAAATCTTTATTTGATTTTCTTTTGCTGGTAGAGAGAATTTCATGCTCATCAACGATGGCTTATGTAAATTAAAACGGGTGCTACCTTGTGCATAAGGAATTATTTTTCTGCGAAAATACGATGTTGAAGTGAGGTATCCCATATAAGGAGGATATACCATCTCGGATTCTGGGATATGTATTCCAAAACAAAAGCTATTCAAATATAATTCTTTGGCATCTCCCATATACACAGCAGAATAGCCGGCTTCTTCAGGGGTTTCCGATGACAGAGTAAAAAGTAAATCGCCTTTTCGTACTTTGTTCTGATTTTCCCTGTCTCTAATCTCTACATAATCAAAATTATAACCGGTTATTATTTGATTCTGATATACATTCAGATATGTGATGAAAGGTTTTCCTTTTCCAAAATCTTCGGCAGATTTCCCTGTCAACCCGCCATAATCACAGCCAATTTCATTAAACGAGGTCTTGTAATTTATGGTCAACGTCGCATACAGTGTTTCATTTATTGAGGACATTAATTTTTCTAAATCCTCAATCAGTCTCCTTTGGGTCGCAATGCGCTCGTCAAGCAATGCAAGGAATTTTGTAATGATTTCCTGCTCTGCCAAAGATGGAACATATATAGTAATGGGATTAATATGAATATTGTTTATTTGAGGAATGGTCGAGGTATCCGCTATTCGGTTTAATCTTGCTCGGAGAATGAAATAAAACAAATATTGATCTAATATAAACGAATTATCTGCTTTAATTCCCATCAAATTTGTATCAATATTAATGGGGAATAGATTCATTCTGACCTTATTGGTTAGGATTGCTGCGCCTCTTTTAGAGAAAACGACACAGCCTTCTGGTAAAATATTCTTTCCCCGTTGGCTCAAATATGGAGTTTCTCCTAAATACTTCTCACACCAATTGAGTTGTTCAACCTTGTAATATGGTATTTTATCATATTCTGAATTAATACGATTAGGGCTTTCTCCGCTGAAAATACGTATATAGTCACCCAACCGACATTTCTGCCACGGTTCAGTGAAGCCGGGGAAGCGCAGGGCGGGAGCGGATGTGGAAGCGGGCGAATTGACGCGATATTTTCTTTAATTATCCTAATCAATTCATTTCAACGAATATGGATAAAGAAAAAATCAACATCAAAGACCTCGCTGTCCTTTGGAAAAAGGACAAGCGACAGTATGTGAAGCAATCCACATACTCAGCCTACGCGCTCATCGTAGAAAACCAAATCTTCCCGACGTTCGGCAATCTTTATGCCGTGACCGAAGCGGATGTGCAGTCGTTTGTAATCGACCGCCTTAATGCCGGTCTGAGCCAAAAGTATGTCAAGGACATACTCATAGTCCTGAAGATGATAGTCCGCTTCGGAGAAAAACACGGCTATCTCCAGCATTTCGAGTGGGACATCAAATATCCGACCGCTCCCGAAAAGCAGGGCATAGATGTCCTGACGGCAACAAACCATCGCAAGATTCTGGACTACATCAGTCAGAACTTCACATTCCGCAACCTCGGCATATACATCTGCCTTACTACCGGGCTTCGCATCGGCGAGGTATGCGGATTGAAATGGAGCGACCTCGACGTAGAACGCTCCATGCTGACGGTGCAACGCACGGTGGAGAGAATATACATCCTTGAAGATGACGGCACCAAACACACTCAGATTGTGGTCAACACTCCAAAGACCGCCAACTCTGCCCGCGAAATACCACTCAATAAGCCCCTGATGACGATGATACGCCCATTGAAGAAGGTGGTCAACGGCGACTACTACGTCATAAGCAACGAGCCTCAGCCCATTGAGCCGCGTACATACCGCAACTACTACATGAAGCTGATGAAACGGCTCGGCATACCTCCGTTGAAATTCCACGGGCTGCGCCACAGCTTCGCCACACGCTGCATCGAAAGCAACTGCGACTACAAGACCGTCAGCGTCATTCTCGGTCATGCCGACATCTCCACAACCCTTAACCTCTACGTTCACCCCGGGGCAGAGCAAAAGAAAAAGTGCATCGACAAAATGCTCCGCTCACTCTGACCCGGAGGAACATCCCTCTACTATAGTTTGGTTTGGTTCGGGCTGTATATATGCCCGAACCAAACCTGTATATGGAGGCTGAGCAAAGGAAAAAAAGTAATGACTGATGAGAAAATAGAAGATACGCTTGGCGCAGAGCTGTGAGGGCGCCGAAAAGTTAACGTCGTTTCTTTTTTGCCTCGCTGATTCCGTTAAGAATACATAAAAAAACACCCAACTTTGCGATTTTGGGTGAAAAATTGGGTGTTGTTTTGTAATTTTCTGATATTTAGTATTTTTTTGCAGAGGAGCGAACCTTGGGTTCCGATTTTTGGGAAGAAAGGATTTCCTGATCCTAGGTTTTTTACAGTAGTGGAAAATTCTTCCGGGATGTTCCTACTCAGTGAATGAACCAGAGGGATTCATTTCCTGAGCACTCGGAAAATGAAAAAACATTTTGTTATTTGGCCTTTTTTCCTGCGAAGCCTCATAATTCGAACACCGGGTTTTCCACGGCATTTTTTACCGTAATGAGAAATTGCACGGCCTGCTTGCCGTCCACCAGGCGGTGGTCGTAGGAAAGGGCCAGGTACATCATGGGCCGGACGACGATTTGACCGTCCCGGACCACGGGGCGTTCCTGAATGGCGTGCATGCCCAGAATGCCGCTTTGGGGAGGGTTCAGAATCGGGGTGGAAAGAAGCGATCCATACGTGCCGCCGTTGGAAATGGTAAAGCATCCGCCTTGCAGGTCCTGCATGGACAGGTTTCCGCTACGTGCTTTTTCCGTCAGGACGGCGAGTTCCTGTTCCAGCTCCGGAAACGTTTTCCGGTCACAGTCCCGCAGCACGGGGACGACGAGACCCTTGTCCGTGCCAATGGCTACAGAGATGTCATAGTACAGGTTTTCCACGATGTCCGCGCCGTCAATTCTGGCGTTGACCTGGGGCATTTCCTGCAAGGCCTTGACTACTGCCTTGATAAAGAAGCTCATGAAACCAAGCTTGGTTCCGTGCCGTTCTCGGAATTCTGCATGGAATTGTTTGCGGAGTTCCATCACGGAGGACATGTCGCATTCGTTGAACGTGGTGAGGATGGCCGCCTGGTGCTGGGCCTCCACCAGCCGGGCCGCGATGGTGCGGCGCAGCGGACTCATGGGTTTTCTGATGAAGCGCAGAGCAATTTCCTTTTCTACCTCCCTGTCCTCTCCGGCAGGAACCTGTTCCGGGAGGGGGACTTTCCCGTGTGGCTTTTGTCCCGGAAATTCCGCAGCTGGGGCGGAAGGCGCGGAAACGGGGGACTTCCGTGTTTCCGGCGAGGTCGTTTTTTTCGGCTCAAGCGGTATGAGCAGAGTTTCCCTTTCCGGTGCGGCTGCGGTTCTGTCAGCGGAAGAAATGCGGCCAAGAACTGCGCCGATAAGGGCTTCTTCCCCTTCCGGAACGAGGATTTCCAGTACGCCGCTTTCTTCCGCCTCCAAATCCGTGGAAACCTTGTCCGTTTCCAGCGTCACCAGCGTATCGCCTTTGGCTACCGGATCGCCGGCGTTCTTGTGCCACGCGGCTACGGTGGCGGAGGTGACGGATTCTCCAAAGTTGGGAGTCAGGATGTCGCTCATGGGAGGAAGATGGGTTCAGGATTGCGTCCGCGGCCCGAAGGCAGCGGCGAGAAGTCTTTTTTGCGCGGCGGCGTGCAGGGCCTTGGCTCCTTCCGCAGGGCAGGCCATGGGCGGCCGTCCCGCATAGCGGAAGGAGGTGGCGAAGAGGTGCCCCAGCCTGTTCCGCAGGTGGCCCCAGGCCCCCATGTTGGAGGGTTCCTCCTGGCACCAGACGAAGTCGCGCACTTTCTGGTAGGGTGCCAGCAGGAAGGTGAGCTGTTCCCGGGCCAGAGGATAGATTTGTTCCAGACGGATGATTACCGTGTCTGCAATATTCCGTTCCTTCCGGCAGGCGGCCAGGTCATAATAAACTTTCCCGGTGCAGAAGACGGCGCGCGTCACCTGATCCGGCGCGGGAGCGTCCGGGTCCGGCAGTACTTCGCGGAAACGGGAGGGGGCCAGAAATTCCCGGTGCGGGGAGACGGCATCCGGACGGGAGAGCAGGCTTTTGGGCGTAAAGACGATCAGGGGCTTGTGCAGATTTCGGTGCACCTGGCGGCGCAGGGCGTGGAAGTATTGGGCCGGGGTGGTGGGGTTGATGACCTGCATGTTGTCGTCCGCGCAAAGCTGGAGATAGCGTTCCATGCGGGCGCTGGAGTGTTCCGAACCCGCCCCTTCATAGCCGTGGGGCAGCAGCAGCACCATGCGGTTTTTCTGGCGCCATTTGGCCTCCGCGGCCGCAATGAACTGGTCCACAATAACCTGTGCTCCGTTGGCGAAGTCCCCGAACTGGGCCTCCCACATGACCAGAGCGTCCGGGCTTTCCAGCGCATAGCCGTATTCAAAGCCCAGCACGGAGGCTTCCGACAGGGAGGAGTTGTAAATGCGGAACGCGGTAGTGCCGTGGTTCAGCTTTTCCAGAGGAGTGTACAGGGAGCCGTCATTGAAGTCATGCAGGACGGCGTGCCGCTGGGAGAAGGTGCCGCGCTGACAGTCCTGGCCGGACAGGCGCACGGTGTGGTTTTCCGCGAGCAGGCTGCCCCAGGCCAGGGATTCCGCCATGGCCCAGTCCAGCGGTCCGCCTTCCCGGAAGGCCTCCCTGCGGCGAGCCAGGAAGCGTTTTTCCAGCGTGGGGTGGAGCGTGAAGCCGTCCGGCAGTTCCGTAAGGATATTTCCGATGCGCTGGAACAACTCCGGGCTGATTCCCGTCCGTATGCTGGTACGCGGGATGGGCGTTTCATCCGCATCCTGCGCGGTGGCGGGCAGGAGGTAGTCCACGGGATTTTCCTTCATTTGCAGGTAGGCCTGTTCCATGCCTTCCCAAAGGTCTTTCCGGATGTCCCGCTCCTGCTGTTCCGTCAATTCCCCGCGTTCCCTGAGCGCCGTTCCGTACAGGGCTGCGGCGGTGGGACGCGCCTCAATCCGCTTGGTCTGCATGGGTGCGGTAAAGGCGGCCTGATCCGTTTCATTGTGGCCCAGACGGCGGTAACAGTACATGTCCAGAATGATGTCCCTTCCGAATTTCTGGCGGAACTGGAGCGCGAAGTCCGCCGCCCATACCAGGTCTTCCGGGCTTTCTCCGTTGATATGCAGGATGGGGGACTGGAGCATCTGGGCCACGTCCGTGGCGTAGCGGGAGGAGCGGGCTTCGTCCGGGCCGGTGGTGAAGCCGATCTGGTTGTTGATGACGAGATGCACGGTGCCGCCCGTGCGGTAGCCTTTCAGCAGGGAAAGATTGAGCACTTCCGCCACGATTCCCTGCCCAGAGAAAGCGGCGTCTCCGTGCAGGACGAGCGGCAGCACATGCTTGCGTTCCGCGTCTTGCAGGTTGTGCTGCATGGCCCTGGCTCTGCCTTCCACCACGGGATACACGGCTTCCAGATGGCTGGGGTTGGAGGAGAGGCGGATGTGGAGGTCATGCCCGTCCACGTGGCGCGTGGCGGCGTAGCCGAGGTGGTATTTGACGTCGCTCCTGCCGATGGGGGATTCCGGAAGGTAGTCCGGCGTGAATTCGTGGAAGATGGTTTTCAGCGGTTTGTGGAGGATGTTGGCGAGCACATTCAGCCTTCCGCGGTGGGCCATGCCCATTTCAATGTGGGAGACTCCGGCGGCGGGACAGCGCTTGATCATGGCGTCCAGCAGGACGATGGCTCCTTCCCCTCCTTCCAGGGAGAAGCGTTTTTCCCCCATGAAGCGCTTGCCCAGGAATTCCTCAAACAGTTCCGCCCTGCAGAGATGGAAGAAGGCTTCTCTCCGGACTTTCGGGCCATAATCCACGCCGTTTGCCCGGAGCTGGATTTTTTCTTCAATCCAGGAGCGGATTTCCAGATTGTCTATGTGGTGGTATTCAAAGCCGATGGCTCCACAATAGATTTTTTGCAGCCGATTGATGATTTCACGGAGCGTGAGTGTCCCTCCGTCCATGAAGGTGCCGATGTTGACGGGCTGGTCCAGATCCTCTTCTCGGAATCCCATATCCTCCGGGGTGACGGGGAATCGGGGCCGGTCCGACGGCTCCAGCGGATTGAAGCGGGCGCATTGGTGTCCCATGACCCGGTAGGCCCGGATGAGCTGGCTGATGCGCCCGCGGCCTTCCGCGCTTTCCGGAGGAACGGTGTAAAGGGACGTGTCCGCATCGGTCCCTGTGTTTTCTTTTTTCCCGGGGGCTTCTCCGCTCCCCAGTTCGTAGCCCTCGAACCAGGCCGCCCAGAGAGGATCTACGGACAGGGGATCGTTTTTCCATGATTGATGGAGTGCCGTAATTTCCTCCGGAGGGATTTTGGAGAAGATGGAGGCATTCATGCGGCAGAGCGGATGGTACGGGGCGTTTTCAGTTCTCTGATCGCTATTTTTGTCCGCAGGGCGTCAATAACTGTGTTCGTTGAGCTGAACTTTTCCACGGAAGACCCAGTAAATGGCGGCGGAATAAGCCAGAACGAGCGGCACGCCCATGATGGCTATGTATGTCATCACGACCAGGCTTTCCCGCGTGGATGAGCCGTTGACGAGCGTCAGGGAGTGTTCCGGGTTGGGCATGGAGTAAAGCAGGTTGGGGAACATCGCTGTCCCGAAGAGAGCCATCATGCAGCCCATGGTGGAGCAGGAGGCGACGAAGGCCCAGCCCGGACGGTTCCTGTGGATGAAGAGCCAGATGGACGCGATGGAAATGACCGCCAGGGCGGCGATGCCGTAAATCCAGGGGGAACGTTCCAGGGCCGCCGCTACGTGCGGAACATACAGCAGGGTGGCAGCCCCGTGCAGGATGATCAGGACAGTGAAGATGATGACGCAGGGTCTGAGCAGTTTCCTGATTTGTTCCTGAAGGCTGCCCTGGGTTTTCATCAGCAGGTAGATTCCCCCGTGCATGGAGAACAGGGCGACCGTCGTCAGCCCCAGAAGAACGGAATAAGGATTCAGCAGGCTGAGGAATGTTCCGGTGAAGTTTCCCTGCTCATCCAGAGGAATGCCTTTGGTAACGTTCCCCATGGCTACGCCGATGAGCAGGGCCGCCAGAAGGCTGCTGATGGAGAAGGTGGTATCCCATCCCCTGCGCCACCATTTCATGGGCTGCTTGCTTCTGAATTCAATGGACACGGCGCGGAAGATAAGGGTAAGGAGCAAGAGCATGAAGGCCAGGTAAAACCCGGAGAAGACGGAGGCGTACACGTACGGAAAGGCGGCGAAAAGGGCACCTCCTCCCGTGATGAGCCAGACTTCGTTTCCGTCCCATACGGGGCCCACGGCATTTAGTGTGAGTCTTCTGTTTTCATCGCCCTTGATGAAAAGCTGAAGGGCGCCGGTTCCCAGGTCAAAACCGTCCAGAATGGCGTATCCGGAGAAAAGCACGCCGACGAGGATGAACCAGATGATTTGCAGGTCTGCGAGAGTGAGATTGTCCAACATGGTTTTAAAAGAGGGGTGAAGATTAGTCTTTGACAAAAGGAACCTGGAGTTTGCCTTCCCCGGCGCCGTCGTCTTCGTCAGTTTCCTGATCCGGACCTTTGCGGATTTTATGGGTGATTTGATAGAGGAAGAGGGCCAGCAACAGGGCATAAATGATAAAGAACATACCCAGGGAGGAAAGGGCTTCCGCCGCGGTGAGGGTGGGGGATACGGCGTGTTCCGTTCTCAGGATGCCGTACACAATCCATGGCTGGCGCCCCAGTTCCGCTACGGCCCAGCCCGCCTGGTTGGCTATTTGCGGGCCCAGTACGGAGAAAACGAAGCACCAGAGCAGCCAGCGCTTCTGGAAGAGCCAGCCCTTTTTCCAGCCCCACAGGCCCACCAGAAACAGGGCCGCCAGGGCGCAGCCAATCAGGATCATGAGATGGAAGGAGTAAAAGACGGGCAGGATGGGAGGGCGTTCGTCCTGCGGGATGCCGTTCATGCCGGTGATGGCCGTGTCCAGGTCATGATGGGTCAGGAGGGTGAGCAAGTATGGGATGGAGATGCCCGTCACTTCATGGGTGGACGGGTTCATCCAGCCGATGAGATGGAGGTCCTGTGGGGCGCCGGATTCCATGACGCCTTCCATAGCCGCGAATTTGGCGGGCTGGTGGATGGAGACTTCTCGTGCGCTGGAATCTCCCGTGATGCCCATGCCTGCCACGCCGATGAGGCCGATGACCAATGCCACCTTGAAGCTTTTTTCCGATCCACCGGTAAAACGTTTTTTCAAAATATACCAGGCGGAGACGCTGAGGACGAGCGTGGCTCCCGCCAGCCAGCAGCCGGAGAGCGCATGCGTCAGGCGGTCAACGGTGGACGGATTGAAGACCACGTCATAGAAGCTGGTGATATGGGCCTGGATTTTTCCGTTTACTTCCACCAGCTTGTATCCGGCGGGCGTCTGCATCCAGGAGTTGGCCACAATGATCCAGATGGCGCTGAAATGGGCGCCGAGAGCGACCATGCAGGAGGAAAGAAAGTGCATTTTGGGGCCCACCTTGTCCCAGCCGAAAAGCAGAATGGCCAGGAAGCCTGATTCCAGGAAGAAGGCGAAAATGCCTTCTGCTGCCAGGGGACTGCCGAAGATGTCGCCTACGCAGCGGGAATAATCCGCCCAGTTGGTGCCGAACTGGAATTCCATCACGATGCCGGAAGCTACGCCAAGGGCAAAGATAATGCCGAAGATTCTGGTCCAGAATTTGGCCTGCTTGTGGTAGAGGTCATTTTTCGTTTTCAGCCAGAGGCCTTCCAGGGCGACCAGAACCACCCCCAGACCGATGGTCATCGGCGGGAAGATGTAGTGGAACATGATCGTGATGGCGAATTGGAGACGGGATAATAAGACCGGATCGTCCATGATTGATTGGGGATGAGTGGATGTTTATGGAACAGGAGGACGGCAGCCAAATACCGATACCTTCATACTTTATACATCCCAAAAGGGCCTTTGTTCAATTATTTTCCTTTTCCGAGAATAACTTTTTTAGATTGTGTCTAAAAAAGAACGGTTTAACATTGGATGAACACGTCCATTCCTTCTTCCGACAGAGCAAAAAGAGCCAGCATGTCCCTGGGAGAAAGGCGTATGCAGCCATGGGAAGCCGGGGTTCCCAGCAGTTCCGTATCGTTGGTGCCGTGGATATAAATATAGCGGCTCCGGGTATTGGCGTTGTGAGGTTCCAATCCGTCCAGCCACAGAATTCGGGTCAGAATGAAGTCGGAATGTTCATCCATATTTTTCGGGATGGCGGTGGGATAGCGGCCTGCCGGAAGACGTGAGATGAAAATAGTATCCTCCGGTTCTCCGTCCCCGATTTTTTTGCAGATGCGGAGATGCCCTGTGGGAGTTTTCCCGGAACCTTCTTCATGGCCAGCGCCCGCCTTCCCGCTGGAGACGGGGCATCGGAGCAGGACTTTTCCGGATTTTTCCAGCTCCAGTTCCTGACAGGACAGATTAATGCGTATGAAAGGGGAAGCCATGACGGGGGAAGGAGTCAAAGAAGAGTTACTCCTGTTGTTCCATCCGGGAGATGATGGCCTGAATGGCGGTTGTCAATTGCTGCGCTACTTTGTTGTAGGCTGCCTGTCCGCAGCCGATGGGGTCGGCGATGCCACGGTTGCCCGTGTAGCAGGTGACCAGCCTGACCTTGTCCGCATGTTCGGGGAAATTGGCAAGCAGGGCGGCAAGGTGGCTTTCCGTCATGGCGTAGACATCTGTGGCGTTTTTCATCAGTTCATCCGTAACAGGGCGGCTTTCATGGCTGGAGAGATTGACGCCATGCTCCCGGAGGACGTGGAGTGTTTCCGGACTGGCTGCCTGCCCGGGCCATGCGGCTGTTCCTGCGGAACCGGCCTGCCATTCCGGATGGTGCGCGGAAAGTTTCCGGAACAGGCCTTCCGCCATGGGGCTGCGGCAGGTGTTGCCGGTGCAGATGAAGAGGATGTGTTTGCGCTGTGTCATGAGTCGGGGCGTTCTCTTTTGGAG
>NZ_LBCB01000008.1:134614-142988 GCF_000980515.1 Akkermansia sp. UNK.MGS-1 | reverse complement strand
CATGAGTCGGGGCGTTCTCTTTTGGAGTGATGGGGGATAGGTACTTCGTTGGGTTCCTGATACAAGTTGTCCGGGGGCAGCACATGGCCGGCGCCGCTGCCTTCCGACGAGGGGGGGGCGTCGTCTTCTTCATCTTCATCCTCTGCATCGCGGGAGGGGGGGGAAAGCTGGGGGAACAGACTGCACGCCAGGGCTACGCACAGTACCGCCGTTATGGGAGTCATGACGGGGAACCATGTATCATGAGCGGAAAACAGGTACCATGCAATGAAGGGAACGAACAGGATACAGAGGCCCCAGGTGATGAAGCGCCCTCTGCGTTGAAAACGCAAAGCCCATACGGACAGAAGCAGGACGTCCAGCACGATGATCCATTGTACCCAGGCGGGGGCTATGGGAATCAGGACGGCAGGGGCAGGGGCAAGCGCTCCCATGATGCTGCGGACAGTTTGCGCCGCCAGAAGGGATTGCGCGTCCGGCGTGTCGGAAAGGGCGGATGGTTCGGAAACGAGTACCGCATCCGCAGAGGAAAGCAGTTTTCTGACGGCAGTAGTATCCGGCGGACGCAGGCCGGACATGACGGGGACGATCACTTCCTTCGTGTCCAGAATGGTGGGGCTGCTGTTTGCCGCCAGGGGGATGCGGCCGTTTTTATCCAGAGGAATGGAGCGTTTGCCGCCCAGAAAAAGGGTGTCTCCCGGAATGATTCTGACATCACTGGGTTTCAGGTCCAGGGCATTCAGAGCGGCCACCAGAGGAAGAGTGGGAATGATATCCCCGCCCCAGCGGATGAAAAGCGGCGGGGAGACCCTGTTTTCCGGAGCTGGGGAAAACAGCTCGTTATTTTCCACGACGGTTCCCAGGGAGGGGGCTGACGTGGTTATTTGCGGAGGTTCCCCTACGAACCTGTCCGCGCGCGGGAACTGGTCCGTCTTTCCTACGATGTTGGAAGCGGGAATAATCAAGTCTTTCCAATCCGGCGGAAGGGGCGAGCGGCGGGCGGATTCGCTCATTTGCCGGCCCAGAGCCTTGTGGAGGAAGCGGTCCAGTTCATACCCCACGGCGGCTTTGACAATGCTGTCCGGCTTTTCTTCCCAGGTCATGGGGGACATCACGTAAACATTCCTGGCTCCCTGTTCATACAGGTGCCGGAACAGCACTGTGTAATCCATGGGATTGGGAGGATAGGAGGCGAAACTGTTCAGTGATGATTCCCGGTGCAGGGAAACCACGGGAAGCTGGGCCGTCTGCCCTTTGTTGAAGTAATCGTAGGGCTGGAGGACGATGCTGTTTTCCGTATTCAGCCCTTCCGGGCGAACAGTCCGGTATTCCCCAGCCAGCAAATGTTCCGCTGCCTGTTCATAACAGAAAATGGTAGGAGGAAGAAGCACATACCCCAGAATCCAGCCCAGCCCCAGGGAAATCTGGAACAGGGACAGGATAAGCAGGAATTTGGGGGGAAGCGTCATCAGAGGGGCTGGGAAAAATCATGCTAGCATAGCAGCCAGCGGTTCTGCAAGCGTGGAGCCGGGCAGAAGCTTCCGCAGGTGTCCCAGCCCGGCGGGAATCTGAGCCAGATACCAGGTTTTTCCCTGGTTGTGGCCGATATTGGCGTAAGCACCCAGCATCTGCATAATCCGCTGCAGGGCGCAGGCACGGAAAATACGGTGATCTATGGAGTGAGCGGAGATATTTTCCCACTCCCTGAGCAATTCATCCGCCTGTTCCGGTTCCAGACGGGCGTAGCCGTCATAGACCAGGGAGGCCAGATCATATTCCGGACGGCCGCCGCGCATGCCCTGAAAATCAATCAGCCAGGTTTTTCCCGCGTGGATATGCACGTTCTGGGACTGGCTGTCCCGGTGGACGGGGCATTCCGGAAGGGCCGACAGAAACTGCGCCTGCTCTTTCAGGGCGGGATGGTTCAGGAAGGAAGCCGGTTCCAACCCCAGGTGGGATCCCAGGAAATGTTCAGCAAAATAGGACTGCTCCCAGCGGTACAAGGCCTCGTCAAAAGCGGGCTGGAGGGGGAATTCCTCCGGAAACGGGCAGGAGTGAAGCAGATGGAGTTGTTCCATAGCCCGGATGTAGCGCAGGCGCAGGGAAGGCCAGGGTTCTTTCCGGAAAGCCAGCAGGTTGGCGTCTCCCAGGTCTTCCACCAAGGCGGCTCCGCATCCGGGACCGAGAGGTTCATAATCGTAAATTTCCGGCACGTTGACACCGTGGGCGTGCAGATGCCGGGCTGCGGGGATAAAAGAATCATTGTCCGCACGGTCATTTCCCCACTGGATGCCGATGCATGTGCGGCCGCCAAAATGGATGCGGACGATCGTACGGCCGGAGGCTCCCAAAGCCAGGGGACGGAAATCTTCCTGACGCGGAATAATGTGAAAACTCCGGTGAACCAGACGGGACAATTCTTTCATGGAAAGGTGGCGTGGCTGCGTTAAGAGCCTTGCGTAAGGATGGCGTATGAAGGATGACGGCACCCTTCATACGCCGAAAATGAGGAAAGGCAGGGCAATCAGGCGGGGAACTGGTGGTCTTCCCCATAGCCGTAATGCTCCACGACGTAATCCACATCCTTGTCTCCGCGGCCGGAGCAGTTTACCAGAATGGCGCCTCCTCTGTTTTCCCGTGCCCACTTCATGGCATACGCGATAGCGTGGGAGCTTTCCAGAGCGGGAATGATCCCCTCGTAACGGGAAAGTTTGAAGAAGGCGTCCACGGCTTCCTCGTCTGTGGCGGTGACATAGTTAACGCGGCCGATGTCGTGCAGATAGGCGTGTTCCGGCCCTACGGAAGGATAATCCAGGCCGCTGGCTACGGAATGGACCGGTCCCGGATTGCCGTCTTCATCCTGGAGCATGATGCTTTCAAAACCGTGCAGGACGCCCTTGCGTCCATAGGTGATGGAGGCGGAATGGTCCCCAAGCCTGGAACCTTTGCCGAGGGGTTCTACGCCATAGATATCCAGCGGGTCTCCCAGGAAGGCGGTAAACATGCCCATGGAATTGCTGCCGCCGCCCACGCAGGCGCAGACGGCGTCCGGCAGAAGTCCCGTCATTTCCAGGAATTGTTCCCGGGCTTCCACGCCGATGCACATTTGGAAATCGCGCACCATTTGCGGGAAAGGGTGGGGGCCTACCACGGAACCGATGCAGTAAATGGAATCCTGATAACTGTTCAGGTAAGATTCAAAGGCGGAATCCACAGCTTCCTTCAAACTTTGGAGGCCGTGCGTGACAGGCACCACCTTGGCACCCAGGATTTTCATGCGGGTGACGTTCGGAGCCTGCTTGGCAATATCTACCGCTCCCATGTGAATTTCGCATTCCAGGCCGAAGAAGGCGGCGGCTGTAGCCAGCGCCACGCCATGCTGTCCTGCGCCCGTTTCCGCGATAATGCGCTTCTTGCCCATGTATTTGGCCAGAAGGCCTTCCCCCATGCAATGGTTGAGCTTATGGGCGCCTGTATGGTTCAAATCTTCCCTCTTCAGGTAAATTTGAGAGGTGCCCAGGTGGCGGGAAAGGCGTTCGCAGTGGTAAACCGGGGTGGGACGTCCCTGAAACTGTTTGCGGATGCGCCGCAATTCATTAATGAACTGGGCGGAGTGGGCTATCGTCTGGTAGGCTTCCGTAATTTCTTCAAAAGCGGGAACCAGCTCGTCCGGCAGGTAAACGCCGCCGTATTCGCCAAAACGGCCCTGGGCGTCTGGAAAATTGCGTAAATAAGTATGGAGATCCATGGTCTGTTGCGTTCGTGACTGCCAGTATTTAGCACGATGCCACAATTCAGGCAAAAACAATCTCCCCGGAAGCCCTTTTAAAAAAGAAAGGAAAGAAAAAGGACTTCCCCGCAACAGGGGAACGGTTTCTCCGGGAGAGACCGGGAGGAAAAATCGGAAATCAGGCCAAACGGCGCTTTCTGATGGATTTTCCGGTATCGGCAAGCGTCTGGCGTGCGTCCGGATCCGCTCCGGCCATCAAGGCTGCCAGATCCCGAACGATGTTCTGGCGCATGCGAGCTACCAGATCGCGCCCTTCCTGGGTGATGGCGACCATGATTTTGCGGCGGTCTTTGGCTGCGCTCATGCGTTTCAGGTAGCCCATTTCCTGTAATTTATCCACCATGCCGGTAGCGGCCGCGGTAGAATGCCCCATTTTCTGGGCAATGCTGGACATGCTCAGAAAATCTTCGCTGGCCAGATAAGTCAGCAGGAAAAACTGGGGGTAGGAAACCTTGCCCTCATTCAATTCTGAAGAAAGGTTCAGAATGCAGGAACGTTGCGTGAACAGGATGAAATCCGCCAGCTTGTTTGCTTCTTCGGAAATGGAGCTCATGATCGTTGTGAATGTATGGGAGGGTTGATAGCGATACCCGTCCGGAGACTCGCCGGCGGTTCGGCCAACCTACCGCCGCGTCCTTCTACGGGCAAGTCAAAAATATAAATTTTTATTAAAATTTTACATTTGCGGATAATAAGCATTTTGATGGTATTTGAAATACAATATGTTGACTGTTAATAGAATGGATATATTCTGAATATAGAATGTGAATAACATGTTAAAAATAGATATAAGCTATTGATAAACGGTAGTTTTTCACAAAACTTCCGGGAATCCGCAGCAAATCTGGCATAAAGAGGCGTTGCAGCATGACAAGCCTGGATTGAAGAGGGCTCTTGTGCAGAGGCTTTTCATGGGAAATAAAGCCTTGCCGGAGGAAAATTTTATACAGCGGGAAGCAATATTTTCCTGCCCTTGAGACGGACTTGGAACTTCTGCAGTCTTGACGTGAGAGTAGAGAAAGGGGGCGTTGAAAACTTTCTTTCATGGCCTCCTTCCTGCCGCGATAGTTGCGGTTCCTTGTTTACGGCGGTATGAGTCTATGACGCTTGTAAAGGCAGGAAAAACCTTTTTAAACGGTCCTGGAAGGAGGGGAAAAGAACAAACGGAAACCTGCCCCATACTGATGGAGCAAGCGCCGTTACAGACCCGGTTTGGGAATGACGCTCTGCTTTTGGGAGAGAAAAATTGCTTCTTCCCCAAAAGTCAAAGGCTGGCGGAAGTAATAGGGGAAAATGCTCAAGGAGCCGGAAAAAGACTGCCGGGGTTCTAAGAGGTTACCTGCAAAACTCCTATTATCCGGAACGGCCTATTTTGAAAATAGTCCAGCGGCAGTGAAAGGGCCGGGCGCATCAACCGCATTAATAAATGCTCCATTACAGATGACGCATCATTGGTTATCGGCACGGTGTGTAAAAGAGCAATTGCGCCGTCCATGTTCATATTCTGAAGGTCCGTTATCAAATGTTCACGACCATGGAACTTAGAGCCGTTACCATTACATTTCAATGATATCGGTTTGCTGGGGATGCGTGGTTCATTAATTTTTTCAGCATTTATTGTTTACGAGTGGTTCTTATGTCATTCCTCGCTATTCCGCACAACGGAAAATTTTGTGATCCGTCGGCCTGTTTCCTGAAAAATAAGAAAGACGGCGTTGCTTGCCGTCCCAGCTGCCGCCATACAGCAAATCCAGCTGCTTGCAGCATTGCAGGCAGAAAATCATGGAATAAAACATTACTGTCGGCAACATCATTGCATGCCGCCAACCTTATGCTTGTATCCGCAAGATATTTTATTCCCCCGCCATTCTCCGGTAAATTTTTTCTGGAACTCTTTTCCGGAGAATGGACGGAGAACAATAGCAACAACTAGTTGGCGGGAGGCGGCGTAAAGGTGCGGGCTGACATATCCTTGTCCAGAACCAGCATTCCCTGTCCTTCTCCCTTAATCATGCGTAATTTGCTGATGATGTCCTTGACGGTTTCTTCCTCTTCCACCTGTTCGGTGACAAACCATTGCAGGAAAATATCCGTGGCGAAATCCCGTTCTTCCTTGGCAAGATGCACCAGCTCGTTGATTCGGCGAGTGACTTCCTGTTCGTGGGACAGCGTTTCTTCAAAAATTTCAAGAATATTGGACCAGTTTGCATCCGGAGCGTCTATGGAAAGCATTGTAACCTGGCCTCCGCGGGAAAGAAGGAAATCATAAAATTTCAGCGCATGAGCGGTTTCTTCCTGATATTGAATGCGCATCCAGTGGGAAAAACCTGTCAGACCGGCATCCTGCAGATAGGCGGACATGGCCAGGTAAAGGTTGGCTGAATACATTTCCCATTTGATTTGCTCATTAAGAGCAGTTGCCATTGTTGTACTGATCATATTGTAAAATCCTGTTGATTTTTCCCACTTCTACAAAACAAAGTCCGCAGGATCAAGATAATCCTGCGGACTGTATGACGGGAAGGGGGGGAAGGGAAGGCGTCAGGCTTTTGCGGAAACCTCCTCCGGAATATTATTTTCAGGGAGTTCTTCCGCCGGAACGGAGGGGAATTCTTTAGTTTCCGTAACCACGCTGTTTTCTTCAGATGCTTCCTCCCGGGCGGCTGCCGCCTCGGAAGAAGAGGCGGCCTTCTGTTTTTCTGGTGCAGCGGAGTCCGTTGCCGGCGCTTCCTGGCCCTTCTCTTCCGGTTTCCGTTTTTCCTTGGGAGCCTTCTTGGGAGAAGGAGCTTGAGCGGAGACGGTTCTTGGACGGCTGACAGTGTTATTGGAGAAAACAAGGATGTAGCCCTGTTCGGACAGCCAGAGCAGATCACGAACCAAATTCTGCTGTTTTTCCATGGCCTGGGCTACTACTTCTTCTGTGGACTTTTCCTGTTCCGGGACTGGGGCCAGCTCTTTAAGCATGGCATCGACGCCTTTGCCGGGATTATTGGCCGCCCAGGTGGCAATGGACATCAGGGAATCTGATAAGACGGTGCCTTCTTCCATGGCCTTGGGGCGTGCCGGGCCGGTGTAATGGTTGCCTTTCCACTTGAAAATAGGCATATGATGCCGGGCTAACCCGTGGCAAAGGTTGGGAATCAGCATGCTGGGATGGCGGCGGGTGGTGCCGGATAATTGGATCAGGTGCGCCCACAGACCGGGGGAGAGGTGATTCTTTTTCACGGCTCCGTTGACGAACACCTTGTCCGTAACGTCATAGCACTCGTCAAAGTGGTTGGATTCGAAATCCTGTTCTACCGCGGCGGGAGATTCCAGAAGCACTTCGGAGGCTCCTTCCCGAACGGGCTTCCAGGCGGTGCGTTTGGAAACGGCTTCCTGCCATGCCTGGACAGCTTCTTCGCTCTTGTCCGTCACAATCTTGGAACGGAAAGCCTCAAAAGTCATGTTGGCAAATTTGGTGCGATGCAGGTTCATCAGGGCGGACTGGTAGCCGTGCCAATTAACGGGACCTATCAGCTCGTTGTTTAAGGAACATTTGGCAATGGCTTTGAAATCTCCTTTTGGAGCTTCCACTTCCTGTTCTACGGATTCGTAATATTTGGGCATCCAGGTGGACTGCCAGAGGTGTTTGACGGCCTCCTGTCGGGAAATAAAGCAGGCGCCGTCGCCATGCTTGCAATGGTACAGATCCGGGCCGTTTTCCTGCTTCATGAATACCAGGTCATAACGGTCGTAGGAACCCATGACCACCTTGGCAAGATCCAGCAGGGAAATGGTGCGGCGGTGTTTCTGTACTTCCTGGTGCAGGGCAGCCAGGCCGGAATCCACGGGGCGCAGCTCCACGCGCAGGCCTTCCGTCGGTTCCTCCATGGCGGAGCGGGGAGTTTGATCGCGGCGGTTGCGGAAGGAGCCGCGCGTGCGGTCTTCCCGGTTAAACCTTCTTTCGCCGCTTTGACCGTCAACACGATGTTCCCCCCGGGGCTGACGGCCTTCACGGTTGTCGCGCCGCGGTCGGCGGTCGCCTCCCTGCCTGTCTCCGGACCTGCGTTCCGGGTAGGATACAGGCCGTTCCTGACGGGCTCCCGGTCTCGCCCAGGCCGGACCAAATTGAAAGTCGGCCAAGCCGGAAAGGTCCGGAATCTGCTGCTTGGGGTCTGTGGAAGGAGTTTCGTCGGTCATCATGTACGGGTTGTTTCAATAGCAACTAAATGAGGTGGATGGCAATCATTTTACGTGCAAACAGACCGAAAATTGTTCAAAATGTCATGAAAGGCATCTGGAAATGCAACTATTTCCGGTGTATCCTTTCAACTCAACTTCTGTCAAATGCTCTATATGGATAAAATACGTCAACGACTTTCCGACCTTGGTTACGCCATTTACGATGCTCCCGCTCCCGTAGGCTCCTATGTGCAATGCGTACGCACGGGCAACCTGCTTCACCTCTCCGGCGGCATTTCTGTGAACGGGGACGACAAATACTTTGGCAAAGTAGGGCAGGAGCTGACGGTGGAAGAAGGTCAGGCCGCTGCGCGCGCCGCTATTTTGAATCGTCTGGCCGTTATTGTGCAGGCGGTGGGG
>NZ_LBCB01000008.1:106080-134274 GCF_000980515.1 Akkermansia sp. UNK.MGS-1 | reverse complement strand
CGTCTGGCCGTTATTGTGCAGGCGGTGGGGTCTCTGGAAAAAGTATCCCGAATCGTGGCCGTGAACGGATTTGTAAATGCCGGCCCGGATTTTTATGACCATCCTAAAGTATTGAATGGCGCATCCGATCTGCTGGTGGAAGCCTTTGGAGAAATTGGCCGCCACAGCCGTACGGCGGTAGGCGTATCCGCCCTGCCGCTCAATGTAGCGGTGGAAATCAGCATGGTGGTGGAAGTTCGTGATTAATATTAAAAACCGGAAGGGATTCGTGCTTGAATCCCGGCGGCATTCCTGTAGAGTGCCGTCCGGTCAATGCCCCCGTGGCGGAATGGTAGACGCTGCAGACTTAAAATCTGTTGTCCGCAAGGACGTACCGGTTCGAGTCCGGTCGGGGGTACTTCTTTAAATAACAATGAATTATGTAAATTAAAGGCTCGCTGTTTGCGGGCCTTTTTGTTTTGCTTCAATATCATTTGTTGGCTGATTCTCCATCAATAATTTTTGTTTTCCCGGATGAGTAAAACAAGGATGGCGGTGTTTCGTGGCTATTCTTGTCATGAAATGCAGAAAGCAGAGAGAAGAATGTTGAGTGGAAACAGTTCTGAAAAAAGAGTTTATAACAGGGCGCCTCTGGCTGAAAAATAGAAATACGGAGTATGAAATTGTTGGGTATCTTCCGGTTTGGAAAATCAGATGGTTCATGGCGCCCTGGAAAAAAGGGAATGCTGCTGGCGTTGAAAATAGCAGGAGGCATGTTTGCGGGAGCGGTTGTGGTATGCGTTGCCGCAGAATGGTACATTTATTCCGTTTCAGAGGGCAGGATTGTTGAGCATTCCAGGGATGTTCCCGTTCGTGCTCCTGTTTTGGTGTTAGGATGCTCCCCAACATTCATGGGGAGCCCTAACGGATATTTCCATAACAGGATGGATACGGCCTCGGAACTTTGGAAAGATGGAAAAGCAACGGTTTTCATCGTTTCCGGAGATAATAGTTCTCATGCTTACAATGAACCGGAATGGATGAAACAGGCTCTGGTGGAACGTGGCGTTCCAGAGGAACGGATTGTATGTGACTTTGCGGGATTGCGGACTTTGGATTCTGTCGTGAGGATGAAGGAAATTTTTGGCGTTTCGACGATGATTGTTGTTTCTCAGGAATTTCATAATGAACGCGCCCTGGCAATCGCAGCGCATGAGGGGATGGCGGCCTGGGCCGTCAGCGCGCCGGATGTTCCCAACCGCCGTTCCCGTATGAAAAGCTGGTTCAGGGAGCGTGCGGCCCGCGTATGGATGATGCTGGACTTGTGGGTTTGGAGCCGTGAACCCCGTTTTTTGGGAGAACCTGTGGTTTTGCCGGAAATAAAAGAGGAAAAATGAACAATACTTCATGCGGCAGGGCTCGTCATAAGATGTCTTTGATGCGGTACGGCAACCCAGAGGGAGGGGGTGCCCGCGCCTCGAATCATTAAATGCTGAATGGTCCAATCATGTCGGCTACGTGGGATGATTTGCCATGAAGATGAACAAGGCCAGAAAGCCTGAGTGAACAATTCGTCATGAAGACGGTCGGAGGTGGTGGCCGTACGTTTCATTGTCCTTCATGGAAGAAACAGGTGCAATCCTTCCCCTTATCTTATGCGTATGGGTGGGCAACGGTTGAAAAAAGGATGGTTGGGAAACATCAGAAAGCTGATGCTCTGGTCGGAATAAGCTTGCCTCCATGTCTTGGGAATAAAACACTCCGGAACAGGTTCTGTTGCGTTTTGATGCGGCTGACGCTCCCTGTTGGAATTCCGTATTTGATTAAAAAGGGGAAAGGATACGGTAAAAATCATTGACTCTTTCCGGGAAAGTGCTATGCAGATTTTAGTGCTTTGTGAAAAGCGGGCTGTTTTATTCCGGCTGTCATGTTCCCTTCTTCTAGCGGTCAGGAAGGCCGTCTCTCCAACGGCAAAGGCTCGGTTCAACTCCGGCAGGGAATGCCATCCGGCAGCCATGTTTTGTTTCCTGCCGTGAAAAGGCGGTAAATTGCATCAGGAAAAGCAAGCTACGGGGGAGTTATGATGGAAACACGCTTTCAATGACTTTCCCCGTCCATTCCGGTAGTGGCTTTCCTCCGAATAAATGAAGAAGCATGGGAGCGGTATTGGTGGTATTATTTGGTTCGGAAATCAGGAAATTTCTCTTAATGCCCGGACCTGAAATCCCCCATGGAACTATCATTTCCGCTGCGCTCGTCCCCCCGTGGCCCTTTCCGATTCCCCCATGATCCGTCAGAAATAGAAAATGCGTATCGTTGAATAAGTCTTCCTGCCTCAATTTCTGAAAAAAGATTCCAATTTGCTGATCCGCCTCTTCAATAGATTGAAGGTATTCTCTGGACATCCAGCCGTATTTGTGCCCCGCATGATCTGTATGAACGGAATAGAGAAAAACCACAGTCGGGTTGTAGCGGTGTTTCTTGACGAATTGGAAAGCCTGATGGTAATTGGAAGCATAGGCGTCGTTTGCCAGGTACTTGATTTCATCCAGGTATTTTTCGTTGAACGGATAGGCAAGAGGTTTCCAATTATAGTAAAAAGCTGTTTTGCAGGAAGGCTGGCATTTTTTCAGGGCCTGGAATACGGAGGGATAATATCCGTCTTCGTCTCTCCGTACGGCGGGGTAGGAGGAATTTGCCGGCGTCCAGTTATTATTGAAGACTCCGTGCTGTTCCGGGCCGCTGCCGGTTAAGTGACTGGTCCAGTTAGGTAACGTGACGGAGGGCATCACAACCCGCGTATCCAGAGAAAAAGCTCCCTGTGACATCATTCCTTTTAAAGAGGGCGCATGCGCCTTTTGAAAACCTTCCACACAAATACCGTCCAGGGAAATCATGATCACTCTTTTGGCGGAATTATCGGAAGTTCTATCTGGTACGGAATTTCTGGGAATGCCGGAATCATATTGTGTAGTGGCAAGGGCTGTATTGCCCGTTGTCATTCCTGCTGCCGCCAGGCCTAATTGATTCAGGAAATTCCGGCGTGTTGTTTGATGATAAGAGTTTTCCATATAAAGTACATACTGTTGGCTTGAAGTATTTTTATCAACGCTTCTGGATATTCGGGAAGCTCATTTCATCGTATAGTTTTTTACGGACAGGGGCCGAATCCGGGTTTCAAAGCAATTTTTCCAATAATTCGTTCCTTTCCTGTGATAGGATGGTTTTATAGAGAAAGGATATTATCATTTATTGTATTCAAATAGTTAAGTGGGTGTGACAATATAGGAATGCTCCGCAGGCTGTCTCATCTGCGATTTAGGCAAAGCATCTTCCATACGCTTCAAACGAGGGGGCATATCATATTTGTTACGGGCCGTATCCTCATCAATGTTGGCCAAAATGCCGGGCGGGAGCGGGGACTTTCAATCTGGACGTTTTACACAGGATGACATTTTCCGCGAGCTGGAGCAGATTTTTCAAGGAAGTGGGTGTTAGGTGCAGTCAGCTCCCTGAAGAAAGATCAGCCGGAGGCAGACAAATATCCCTGATGTTATTCCTCCAACAAGACGGGACAAGCCCGGCAGGTGTGGGTGTTTGCCAGCCATCACGATGCTCGCGCCGCCATTATTAAATCAGCCAATTAGCATAATGATACCATGAGAGAGATACAAATACAGTTTTCCAAGCCCGGTAACTGGAGGGAATTCACACTGACAGCCATCTACCAGGATTCGGATGGATATACTCGCATAGACCGCTATAAACAGAATGATATACCGTCCGGGCAGGCCCCGGCTTTGAGCGCGGCTGTAGCCGTCATTGCAGACATGGAAGAGGACTGGCAAGCCGTCCAGGTATGGGCAAGGCTGGGAAATACCTCTGTTCTCAATAATTCCGCAGGAGACGATGAGGCCGTTGAGTTTCGTGAAGCAGTTCTACTGACGATTGAGGCTGTCAATAGCCTCGGGGGCCGCCGTATTTTTACCCCCGGTAATTATGCGCAGTTCATACTGATGGATTTTGCCTCCATATCGTTTTTCAAGTATTTTACCATCAGAAAATAATAAGGATATCAGCAAATAAGATTGTTGGACTGACTGCATGATTGCGGCAGACTGGGGGATATGTGATGCAGTGTTTTTTTCCAGACAAGGCGTTTCCGGATTTGTCGATGCATTGCAACAGTTTTAAATGGAAAAGATGTTCCTCCCAGGCAGGAGCGGATCAAAAACAGGGAATCAATGACAGTAACCCCATGAGTGACGTAAAGCAGTTCTTGGTCAACGTTGGGAACAGGAAGGGCCTGGTCTGTCGTGATGCCTCAAAAATTGCAGATTCCCTTATGCTCTGATGTTTATCGGAAAACTTGGATGGAGTATCGTCATGCGGCTTTAAAAATACAGTACATTGTTTCTAAAAGCCGTTATCATGTACTGCGGTTCTATAAAAACAACAACCGCAAACATTCTATTTCAAACGCTTGCGGTTGTTTTGAAATGGTGGAGGCGACGGGAGTCGAACCCGTGTCCTGAAGGCCATTGATGACGGCATCTCCATGTTCAGACGCATATTGCTGCTTTCGCGGCTGCTTCGCTATGCGTCAACTAGGCAAGCTCGCTAGTTGCCTGTGGAAGTCTCGTGCGTTGCGCGGCAACCCCGCATTGCACCAGCCTGCTGTGTCTTCGTCGTCCCCTCTAGCAGGCGTTGAGGTTCTGACGCGGCTGAACTAATTAGGCAGCCAGAGCAAGGTCGTTAGACTCTGCATTTATTTTTTTAATCGGCTTTTTAGAAGGCCAGCCGATTAACCTTCACATGCAGCCAGCACCGCAGACTTCCAGTCGAAACCATGGCGCCCCCATATGTATTTACCAGTAGAGACAAAAAATCCCGCCGTGACGTTCAGGCAGGAATCATTTTATTTGCTGGCAGTGATGCAAGTGGCACGCCCGTAGGGATTCGAACCCCAAACCTTCTGATCCGTAGTCAGACGCTCTATCCAATTGAGCTACGGGCGCTTTGACTTGCGTCGTGTACCGCGTAAGCGGTGAAGGAAATATAGATTTTTCTTCGGGAAAGTCAAGATGTTTGTAAGATGATTTGAGAAAAAAATTCATTTTTCTCTTTTTGGGAGAATAAATTTTCAGAAAAAGAACCGTTAATTGAGGGGTGGAGAAAAAGGGGAAAGGCGTTGCGCCATGGAATGGCCTGTGGCACACTAAACGGAGAAAATGAGCGAGTTCAAGGTGATCAGGTCGCCGATGGAGGCATTGAAGAAGTACTTCGGCTTTTCCGGCTTGAGGGAGGGCCAGGATCAAGTGGTGGCTTCCATTATGGAAGGCCGCAATGTATTGGTCGTGATGCCCACGGGAGGAGGAAAATCCCTGTGTTACCAGCTTCCCTCCTTGTGCCGGGCCGGGGTTTGCCTGGTTGTCAGTCCTCTAATCGCTTTAATGAAAGATCAGGTGGATGCTCTTGTCGCCAGAGGGATTCCCGCCACCATGATTAACAGCTCCCTGAGTTTTCCTGAGCAAAAGGAACGTTTGGAAGGAATGAAAAGGGGAGCGTTCAAGCTGGTATATGTGGCTCCTGAACGTTTTGGTCATGAAGGGTTCATGCATGCTCTGGCGGAGGTGGATGTAAATATGGTGGCTGTGGATGAAGCGCATTGCCTGAGCCAGTGGGGGCACGATTTCCGTCCGGATTATCTGAAGCTGGGAAAAGCTGTTGAAATGATGGGGCGGCCTCAGGTGGCTGCTCTGACCGCCACAGCTACTCCGCGGGTGCGGGAAGATATTCTGAAACATTTGGGGCTGGATGATCCGGTGACGATCGTACGAGGGTTTGCGCGGGAAAACCTGCATTTCCGCATTACTGCGTGCGATACGCACAAAGACAAATACAAGAGGCTGTACGAATTGGTGAAGCGTTACAAGACGGGTATTATTTATTGCTCCACCCGCAAAAAAGTGGAGCAGGTATATGAGGCTCTTTCCGATTTTGGATTGAGCGTGACAGCCTATCACGCAGGCATGACGGATGAACAGAGAGAGGAAGCCCAGAACGCTTTCATGAACCGCCATGCGGATATTGTTATTGCCACGAATGCTTTTGGAATGGGCATTGACCGTGCGGACGTCAGGTTTGTTGCCCATTTTGAGATTCCCGGCAGTGTGGAGGCCTATTATCAGGAGGCCGGCCGAGCCGGACGAGACGGGGAGGAGGCTTATTGCGAACTTTTGTTCAACCATGCGGATTTGCGGACCCAGGAATTTTTTATTGAAGGAGTGAATCCGGGAATTCCATTGATTGTGGAGCTGTACGAGTTGCTCAGAAAGCATTGCAGCGCAGAAACCCACGATGTCATGTGGTCTCTGGAGGAAATGGCGGAGCGTCTCAAATGCCGCAATGCCATGCAGGTGGGAGCTGCTTTATCCGTTCTTATACGCAATGGAGCGATCAGCCGTCATGACGTTCCGGGACAACGCGTGAAGCTTACCAGAGTGACGGATCCTTCCGTAAGCGGCTTGAAGATTCCTCTGGATGAAGATGCCCTGCGGGAAAAGGAAGTGAGGGACCGGGAAAAACTGAAGGCAATGACGGAGTTCGCTTATTCCTCCGGCTGCCGTCAGCAATGGATTTTGAATTATTTCGGGGAGGAAGATGGAGTGCCGTGCGGCCGCTGCGACCAGTGCCTGGCCCTGGGCGTTGAGGAAGGCCAATCCCTGGGAGAAGAAGAGACTTTGGTGGTGCGGCAGGCGTTGAGCGGGATTGCGCGCGCATCCGTGCGTTTGGCTGATGGTTCCTGGCAGGGAAGGTGGGGCAGGACGAAAATCATCCAGATGCTCAAAGGGGCGAAAACCCAGGAGTTGTTAAGAACATCCCTGGTCCGGCTGAGTACTTATGGCATCCTTTCCCGATGGAGTGAGGACGATATCCGCCAGTTGTTCCGTGCCATGCAGATGGCGGGATTGACCAGAATGAGCGGGGAGGCGGACCGTCCCCTGATTACCCTGAGTCCGAAAGGAAATGAAGTGATGATGGGGCGCAAGAAGGCATCTTTGGTTTGGCCTTTTGCCCGCCGGGGAAAAATATCCGTATCTATGGAGCAGGCCAGAGTTCGGTCTACGGGAAATTTGGCTGCCCTGGGAGAGTTTGACGAGGATTTGTTTTTGAAGTTGAAGGAGCTGAGGAATGAACTGGCACGGGAAGCCGGGATTCCGGCTTATGCCGTGTTTCATAATTCTACACTGGAAGGTTTGGCCAGGTTGAAACCTACCACCCGCCGTGGTGCTATGAACGTTCACGGCATTGGAGAGCAGAAAGCTGCTCGTTACTTGGATGATTTCCTGGAAGTCATTGCCGAGCATTGCGGGGTGTGAATTTGTCTTTCCGATTTGCTCCAATCAGGCGTACGCCGTCTCTGGAACGTGGTGTTCATGCTGAACTGAGGAACTATTTTTCATGAATTACGGAAAAAATGTTCCATACTTTGCGAATATATTTGCCGGGAAAATGCGTATTTGTTTGAATAAATTGTTCATCAACATCAAGTTGTGGATATTTTGACTCTTTCCAGAAGGTTGTTTTCCTGCCCTCATGGAACAATCAAATGGATGGCTGTCTATCCCGATCCAGTAGGATCGAGAAGATTGCCTGATCAATATTTTTGACTGTATTATTTATGTATTGACTTCATTTTGGGAAGCGTGTAGTCTCCTTTCCACACATTACCCAAGACGGAGCGGTGGCTGAGAGGCTGAAAGCACTCCTTTGCTAAAGGAACGTACTGGCAAAACCGGTACCGAGGGTTCGAATCCCTCCCGCTCCGCCAAAACCTTTCTTTTTTTAAGAGCCTGCACTTTAACGGTTTAGGCTCTTTTTCTTTGCAAACCAGGGGATTAGATGCTGGGGAATTATTTGCTGGTCTGATTGTCTTATTTTAGTTTTTTATTTTTTCATTTGAAATTGAATAACTTAGGCCAAAAACGCCGGTTAGGATGTATAGCCAGCGTTTTTTCTAATATCCTTATTATAGGCATCAGGATAATTATAGGTGCATTTGGAAAAAGGTCTGGACTGGAGGCTGTCCCTGAGGGTATTTGTGTGTGTGTGAATGATGATATAAATTTTTGAATGTAAGTTAGTTGTTGCAGGAGATGGACAGGATAAAACTGCCGTGGCTGGTAAAAGTGGAGAGTGCCCGGAATTGAATGGACACGAATGTGGTTCATGCGCCGGTCTCGGAGTGGTTCACGGCCGCATCGGATATGTTAACAGCTTCAGGATGTGTGGGAAAGTATGGAACAGCCACTCCAGAATGGGCTCTGTCTTTTTTTAATCTGCGGAGGATTTAACGGATTTTGGAATAATCTGGTGTTATCAATGGTCAAGACCATGAATAACAATATTAAAGAACATCCTATCCAATTTGAAGCAGATATGATTCGGGCATTGCTGCAGGAATACAGCACTCCCGGCGAGCACAAAAATCAAACCCGCCGCACGTGCGGCCTGAACCAGTTTAATGATCTCCCTGAAGCTTTGAAAGAAAGAGGGTGGGAGATTCAGGAATTTATAGAAGAGTCCGGCTCGTGGCTGGCTGTTTTCGAGGAAGGAAGCGGAAAGTTTTCAGATATTTTTATCCCGTGGATTGAATGTCCCTACGGGAAAGTTGGCGACCGTTTGTGGGTGCAGGAGGAGATTTGCCATAATAGCCGTTCTGGATGGCTTTATTCTGCTGATGGCGTTTGTTTGCCAATGTCATATCCAGACGGATGGATATCAAAAAATGCCCGCAGGCAGTTTATTCCTTCGATCCACATGCCGCGTTGGGCTTCCCGGATTTTACTGGAAATTACGGAAATCAGAGTTGAGCGGCTTTTGGACATTACGACGAACGATGCACGGATGGAGGGCATTGAATGCGTTTGGCACGATGAAGAAACGGATGCCTGTTTATGGAGGGATTACTCGGGAAAATCTGCGGGGTTGGCTTTTGCCCGGTTATCTTTCTTCTCCTTGTGGGAAAAAATAAAGGGAACCGGTTCCGCTGAACTGAATCCGTGGGTATGGGTTATTAAGTTCAATGTGTTAACTATCAACGGAAATATCGAATAAAGAATGTTAATGCCCTTTGTGAAGAACAAAATAAGAATATGTCTTTTACAGAGGGTTCGCCCACTAAGCGGAGGGAATAGTCTCCGTTGCAATTCAGATAAAATCCGAGTGATGTAATCAACTCCGTTTTATCATGAAAAAAGCGCCTTCCGGCAAGGGAAGGCGCTGGATATGAAAAGGTGAAAAAGAGGGAGGTTACATCCCCTTGTTTTTCATGGCTTCCGCCAGGGCAGCTCCCATCTGAGCCGGTGTCTTGGCAACCACAATACCGGCGTTCTTCAAGGCTTCCTGCTTAGCGGCGGCAGTACCTTTGCCTCCGGCAACGATGGCTCCTGCATGGCCCATGCGGCGGCCCTTGGGCGCCGTGGCTCCTGCGATGAACGCGGCAACAGGTTTTTTGCAGTTGTTCTTGATCCATTCAGCAGCTTCTTCTTCTTCAGAACCGCCGATTTCGCCAATCATGATGAAGGCGTCCGTGTTCGGGTCTTCCGTGAAGAATTGCACGGCCTGTTGCTGGGTCATGCCATGGACAGGGTCGCCGCCGATGCCGATGCACATGCTCTGGCCAAGGCCCATGTTGGTAACCTGCCAGACGGCTTCATAGGTAAGCGTTCCGGAACGGGAGACAATACCGATTCTGCCGGGTTTGAAGATGTAGGCCGGCATGATGCCGATCTTGCAGTTGGCGGAAGGATTGACAATTCCGGGGCAGTTCGGGCCGATGAGGGTCACGTCCTTGTCCTTCAGGAAAGTTTTCACCTTCTGCATGTCCTGCACAGGAATACCTTCCGTGATGCAGACGATGAGCTTCACGCCCGCGTCCGCGGCTTCCATGATGGCGTCCGCAGCGAAGGGCGGGGGAACAAAAATCATGGAGGCGTTGCAGTCCGTGGCCTTTTTGGCTTCCGCTACAGTATCGAAGACGGGGACCTTGCCTTCAAAGAGCTGGCCGCCCTTGCCGGGGGTCACGCCGGCGACGACGTTGGTGCCGAAGTCCATGCAGTTTTTGGCGTGGAATGCGCCGGCGCTGCCGGTGATGCCTTGCACGACCAGACGAGTGTTCTTGTCAATGAGAGATGTCATTGTCGTAATAAATAGTGAGGATTATTTGACTGCTGCCACCGCTTTCTGGGCGGCTTCGTCCAGGTTGTCGGCAGGGATGATGGCGATGCCGCTGTCTGCAAGGATTTTCTTGCCGATTTCCACGTTGGTGCCTTCCAGGCGGACGACGAGCGGGATTTTCATATCGATGTTTTTCGCCGCGGCCACAATGCCCTGGGCGATGACGTCACAGCGCATGATGCCGCCGAAGATATTGACCAGAAGGGCCTTCACATTCTTGTCGCTGGTGAGGATGCGGAACGCATTAGTTACCATTTCCTCCGTGGCGGAACCGCCTACGTCCAGGAAGTTGGCGGGTTCTCCGCCGTAGTATTTGATGATGTCCATCGTGGCCATGGCCAGGCCGGCGCCGTTCACCATGCAGCCAATGTTGCCGTCCAGGCCGATGTAGTTCAGGTCGTACTTGCCGGCTTCCACTTCACGGGGGTCTTCTTCCGTTTCATCCCGCATTTCCATGATTTCCGGGTGGCGATACAGGGCGTTGTCGTCAAAATTGAATTTGGCGTCCAGGGCACACACGCGGTCATCCGTGGTGACTACCAGGGGGTTGATTTCCACCAGGGAGCAGTCCAGAGCGGTGAAAAGCTTGTAAACGTTGGTGATAAGCTTGGTGGCCTGGCGGAGCAGGGGGCCGGTCAGTCCCAGCGCCACGGCGATTTTGAGAGCCTGGAAAGGCAGGATGCCCAGCGCCGGATTAATGTGTTCGCGGATAATGGCTTCCGGGCGGGTGGCAGCCACTTCTTCAATGTCCATGCCGCCTTCCGTACTGGCCACGATAACGGGGCATTCCCGGGCGCGGTCCTGAAGAATGGCGAAGTAGCATTCCTTTTTGAGATCCACGGCTTCCGCCACCATGATTTTGCTGACCAGCTTGCCGGTTTCCCCGGTTTGCTTGGTGACCAGAACCTGGTTAAGCATCTTGCCGGCGACTTCTTCCACTTCCTCCACGGACTTGACGACGTGGACGCCTCCCTTAAAACCGTTTTTGAAGGTGCCTTTACCACGGCCGCCAGCGTGTACCTGTGCCTTAACTACGTATTGGGAGAGGCCCATGTTCCGGGCTGTTTGTGCTGCTTCCTGAGCTGTGGCGGCGGCAATGCCCTTGGGGGTAGCCACGCCAAAACGCTCAAAGAGTTGTTTTGCTTGATATTCGTGAATGTTCATGACAGTGGGCCGTTTGGCCAAATGTTTGCGGAAGAAAGGCTAGGACTATTTTTGATGTCGGTCAAGGGAGAATGGTTTGGTCTTTTGATTTTTTGTCCGGAGGTGCCGTGAAGCCCTGTTGGAAATCAAAGAGGACAGAAGGCTTGACTGCGTGCTTAAAGATTGGGAAACTTCCTTCCCGTTTTTCTGTAGAGACTTTTTATGAAAATTTACCGTCCTTCCGATACCTGCTTTGACGAAATGAAGCGCCGGATGAACCGCCGCGCCCTCCCGGAGGATTCCGTAAGGGATACCGTGAACGCTATTATCCGGGATGTTTCCGCGCGCGGGGATGAAGCCCTTTTTGACTATGCCTCCAGATTTGACAAGGTACATCTTGATTCTTCCTCCCTGTTCGTGACGGAGGCAGAGCTGGCGGAAGCGGAGGCCATGGTGGAGGGGAGTGTGAAGGAGGCCATTGCCGTCTCTCTGGCAAATATCCATTATTTTTCAGACCGCAGCCGCAGGCAGGACTGGTCCGGCGTAAATGCGCAGGGCGTGGAGGTGGCGGAGCGGTTCCTTCCGTACGACCGTGTGGGCATTTATATTCCCGGAGGGAAAGCGCCCCTGGTATCCACTTCCATCATGACGGGCGGTTTTGCTCAGGCCGCCGGCGTGCGGGAGATTGTGGCCGCTACGCCCTGCGGGCCGGACGGCCGGGTGAATCCCGCACTTTTGTATGCGCTGAAAGCCTCCGGCGCGACGGAAATTGTCAAGATAGGGGGCGCTCAGGCGATAGCCGCCCTTGCACTGGGGACGGAGAGCGTGAAACCGGTGGAAAAGATTTTTGGTCCCGGCAACCGTTTTGTGGTGGAGGCCAAACGCCAGTTGGTGGGGGCTGTTGCCATTGATTTGCTGCCCGGACCCAGTGAAGTAATGGTGCTGGCGGATGATACTGCGGATGCAGAGTTTCTGGCTGCCGACCTGCTGGCGCAGGGCGAGCATGGCCCGGACAGCGTAGTTGTTTTTGTCACTACATCAGAGGCGTTATTGGAGCAGGTGGATGCGGAAGTGGAACGCCAGGCCGCCCTGCTGAGCCGCGGATCCATCATCCGGGAGGTGCTGGACAAGCATGCCTACGGTTTTCTGGTTTCTTCCATTCAGGAAGGGGTGGAACTGGTTAATGCCTTTGCGCCGGAGCATTTGGTGCTTGTCACTCGGGATGAAGAGGCCGTACTTAATGGCATCAGGACGGCGGGCGCCATTTACGCAGGCTCCCTTTCTACTGTAGCCTGCGGGGATTTTCTGGCGGGTCCCAGCCATACGCTGCCTACCGGCGGCGCCGGCAAGTCTTTTTCCGGCTTGCGGGCGGACCAGTTCCAGCGCCGCACCAGCGTGGTGCGCATGGACCGGGATGCCGTGCTGAACTCCGCCCCGTATGTGGCGGAGTTTGCCCGGGTGGAGGGGCTGGACGCCCACAACCACTCCATTCAGGTTCGCGCCGCCCGCGTGAACCGGTAATCCCGGAATTTTCCTCAATGCTCTCCATGATGCAACAGCAGGGAATCAGGGAACGGTTGCCCGTTGCAGAAGATCTCCTTGTTGCCGGACATGGCTATATGGGCGTTTCCCGGCATCATGGGGGTGGAGTGGGGGCCGTTGCTGAGAGCATGGTAGTCGGCTTGCCGACCCGTTTGCGAGATTTGTCGGGATGGAACGCTCATCGGATGGGCGGTTTCATCCATTTGCTCGGAAATCCCGCGTAATCGTTTCACCGTATTCCTCATGTTCAAGTCCCTCATCCGCACGTTTGCCATTGTGGCGGCCTTCATCGCGGGGTACATGATGCCCGGCCTGCATGTGTACAGCTGGACATTCAAGTGGATGCTGGTAGTAATGCTGTTTGTAACCTTTCTGGGCATCCGCTTCAAACGAATGAAGCCGGAACGGGCTCACTGGCTCCTGACGGGGGCTAATCTGATGGTCGCCCTGGCGGCATGGGGTGTGTGCCGCCTTGTTTTTGGGGATGGGTATCTGGCACAGGCCGCTTTTTTCGTAGGCATCATGCCTACAGCCACGGCGGCTCCCGTGGTGATGGGGCTGCTGGGAGGCAGCGTGGAGTTTATGCTGACCGCCCTTTTGCTAATTAACGGTATTATCTGCACCTTGCTGCCTTTCATCCTGCCGGCGGTTGTTGGGCGGGGCGGTTTTGAGATTTATCTGAACGTGGCCCAGAATATTTCCTTGGTAATGTTACTTCCCCTGGCTCTGGCATTAGCGGCGCGGCGCTTTTATCCTCGCGCCATCGCGTGGCCCAGGAAGTTGAAAGACGTCACTTTTGGCATTTGGGTGGTGATTCTGGTTTTGATAGCCGCAAACGCCTCTTATGATATTTCCTCCCGTGAGGGCATTTCGGAACGTGTTTTGGAACAGATTGGCGTGATTGCCCTGCTGGTTTGCGGGGTCAATTTCGGGTTGGGATATTTGCTGGGGGGACACACGCGCGCTGCGGAGTGCAGCCAGGCATTAGGGCAGAAGAATACCACCCTGTCCATTTATCTGGCTTTGACGTATGCCAGCCCCATTGCCGCTCTGGGCCCCACGTTTTATGTACTGTGGCATAATTTATGGAATGCCTGGCAGTTGTACCGCGCGTCCGAACGAAAGCGCAGGGATGGATGAGGAAGGGGGCATCCGGTGCGGCGGAAGTCCCCGGCAGAATTATGGGGATTTCCATGGTCGGAAAAACGGGAGGGAGGGTTCTTTTGAGCCGGTTCCCAGTGACGGCCGGCAGACTGTTGAAGGTTCTTTTTTATCCACTTTCAGGAACGGCAGAGGAGTTCTCCCCGAGCAAAAAGCTTGAAATTCGGGGAACGCCCGGTAACGTTATGCACTTGTTATGCAGGCGTCTTCTCCTTTGCCCCCTCTGTCTCCGCGTACCAAGTGGCTGATTGCCCTGTGCTTGTGCGTGCTTGTGATGCTGCTGGAGTTCCTGACGTACCACATGGCGTACCGCATCGGCTATGATGAAGGGATGCTGACTACTCCGCCGGTGGTGGTGCAGAAAAGCGATGAAAAGGCCATGCAGAATTTGTCCCGCTTCATGGCGGATGTTTTTGCTTCGCGCGAGAGCCTGGCCGGCATTCTGGACAACCGGGAGGAACGCCTTGCATGGATCAGGGATCCGGAACTGCGGACAGAAACGGCCTGGGGCCTCACTCGGGAGCTGATTAGCCGGGGTGGCGTCGTTCCTGCTCTTCCTGCGGCCAGGGAATTAATTGACGCCGGATACGCCGCCGGGCGCTATCAGGTATGGGCTCCCCGTGCGGATGCCGTGGCAAAGGCTCTGTTGGCGGAGCACCAGTACACTTCCGCCTACGATTATTTGAAAACCGCTGAGGAGGGATATGAGAAGGAAGGAATGGCTGAGCCGCTGGTGCGGACGCTCCAGACCATGAGTTCCATTGACCAGATGCTGAACAGGAATGAACAGGCTAATATGTTGCTCCAGCGTGCGGTGGATGCCGCTGCACATCTGGGGCCGGATGCCCTCCCTGTCAGGTCCAGGCTTTTAGCCGCCCAGGGAAGGCTGGCACGTACTACGGGACGCATTCCGGAATCGCGCGAGTATTTCAAGAAGGCTCTGGCTCTTTGTTCTCAGCCGGACAAGACCACTGGAGACCTGGCCCTGGCCAGCATCAGCATGGGAGAGGCCATGCTGGAAGCCGGCAGGAAGGATGAGGCACGGGAATTGTTTTTAAAGGGCCTTTCCGGTTCGGAAAATGCCTCTTACCTGTTGAACGACTGCCTCAATGCCCTGCGCGGCCTGGCCCGTATTTCTACGGAGCGGGGGAATTATGAGGAGGCCTTGGCTTATCTTTACCAGGCGGAAGGCGCTGCCCGCGGCGTGCTGCCGGCGGACCATGCCTTTTGGGCCGGGTTGTATGATCAGAGGGGGTGGGTCAACATCTTGCGCAAGGCCTCTCCGGAAGCCCGGGCGGATTTTTTAAAGGCCATTGCCAACAGCTCGGCTTCTCCCGTCATTTCCGCCCAGTCCCGCGAAGGGCTGGGCAAGGCATGGCTGGATGCCGGGGAGGGGGGCAAGGCCAGGGAGAACCTGGAAAAGGCTCTTCAGTTGCGGAAGTCCCATTTCGCCTCGGATCTTCTGTCCCTGGGCCGCGTATATTATTCCCTGGGGCTTGCCAGCGATATGGCGGGGGACAGGGAGGGCGCCCTGATTGCCTATGCCGGAGCGGTGGATTCCCTGCTGAAATGCGTGGAGGGGGCGGAACGCAGGGATTTGCTGGTTCAGTCTTATTTATGTAAGGCGTACGCTCTGTGTGACGGAGAACAATGGAAGGAGGCGGCAGAGGCTTTTGAGGCGGTTCTTCCCATGCTGGAAGGGGAACAGAGGTCGGAGAATTACAAACAGCTTGGACGCTGTTATGACGAACTGGGCATGAAGGAGAAAGCGGATGACTGCTGGAAGGAATCCGGTTTTCCCCGGGTGCGCATGGCATCCCCCGGGCGCAGGCCCTCCGTGAACTCCAGATCTTCACGGAGGTAGGATGCGAGGGGCTTCGTAAGACGTTGCGAGGCGTTTATTTTGCTTGATTTGTGCCGTCTTTTTGGCTCAATGCCTGCATGAGTTCCGAGCGCCATTTTTCCAGTAAGCCCTACCGCCCCGCACGCAAGAAAAAGTCTTATTGGAAGCCGGTCCTCTTTTTGATCCTCCTGGGAGGACTCTGGTTCGGCTATATCCAGTACTGGCCTACGATAGAAGGGTGGTTCAAGCCGACCATCCATGAAGTGCACAGCCAGACGCAGGCCATGGGGCATTTGCAGGATATGCTGGCTTCATGGAACGGTTCCGATGCAGAGCTGGCGCAGATGGCATCTTCCGTGGACAAGCAGGTGGAATGGATGAATTCTCCCGAAGCCAGAGATTCCTTTGCATGGCTTCTGGCGGTGGAAATGGACCGGCGCGGCATGCTGAAAGAATCCGAACCTATGCTGGCTGCTCTTCTGGAAAAAAAGCTGGCTGCTTCCTCCTCCATGGCGGCGGAGGACCATACCCGCCTTCTGGGCGTCAGCCTGAACTGGGCGCGGGAATTCGCCCGCCGCAAGCATGATGCTGTGGCGGAAAAGCTTTATGAAGTGATTTTGAAAAATACGCCGGAAGACCAGGTTTCCATCCGTTTAGCGTGCTTGGAGCCATTAATCCATTATGCGTACGACCAGGCTAGGTTTGAGCGTTTTTCCGCGTTGTGCAAGCAGGCTGTTTCTCCTGTCATGAGGAGCATGCTGAATAAGCCGGAGGATGTGAAGAGCATGGTGAAAATCCTGTTGCTTCAGGATACCCTGCCAGACAAGACCACCGGGTTGCCCGGTGGCACAGGGAGTGCGATTGCACGGGAGCTTCTTACTAAATTCCGCCTGACCGCCAATCCGGACATGGGCCGCATTATTCTGAATGAATTGAAGATGCCGCTGAACACGCGCCGGAAGTATTCCCAGGAGGAATTGAAGACCATGGCCGACCAGCTGGAAGCGGCCCTGATTTGCTTCCGTGCAGCTGAAACGGAGATGGACTGCACGCCGGAGACAATGCTTGCCTTGGCACGGGTAAGGATGCAGATGGGGGATTTGAGAGAGGCCTCCCGCCTGCTGTCCCGTGCAGAAGGGGCAGCCATGACGCTTGGCGTGGATGCTCCCCGTATTTTGAGCGGCTCCAGCCTGAGCCAGGATATTGCGTCCATGCGGTCCCAGCTTGAAAAATACAGCCAGGCAGAGGCTTTGGTGAAACGGGCTTATGAAGATGTGAATGTTGCCGCAGCTTTCCTGAAGGCGCGGGATTACGATCAGGCGGTGAAGTATCTGGAGCAGGCAATGAAAGTGGCTCGTGAAAATACCACGTTTGTTCAGGCTCTTCAGCCGGTCATTCTGAATCTTCAGGCGGAGATAAGCGCCGGCAGGGAACAATGGGCTCTGTCGGAGTCCCAATATGGAAAGTTGATTGCGGAGTGGGATGCGTTGACTCCGGAAGATAAGGAAAAACTCCGGAACAATCTGGCCTCCATCCAGTTGGGAGAGCTTTACAATGAAATTCACCGCAACTGGGCTGGTGTGTGCCTCAAGCAAAAACGAACCACAGAGGCCCGCAGGGTGCTGGGGAAGATAGGAGAGGTGCCGGCTGAAGAACCGGAGAGGCCTGCTTCGCGCCGACGCCGCAGATAGCAGACCCCTTCCTTCAGTTAGGCCGTTCCTTTTTTGGAAAGGCAAAGTTCTCCATTGGCAGATGCCGGAGGGGCTCAGAGTTCCCAGAGGCTCCGGTCGGGAGCTTGACCAAAGCGGGATACCTGCGGTCAGCTGCGTGAGGCTGAAGGGGCTTTTTAAGGAAATGTGCCGTTTTAATATCCCTTGGCGTCATCAAAGAGCTTTGGCACAGGTTCCGTTTCCCTGTATCGACGGGTACCCGGCATTCCGGAGAGAAAAAATGGATTTTAGGCCCTCAACAAACTATATGCCTCTTTTTGGGGCAAATGTAACGTTTCCGGTATGCTCCATACTCTCAAGCAGAGCTGAAAAACAGCTTCTGCGGAACCTTCAGCTGCGGACTTTGGCTTTCTGCCTTACATGGCTGAGAGCCCTTTTTCCATGAACCATTTTTTCACGGCGGTCAGCTGCGGATTGACGGCGGGAGCGCACAGTATATTTTGCGAAAATTTGGCTAACCGTAAGGTTGCCCTGTTCGAAAAGTTTGAAAATATTATCTCTCACCCTCATGGCTTCCTGAAGCGCTGCGTCAGCGCCCCCGTATTGAGAATCGGAGAAATAACGGGTGAATAAACGCTTGTTCTTACAGATCGCCAACCGATAGCCCTGAAAGGCCGTTGTTTCGTAAGTGTAACGGGTGATGTTTTTACAAGGCATATGAACAGAAGTTATGGGACCGGGTGATAGAAGCAGTGATAAGCTTCTATTAGAATAGGTTCCATTTCCTGTAAAATCCAGAAAAAACACACTTTGTTAGATTGAGTGCAAAAAATGCACTACTAGATGCTTGTGGACAGGTTATTGTGGCGTGTCATCCCTGACATAAAAACAACCGTCGGAAACACGGATTTTCAATTTTTCCCCTGCATGCACCTGGTTTGTCTGCCGGATAAGCTGCTTATCCTGGTTTTCTACCAGGGCATATCCGCGGCGCAGGGTCTGTTCCGGGCTGTGTGCTTCAAGACGTGCTTGAATAAGAGTGAGTTGTGAAGATAAATCCGTCATGCGGGAGGCGGCTGCATGGGATAAACCGGCCTGAAGGGAAGCCAGAAGCTGTGTGCGCTCCCGGTTCCTGTGGGCGGGGTGGCGCATTTGCAGCTGATGTTCCAGTTTGTTAATATGCAGCGTGTTATGAAAAACTCTCGTGGTTGCGGCATTCTGCAGGGTTTCTTCCATATCGTCCAGGCGCTGGGAATAAGGAGAGAGCAGGGAATACGCATCCAACAGCTTCCCCCGCAGGTAAACATCCAGTTTCAGCTTGGAACGCAAGAGGGAATGCCGAGCGGATGCATGAAGAGCCTGTTCCATTCTGGACAGCTTGCGGAGCCATTCAGGGCCGTCCGGTGTGGCCAGTTCTGCGGCTGCGGTGGGAGTGGGTGCGCGCAGATCCGCCGCAAAATCGGCAATGGTGAAGTCCGTATCATGACCCACTGCGGAAATCACGGGAACGGTACATTCGTAAATGGCGCGCGCCACCGTTTCCTCATTGAAATTCCACAAATCCTCAATGGAGCCGCCTCCGCGTCCTACAATGAGCACGTCCACGGGCGGGAGACCGTTGAAGGGCGCTCCGGACCAAGCGCGCACGGCTGCGGCTATTTCGTGCTCCGCTCCTGCCCCCTGCACGCGTACGGGCAGCAGATAAGCCTTCACCCACGGGGCGCGGCGTTCCAATACGTGCCGTATGTCCTGGATGACGGCGCCGGTGGGGGAGGTGACGATGCCGATGGCGCGGGGGAACGTGGGAATTTTCTTTTTGTGTTCCGCGTCAAACAACCCCTCGCGCTGGAGTTTGGCTTTCAACTCCAAAAAGCGAGTCTGCAAATCTCCCTGTCCTGCAGCTTTTACCTGCCTGATGACCAGCTGGAGTTGCCCCCGGTCCGGGTATACGGTGGCGCTGCCCAGGACATGGACTTTCATCCCTTCCTGGAGCCGTATGGGGCATTTGGAAGCCGCTGCCTTGAAAAAGGCGCAGAAAATTTCCGCTCCCTGTTCCTTCAGGGTGAAATAAACGTGGCCGCTGGTGTGATGCTTGACGTTGCTCAGTTCTCCCACCACCCACTGGGTGCCCACAGCGATGCTGACCGTGTCTCTCAGGCGGTAAACGAGCTGTTTGACTGTGATGGGTTTGGGCGCGGCGGGCGTTTCCTCCGGGAATTCCATAAATTACGGTTCAAAGGGGATGTTCAGCGCTTCATACGCTAGCATCCTGCATTGCTTGATATCCAGCTTGCCGGATGGGAGCACCGGGATGCGTTCTACGGGAATAATCTCCTTGGGGCACCAGAGGGCCGGCAGCCCCTGGTCAATCAGGCCGTGCCTGATGAGGGTGCGCGCCTGGTGCACGTAATCCGTCACCAGGGTGGTGAGCAGGGCTACGGCCTCCCCTTTTACGGGGTCCGGAATGGTGACGACGGCTATCCGCCGTTCTTCGTCCGCCGGATCCAGATTCCAAATGTTCATAATGGCTGCTTCCAGGGCTTCATGAGGCACCATTTCCCCGCCTATTTTGGAAAAGCGGGAAATGCGTCCTTCAATCTTCAGGAAGCCGAATTCGTCTGCGGAACCTATGTCTCCGGTTTTTAGCCAGCCGTCCACGAAAATATCGCGATCCGTCTCCGGACCGCCCAGATAGCCGGGAAAGATGTTCGGTCCTTTCAGCCAGATCATGCCGGAAGTAGTGATGGGAACCACGCGTCCCGTGTGAGGGCTGGTGATGCGTATGGCGATTCCGGGAAGGAGGGCTCCTACGGAACTCTTTTTCATGCCGGGAATGAAGTCTCCGGCGGCATTGGATGGCGCCGGGTCAATGAAGTTGACGGAACAGACGGGAGAGGCTTCCGTCAGGCCGTAGCCTTCGCATGGAATGATGCCGAATTTTTCCCGGAAAGCGGCGGAAAGGTCTTCCGGCAGTTTTTCCGCGCCAACGATCAGGTAGCGGACGGTTTTAAAGGTGTCCGGTTCGCAGCGTTTCATGAAACCGCGCAGGAAGGTGGGCGTGGTGACTACCAGACTGATTCCGTACTGCTTGATAAGGGCTCCCAGCCGTTTGGCCTCAAGAGGGGATGGATAGGTGACCATGTCGTACCCGCCGATCATCGGATACCATAGCCCGATGGTGATGCCGAAGCAGTGGAATACGGGCAGGCTTCCCAGAAACCTGCTTTGCGGTTCCAGCGTAATGCGGGAGGAACATTGAGAGATGTTGGAAAGAAGGTTGTGGTGGGTCAGCGGCACGCCCTTGGGTTCCCCGGAAGAGCCGGAAGTGAACATCAGCACGGCTTCGTCCGCGCCTGTAGGTGCGTCCAGCCCCAGTTTTTTAATCATGAACCCCGCTGTCAGGAATTTGATGGCGAGGCCCCAGCGTTTGGCGGAACCTTTAAGCAGGGGAATTTCCCGCTCCATGAGGATCAGATCCCGCTGGGGGGGCCACGGGAAATTCTGGAGCTTTCGCATGAAGGTATCCGCAGTAATAAACCAGTCCACGCCGGATTGCTTTACAGAGCTGGCAAAGGCTCCTTCCGAGGCGGAATAATTGAAATTCACCGGTGTTTTCCCGGCGAACAGGCAGCCCAGATTGGCTATGGCCGCTCCCTTGCCCGGCGGAAGAATGATGCCGACCCGGCGATTCGAGGTAATTTTTTTCAACCTCTTGGCAAAGGCTACGGAAATGGCCAGTAGCTGGCCGTAAGTCAGCGTAGTGTCGTCAATGCCGTCGATGACCCGGCAATCGGAATGAAGTCTGAGGCTGCGGAAAAGGAGGGCGGACAGGGAACCGTGGAGCTGAGGCAGCGTGGCGTATGCCTGGGCGGAACATTCCAGCCACGCGGAGGTCAGGCGTGCTGCCATCTCGGCCCCGGGGGCCAGTTTGGGGAGAATATGTATCTGGATGTCCGCCTGGGCGTCCGTATCGGCCTCCGCATCCAGCACGGAGTTCGTGTAAAAACCGGCATAGACCGGTACGGGGGAGATATGCAGGGCTTCCAGGGCCTTGATGACCCGCGGAGGAATTTGGCTGATGGAACCTTTCACATGGGAGACGGGACCGGGTAGAAATACTACTCTTCTGCCTTCGTTAATGCGTTCCATGATGGCGGAACGTAGTGCGACAGGGTCGCTGCCTCCGGCCTGGAACAGGATGCCGTCCGCTTTAGTGGATTCCAGATGGGAGGCGGTGGCCGTATCCGGGGGGAGACCTTCTTCCACCAGGTAGGTCATGCGGTCCCTGCCCAGTTCTTTTTCGAACATCAGCAGGGTTTTATAAGATACTTTGTTGAAAATCAACAGATCACCTGAGTCGGATAAATTGGAGGAACCAAAAATGGCCATGGGAAAAGGATAAAAAATTGCTTAGAGCATTTTAGCAACTTAAAGAGCCGGGAGCAAGGAGGAAAGATATGTCTCCGGGCGTTTCGTTGTCGTTTTTTTTGTTTTGGAGTGTTTTTTGTCGGCGGGCGCAGTTGCCTTTAATTCCTCCGCCATGCTGTTAACGAATTGTGGTATTGTCAGCCTGAGGCTCTTTTTTCTCTGCTTCGCAATAAGGATCACTGAAAAAGGTTTGACATGAGTTTTTATAAAAGTGTCCGGGCAGGAGAGAGGTATTTTTGTGATGGAATACTTTCTTGTTGACAGGAGGCTTTTTTTTCGCATAAAATACAAAAATCCTGGTATGAAACTGCATCTGCCTCTTAGACTTCGTTCCGCATTACTTGCCGGATTCGCATCTGCCTCTTCCTTTTGCTCTATAGCATTGGTCCCTTCAGCCGCCGCTGCGGCTTTTGATTTTTCTTGGGATGAAGCCACGCATACCCTGACCGTCGCCAGCTCCGCTGATCGAGGCGAAGGTGATAACGGCATATTGCTCAGCACCAACAACTCCTACCCCGGAGAACTGACGAGCAACGAGCATTTCGCGGCTGCGGAAAAAATCATCTTTGATTTATCTGACCCCGGTACTTCAGCGGTATGGTTTGTAGGTGCCCCAACAGTATCCCAGGCCGTGCAGATAGGGGAAGGGGCGGATATGTCCGGGGGGTTGAGGTTTTACAACGGCAGCAGTAATTCAACGCTGACTTTTACCGGGGCTGTGACGGGAAACGGCACGCTCTCCCAAGCCGGCTCCGCAACCAACAAACAGATTGACTTTACGGGCAACGTGACGGATTTCACGGGGACTGTTCTCATGAACAACTCTGGAAGCGGCGTCATTCGCTTTGGCTCCGGCCGCGCCATTGATTATGCGACAACGGCAACCAAGGGCGTCGCCGGGACGGGCGATTTCAGCATGAGCACCACAGGGGATACCCTCGCCTACAATTATGGCGGCGGTATTGAAGGAGCTCCCGTTTACGTTACCAATGCCATTACCGGCGCGAATGGAACCCTGAGCGTGGAGGGGGCGGCTGATATGGAGTTTGTGAAATCTGTCGCGGTGAAGACTTTGAAAGTCGGCACAGGTGACGGCAGGCAAACAGCCCTGTATCTTGTCCCTTCTGAAAATATGGCGTCAGAAGGGACGGATCTGGTGTTTCGTGAACTTTCCTTCAGTGTTTTGAACAACGCCGGAAACGGGACTCTGAATGTGTATGACGCCGGCGGGACTTTGAACATCCATTCTACGGGCAGCGGCAATACCATCCTCAACGGCGGGGATTTTTCCACCCTGTACGCTGAGGACGGTACCATAACCCTGGTTGGCGACATTAACGTAAGTTCTCAATTCCGAGGCGGGAACAATTCCGCCCCGAATGTTTCCATTGGTTCCTCTGAGATGACGGCAACGATGACGGTAGCCAGTTTTTACGGGCACTGGGAGCATGCTTCCGCTGCTGCCAATTCCAACCGCACGACGATCACTGTGAACAGGGGGTCCCTGCTGAATGTGACGTCTTTTCTGCAAATTGCCCGTGACGGGAAGGGAATTCTGAATATTGAAGAAGGGGGGACAGTCATTGCGCAGAAACTTGATATGGGAACTGCCAGCAGCGGCTGGACGGGGACTCCCGCAAACGGGAAACAGGCACGATTAAACCTGAACGGAGGCAGTCTGTATTTGGGCGCAGGCGGCCTCACGCAAGCCAACAACGCGGAGCTTTCGCCCGGCGTTGTTCTCCTGAACTCCGGGGTCTTGGGCGGTACGGCCAGCTGGAGCACCACGCTGGCCGCCAGTGTGGGCAGCGCGGATAAGACGCTGACAGTCCACACCGGGAAATATGATGCGGCCACGAAGACGCATTCCGCGACGGACGGGCTTGCGATTTCGCTTGGGAAGCTGACGGGTACGCCCGGAACCCTGGTGAAAGATGGCCTGGGGACGCTGACCGTAGGGGACGGGAGTTCTCTTTACGGTTTGACTGTGAAGGCCGGTTTCTTGGGCGTCAGCGGAGCTTAGGCCGATGCGTTCGGCTCGCTTACCGTAACCAGTCTGACCGCCATGACGGAAGACGGCGGCAGGTTCTGGATTGACCTGGGGGCTGACGGCTCTTCTTCTGACAAGGTTACGGCAAACTCCTACGGCAATCAGCGCATCAACATGGCTCTTTCCGGTACGGTCGCCGGCACATATGCTGTATTTGACGGCGGTACGGGCTTGACGGATAAGGATATGGTGTTCCTGGAGCTGTACATGAACCGCGGCTTGAGCGTGGATAAATCGACAGGCGTCAGCATTGAAAACGGCGTCGTGAAGGTAACCATTACCGGTACGGCGAGTTCTGATGTGTACACTCTGACCTGGGATGGAACGGACGGGGAAAGCTGGAGCAACAGCACTGTAACTGCCTGGACTCGGGACGGACAGACAGAGGAGCGCTTCTCCCAGGGGGATCATGTGGTGTTTAACGGGCAGGGAAGTTCTCTGGTGGATATTGATGGGATTGTTTCCCCTGGCAGCATTTCTGTGAACGGAAACGCCGATTATACGTTCTCCGGCGGAAGCGTTCAAGGAGCTGGGACGTTAATCAAGAACGGCAGCGGGGAATTGTCTCTGCGCACGGATATGACCAATTGGACCGGGGCTATTGAGCTGATTGACGGCACGTTGAATGTTGGCTCTGATCTGGCGGCTGTTGAAAACGGCGGAGGGATTACTGTAGCCGGACTTTCCGCGCTTGGCATGGGGGGCAACATCGCCAGGACGACGTTATTGAACAGTGATTTGACCATATCCGTTGAGGAAGGGGATTCCTTTTCTCATACGGGCGTGATTTCCGGAGAGGGAGACCTGACGAAAACCGGCGACGGCGTTCTGACTCTGGGCAATAACGGGAATACCTTCAGCGGTGATTTGACGGTGAGGGAAGGCTCGTTGAAGCTGGACAGAAATTCCACTTCTTCCAGTGGCGTTCTGGGTGCCTTCAACATCGCGGACGGCAGTACCCGGGTGATTCAGGTGCTTGACGGCGCGACGCTGGACATGAACGGGAGGGTGGATAACCGTTATGCCCTCACTTTGGCGGGCGACGGCGTGGACGGTCGGGGAGCCCTGGTCAATAATGGCGGAAATGCAGAAACGGGCAACATCAACTTCCCGAAACTGATCCTTGCTGCTGACGCTTCCGTCGGTGGCACGGGGACGCTCTGCATCGTCGGCCCCAGCTATGCAGAGACGACGATTGATCTGGCAGGGAACACGTTGACCAAGAGAGGGACCAATACCATGGTTTTGGTTCACACGACGTTGACGGCAGGCACTTTTTCCATTCAGGAGGGAACGCTTCAGTTCAGTTCTACGGGGATTGACAGCAATGCTTCTGCCGTTGATTTTGTGGTGGGCGCGAACGGAGCTTTGGATATCAGCGGGCGATCTGTAACCGTGAAGACTTTGTCCGGCGCCGGCGGCGCGGTGAAGCTGGGCGATAAGACTTTGACGACGGGAGGCGGGATTTTTGACGGAATTGTCTCCGGCACGGGGGCCTTGGTTTTGACGGGCGCGGGAGACGGCCAGAGCGGCCTGACGCTGTCAGGCGCCAATACTGCTACGGGTGGCCTGACGGTAACCCATGAAAATGATCGTATTCTGCTGGGGACGGAAGACAAGGCCGGCGTATGGGCCGGCGCGACGCTGGGCGGAGCCGGCACCCTGGTGGTGGTCAACGGCTCCCTGTCTACCGCCATGAGCAACGCGGAAGGTTCTACGGCCAGGATCGGCGTTTCCGCCGGAGAAAATAAGACGATTTCTCTGGGAGGAACGTCTTCCGATATGCTGACGTTTATAGCCCTGGGCACGGGGAGCGTCTTGAGCGGCGTGACGGGGGATATCTCTGTGGGCGAAGGCGGTCTGGACGGCCTTTCCCTGACTCTGAATACGAGCAATATGGCGTCTCTGCCTCTGGATCAGGCGTTGACCGGAGCGGAAGGGGAGGCCAAGATTCTTCAGAGTGAAGGAGCCAGGCTCACCATCACGGATGCCGCCAGGGTTTCCCTGACCATGGATGCGGTAGTCAATTCTCTGTTGAATAAGAATACGTATCTGACGCTGACTGATGGACGGCTGGTGTGCGACGATTTCAACAACATTACCCTCACTACCACTGGTGGCGTTTCTCTGGCGAGCTACGGCTTGCGCCTTGTGGGCACGGAAGGAGGCAGTCTGTTGCTGACGTCCAATCCGCAAAACCTGTATTTGGTTTCTTCCGACGCGGCTACTACGGATCCGCATGCGGTGAACGAGTACAATGCCCTGAGTTCCTACGCCGGCGTTCTGGTTCAGGCGGGGGAAACGCTCAGGCTGAATCTTGCCGGCGCCCTTCCGGAAACGGCGCAAAACGCAGGCGGCATGGTGATTAACAATCTGGCGGGCGGTTCCGAACAGGATGCTTCCAACAAGGCTCGGCTGCTTGTCGATAATACGGATGCAGCAGGCGGGAATGTGACCGTTATCCTGAATAATGAACAGCTTCCTTTGGCAGGGACGAGCGTTGTGGATCCGACTCCTTATGGCGGGGATACCTCTTTCTACGGGGATATTCATGGCGTCAATGGCGTTACCCTGGTTAAACAGGGCGCCGGCAAGCTGACCGTCAACGGCTCTGTTGTGACGGACACGCTCCGTGCGGAAGAAGGCGCGCTGGTCATCAGCGGCGCCGGAAGCGATATTCAGCACATTGTTTTGAATGGTACGGGCGATGCAGTATTGCAGATTGGAGGTAATACGACTGCTGGCGATTTGTCGGAAGGAGCTAACGGCGGTACCCTGGTTCTGGCCGACGCCGCTGTGCTGACTCTGACAGAAGGCGGGAGCCTGGCTAAGAGCAGTATCACCGGTAATGGATCTTTGGCTCTGTCAGGTTCCCTGGCTTTGTCCGGAGGCGCTTCCATCAATGGCGGCATAGCGCTTGTTCTGGCTGAAAACGGCGTTTTGGATATCGGCAGCACGACGGCAAATTCCGCGGCAGATATTTCCGGCTCCGGGACACTGAAGAGTTTCGGGGGGATTCTGACTGTTAATACCGGAACAACAGGCGATATGGCCTGTTTTGGAGGCGCTCTGGTGGGAACCGGCAAGCTGGTGATTAACGGGCAAACCGGGCAGATGCTTCGGACGGGCAATGCCGGGTACGATCTGGAAGTCCATTCCGGCAGTAAGCTGACGCTGAAGGGGACGGAAGCAAATCCTGGCATTGCCTATGGTCATGTGACGATTGCCGACTCCTCTACATTCAGGATTGAAGCGGTCGGCGGTGCTGAAAGTTCTGCAAATACCATTCTGAATGTGGAAAATATGACGTTCGGCGCCGGTTCTACGACGGAGTTTGTCTATAATCTGAATCAGGCCGCTCCGTTTGAGGCGGGCTTGCTGACGGCCGGTACGATTACCATTGAGGACGGCGCCAGGTTTGTCATTACCAACCTGGAAGAAAACTCACGGATGGATTCATCCTCTGACTTGCAGGACGTCCTGCTGATGTCTTCTACCGGTGAAATTACCGGCCTGGCGGACGGGGACAGCCTGAATGTCGTTCTCTCCGGCCTGTTTGCCGTTTATTACAAGGATGCGACCATGAGCCGGAAGGGCAATCATATTGTGCTGAATGCCACGGTGCAGCAGGACAATATTTTTACACCTGCGGTGAATTCCCATAATTCCGGAGCAGGTTCCGAACTTCTGTGGGAGGCAAAAAATAATCTGGATGCCACTTCCCAGCTTGGGCAGGCGATGCATTCCATCAGCACCATGATTACGGGAGATAATCCCGACTTGGCGGGGGCATCCAGGGCTTTGACAGCAGTGGCTGGGAGCACGGTCAACGCGCTGGGGACGGCGCAAAGGGACGCCCTGCGCGACCAGATGGGCTGGATCAGGAACCGGACCACCCTCATGGGCGTCAACCCGGCCTACGTCAACGACGACCTCCCCCGCTTCCACATGTGGATGGAAGGCACGGGCTCCTACGCCAAACTCGACACCCGTGGCGATGAAAGCGGCTACCAGCTCACCACCTGGGGAGGCACTGTGGGCGTGGACGCGGACCTCAGCGACCGCCTCACGGTGGGAGCGGCCTTCACGGCCGGCTACGGCGACCTGACGGCCGGCGCGGCGGACAGCGCCGACGG
>NZ_LBCB01000008.1:40243-105613 GCF_000980515.1 Akkermansia sp. UNK.MGS-1 | reverse complement strand
GCGCAAAGCGTGAGGGGAGCGAAAGTGGGAACGACGGCGCTGCAGCTGGGAGCCGGACTGAGCGTGCCTGTAGGAACGAAGGGAACCATCTACGTGAACGGGAACGCGGACATCCGTGACGGGTCCAGCGCGCTGAACGGAAGCGTCGGCTACCGCTACGACTTCTAACAAGAAAGAAAACACAAGGAGGGGGGGCCACCCCCGAAAGGCCTTCCTCCTGACCCTCCAGAGCCGCTCCGGAACAACTCCGGAACGGCTCTGTTGCCTGAGGAAAACCCCTGGGGGCGGCCCGGATGGGTCAAAAACAAAACAGCGGCAAGGAAAAAATACGCCGTCCCCACGGAAGCAATGGCCCTTTTTCCCCTCGTCCCCTCCCGTGAAACGCCTCATCCTCTCCTCAAATCTGTAAAAACGCGCCAAATGTTTCCGGAAGCCCTCTCCGCTGTCCGGAGCCGGAAAAGAACGGAACGCGAGCAATAGGGCCTTTTTTATGCGATTTCAGCGGTTTTCCATTCCAATACCGCTTCCGCCCGCAGTTCATCTCCGTGCATGAGGTGGTGGGAGGTGAGGGAGTCCCTGAAGAACAGCAGGGATTTCATGGAATCTCCCGCATGGGTTTCTTTTCTGAAATGCAGGTGAATTCCCGTCAGTTGGTGGTTCTTTAGCCAGGAGTCCGGAAGGGAGTCCAGAGCCCAGACCAGATAGGCGGCATTGTTGATGTGGCGGTTGAAATCCGTATCCCGGCGTTCCGCCGTCCATTCCCTTATCATCGGCAGAAGTCCTGAAATGTCCATGGATACCGGAGCCACCGTTTCTTTGCATGGGGTATCCGGGAAAGAGCTGATGTGCCTGTTTAATGGCACAGGACGCCTGCGGCGTATATCAATGACAGCCCACAGACAGCTTGCTGCAACGATGCAGTTGCCTTGGGCATCCCTGATTTCCAGGTTGCGGCGCGCCAGCAGAGGCGTTTCCTGGGCCGTCCAGGTTCGGAGTTCCACCGTTTCCTTCCACCGAGGAAGGCGGCTGACGGCCGCATCCAGGCGCACTTCCACCCATGCCAGGCTGCGGGACGTTACGAAATCATAGCCGAAACCCAGGCAGGAGGCATGGGCTTCCGCTATTTCCTGAAACCAGTGCAGAACCGTTTCCGGTTTCATCAGGCCATTCGCACCGCTTTCGTAAGTGCGGACGGTTGCCTGAACGGAATAGATTTCCTTGTTGCTGGCATATTCCATAACATCTTATGTTAGCGGAGGCGTTCTTTCTGAGCCAGTCAAAAACGGGTAATATCCGGCTGTTTGGCATGCCGCCCCCCGGTAAATGAATGGCTCCGTAATTTCCGGGCTGCCTGCCTTGGGGAGCGGCATGCAATGGAAATCCTTTCAGCAGCCGCTGAGGTTGACTTACCTTATTTCTAGAGAGTGCTCCGGAAATAGGCGATGGTCTTTTCCAACCCTTTTTCCAGCGTAATATGAGGCTTCCACCCCAGCTTTTCTTTTGCCAGCCGAATATCCGGTTTGCGCTGGGTCGGGTCGTCCAAGGGCAGAGGGCGGAATACTGTTTTGGAAGAAGATCCTGTCATTTCAATGACTTTTTCCGCCAGTTCCAGCATGGTGAATTCCTCTGGATTACCCAGGTTGACCGGGCCGGAAAAACCTTCCGTATCCATCATGCGCACCATTCCCTCCACCAGGTCGTCCACGTACTGGAAACTCCGGGTTTGTTTGCCCGTTCCGTAAATGGTGATGTCTTCCCCCTTCAGCGCCTGAACGATGAAGTTGGAGACAACTCTTCCGTCGTTGGGGTTCATTCGCGGTCCGTAAGTGTTGAAGATGCGGATGATGCGAACGTCCACCCCGTTCATGCGGCGGTAGTCCATGAACAGGGTCTCCGCGCATCTTTTGCCTTCGTCATAGCAGGAGCGGACGCCCACGGGGTTGACGTTTCCCCAGTAGGTTTCCGGCTGGGGATGGACCATGGGATCACCGTATACTTCGCTGGTGGAGGCCTGGAGGATTCTGGCCTTGCACCGTTTGGCAAGGCCCAGCATATTCAGAGCTCCCAGCACGGAGGTTTTCATTGTGTGGATGGGGTCAAACTGATAATGGGGAGGAGAGGCGGGGCAGGCCAGGTTGTAGATTTGGTCAACTTCCATGACATAAGGAACGGTAACGTCATGGCGTATTACTTCAAATCCGGGATAATCCGTCAGGTGGAGGATGTTTTGTTTGCTGCCCGTGAAGAAGTTGTCCATGCAGATAACTTCATGGCCTTCCCTGAGAAGCCGTTCACTGAGATGGGAGCCGATGAAGCCGGCGCCTCCGGTAATCAAAATCCTTTTGCTCATGATGGCATGTCCATGCGTTTGTTCGTTCCGCCGCGCCGGAAGGGAAGCAAGCGGAAAGTTTTCCCCAGTCCGTGCGTTGCGGTTCAATGTCACATATCCGTCACGGGAAGGCAAGCGCATAGCATCCCGGACGGAATATTACAGGAATGTCCGGGAAAGGCAGGGGGTGGACCAGGAAGGTTTTTCCGTACGGACCGGGAAGCGAATTCCGGTTGGTTCCCGGCTGTCCCGCCGGCAGGTTCAGGATTTGGGAATCGTCAGCAGAAAGCTGGCTCCCCCCAGGGTGCCGAATTCCAGTTTCAGGTCTCCCCCCAGGGAACGTGCCGTGTCCCTTGCCAGCGCCAGCCCCAGGCCTACGCCGGGTTTCCGGCTGTTGGTAGCGTCTTTTGTGCGCCGGAAGGGCTTGAAGACAAGCTTGCGGTTTTTCGGGGAAATTCCTGGGCCGTTGTCGCGGAAGCGGATGACGATGTTGTGGCGGTCCGCCTGGACGGTGAGCTGGACTTTGGCGTTTTCCCCCTTGGCGTATTTAATGGCGTTGGAAGTCAGGTTGTCCATAATCTGCTCTACGGAAACGGCATCCGTATGAATAGGAAGGATGCGGATGGGCTGGGCCAGGGCAAAGGAGAAGCTGATGTCCGCCTCCCGGAGGCGGCGTTCTATTTTTTCCGCAATGGGTTCAAAAAGCTCCTGACAGGTGAGCGTGTCCCGCGCGCGGCGAATAGCGTTCCGCTGAAGCCGGGAGTAGGAGAGCACGTTTTCAATCAGGTGTTCCAGACGACGGCATTCCCGCTGCATGTTGGCGTAGTATTCCGGCTTTTTCTGTTCCGGCACCATGCCGTCTTCCAGCATTTCCGTGTACAGGGAGAAGGACGTGAGGGGCGTCCGGAGTTCATGGGTGACGGCGGAGACGAAGTCCCCGCGGCGCTGTTCCAGGCGGAAGGTTCCCAGCATGAGCCAGATGACCCCGGCCGCACCCAGGAGCACCATGCTCCAGATGAGGGTGAGCGTCCAGGTCAGCATTTTTTTGTGGTCCTGAAGGGGAACGGCTCCGGCGTCTCCCGGAAGGAAAACCAGGGGGGCGTTGGCAAAGGGGAGTGCGCCCGCCTGCCGGGTTTCCTCCGGGGGCGGGGAGGACGGGTCGAAGGTTGCCAGGCGGCTGTGGGGAAGCAGCATCTTTACCTGGCCGGGCAGGCGTCTGTTCAGGTTGTCCATGTTCATCAGGGCCCCCTGCAAGTAAATGCCGCGGCTGGTATGCACCTGGCGCAGGATGTAAAGGTTCCCTCCGTCTTCCACGGGAACGAAGGAAGTGATAGTCTCCACTTGTGCCGGAGCACCGGATATCGTTGGCTCCGGTTCCGGAGATTCATGCAGAATTTCATTCCGGATATCCGTCCAGAGGTTTCCGCTGGACGGAACGGAGGTGAGGGAGGAGACCTTGCCGTTCAGCCGCTGGTAAAGGTCCTTCTGTTCATTCAGCCGCCCGGCAAGCTCCGGGGGAAGAGCGGGGCCGGTTACGCGCCCGGCAGGGGAAATCTGAATGAAGGCTGTAACGTAGTCCGGCAGGTAGGCGGCGAGATTGGAGTCACGGGTTGCTTCTCCGGAGGCCGGGGCGCCCATCCTCAGGTCATAGGGGCGTTTGTAGGCGTAAACCGGCTGGTATTCAAAATAGCCGCGGGCCTGTTCGAATGTGATGAAGGAGGTCAGAAGGCGGTCCATTTCCAGCTTGGCTTCATGGGCCAGGGCTTCCACCCTGATACGTTGTTCGGAATGCCCCGTTTCTTCCGCCTGCACCAGCAGAACATGGGTGAGCCATCCGAGCGTGCCGATGACCAGCAGCAGGCTGATTGCCAGCAGAATGATGCGTATGCGCCGGTTCACGGATCAGGAAACGAAGGATGAATTCCAGCGGTAGCCCTGGCTTCTAAGCGTTTCCAGGGGGGAGGCGGAGATGGCCCCGAGCTTGTCCCGGAGGCGCATGACGGTCATTTCCACGGAGCGCGTATCCGTCAGGCGCGGGTCCACGTCCCATACGCGCCGGAGCAGTTCGTCCCTCGTGATAACGCGGTTGGGGTGGGTGGCCATATAGGTGAGGAATTCGAATTCCCGCGCGGTCAGGGAGGTTTCCCTCCCGTCTTTAAAGGTGATCAGGCGGTTGGCGCTGTCCAGGGTGGCGCCGGGGATACTGATTTCCCGGAGCTGGCGCGGCCGTTCCGGAGACCTGCGCAGCACGGCCTCGATGCGGGCGAGCAGTTCCCGGATGCTGAACGGCTTGACAATATAGTCGTCCGCCCCCAGCTTGAGCCCCTGCACGCGGTCTTCCTCCTCTCCACGGGCCGTGAGCATGATGACAGGCGTTCCGGGGCGTTCCTCAGACATGGCCTGCAGCACCTGGAATCCGTCCGCGCCCGGCATGGCCACGTCCAGCAGGGCGAGGTCGAAATTGCGTTCCCGCACGGCATGGATGGCGGCCAGGCCTTCTTCCAGAGCCAGCACTTCGTAGCCGGATGCGGTCAGAACGTCCGTCAGGGCATGCCTGATGCTGTCGTCGTCCTCCGCAATCAGAATGGTATAGGCTGAATCACTCATCGTTTGATTCTATAAAACCACAATGTTTCACCTGTTGTATAGAGAAACCTGCGCCCTTTCAGTAACAATGCCATAACAGGCCGGCTTCCCGGGGGCATCCTCAGTTATGCCGGAGTTCCCGGAAGGGGGGAGGAAGGCTGCCTGAGGGAATTTCAATGGCCTCCATGGGGCCGGGGACGATTCCTTCAAAGAACGGCGTGCCTTTGTAGGAAAGGATGATTTTGGAATGCACCATGCCGCCCGTAGTCTGGCGCAGGAAATCCGCATCCCGGAAGACCAGGAGCGTCTTTCCGTTTTCCCCGGGTACAGGACGGCACTGGAAATCGCCAAGCGGTGTTCCGTCAGCCGCCGTCATCTGGACGGGCAGTATATAGGCTTCCGAAAAGGAAGGAGCGTAAACACCCCAGAAGGAAGTGAGCGCCATAACGACGACGATCACGATGCCGACAATGATTTTTGTGGAGGTGGACATGCGGGGGGCGGTGTTCTGACCCGTACGTCCACCTCCGGTACGGTGGCCGCGCGGCGTCAGCGTTGTTGAAGCCATTCGGCGGCCTGGGGGGCGTAATACGTAAGGATCATATCGGCCCCGGCGCGCCGGATGGATATTAGAGTCTCCAGAACTGTTTCCCGTTCATCCAGCCAGCCGGAAGCTGCGGCGGACTTGATCATCAGGTACTCCCCGCTGACATGGTAGGCGGCTATGGGGAGGGTCACATGCTTCCGCATGGCGGCCATAACGTCCAGATACAATGTGGCGGGTTTCACCATCAGGATGTCCGCTCCCTCCGCTTCATCCAGCTGCGCTTCCCTAAGGGCTTCCCGGATGTTGCCGGGATCCATCTGGTAGGTTTTTTTATCCCCTGCCTTGGGCGCGCTCTCCAGAGCTCCGCGGAACGGCCCGTACAGCGCGCTGGCGTACTTGGCGGTATAGGCCATGATGGAAACGTCGTCCAGGGCTTCGGAATCCAGGGTGGCGCGGATGGCGGCCACGCGGCCGTCCATCATGTCGCTGGGGGAGACGATATCCGCCCCGGCATCCGCGTGGCACAATGCCTGGCGGCAGAGAACCTCCACGGAATCGTCGTTAAGGATTTCCATCGTTCCGTCGGAGCGGAATTCCACCAGGCCGTCATGGCCGTCGGAATTGTAGGGATCCAGGGCTACGTCCGTCATGACGGTGATGCCTGGCACTTCGCTTTTGAGCGCGTAAATGGTGCGCGGGATGAGGCCGTCAGGGTTGCAGGCTTCGCAGGCGTCCGGCGTTTTTTTCTTATCCGGGATGGCTGGAAAAAGATCCAGCGTCCGGATGCCCAGATCCATCAGGCGCTTGGCTTCCTCCACCAGTCCCTTGACGCTCCAGCGCGTGCAGCCCGGCAGGGAGGGGATGGGCTGGTTCCCCGTCCCTTCATGGACGAAGACGGGATAGATGAGGTGTTCCGGGGAAAGGGAGGTTTCCCGGATAAGGCCCCGGATGTTGGCGGATTTTCTGTTGCGGCGAGGCCGTATCGGTAGATTCATCATGGTGTGGTAATGAAAAAGTTTTTAGGAATGCATGGCGTTCCGGAACGGATATGCTCAGGGAGCCTTGGGGGCCTCCAGTTCCAGCGGCTGTTCCGCATCGGCCCCGGCGAGCATCCAGCCGCCGTCCGTGTTGATGAAGTGCAGGTTGTTGACGGAGAATTCATTTCCAACTGCTGTACGCACGCCGATGGTGGCCTTGATTCCGGCGCAGCCGTCTCTGGCGGCGGGAACATACGCCGCTTTGACTTCGGGAACGTCTTTTTCCCTTACCCCGGTGTGCGGGGAGGGAATCCTGCCCATGACTGTTTTCAATTGGGAGAGCGCATCTTCAAATTCCTTCACGGAGGCGAAGTGAGACGGGGCCAGCATGCGTATCATGGACAGGCTGTCCCGGTTCGCCAGGGCACGGCCGGCGGCGGTTACGGCCTCTTCCGGCGTGGGAAAGGACAGCGGAGGATACGTCCGGTGGAAATCCGCCATGATGCGGGCGGTGGTGGATTCGTCCGGTTTCAGATTCCAGGAAGCGAAAGCGTCCGTCAGGTTCATCTTGAAGACGGGAAGGCCGTCTGTGGGATCCTTGGTTTTTTCCAGCGCATAGCGGTAAATAAGAGCGGGTTTGTCTATGTCCGGCATGCTCATGCGCGGCGGCAGGATGGTCATGGCTCCGATGCTGTGGATGTCCTTGCCGTTTTTCTTCGCGTTGTTTTTATTGGCTTCCTCCTGCAGGTCCTCTTCACGGCTGTTCGGGACCATCTGGTCGTCCGGGTGGGGACTCAGGGGAACCAGGATGGTATTCGGAAAGGTCATGAAGCTGAGGTGGGTAGGCTGGATATAGCGGTTTTCCTCCCTTCTGTCCTGGAGGCGCATGGCCTTGACCACGGGAATGAGGCGTGCGCTCTGGGTAATGGCGGATTCCGTATAATACGGGGAAACGAGCAGGGCGGCGATGAGGGCCGGGTTATTCCCCTTCACGGCCCGGATGAGCAGGTTCTTGAGTTCGTCGTCCGTTGTTCCCTTGACGTTTTCCTGGCGGAAACGCTTGATATGTTCCAGGGCGGCTTTAACGGCGGCTACGGAGTACTGGTGTGCGAGGACGAAAATTTTCTTCTTGGCCTCCGAGGACAGTTTTTCTGCTTCTCCCCGGATGCGGTCGTCAAAGGGAAGGAATGTGTTGTCAAAGCTTCCGGGAGTCAGGGACGCCTGCCACCGGCCTTCTTTTTTCACCAGGGCCACGGCGGTGGCCGCATAAACGTACGGGTTGGCCTTGTCCGGCAGCAGGATGTAGGCCATTGCCAGGTCGCCTTCGGCAATGATGGAGTCTTCATCCACAAAGGGTGGACGTTCCGGGGCCGCTCCGGTGACATACCCTTGAACCGCCTCCATGCGGGAAAGGATGCTTTTCAGCCTGAGTTGGCTTACAAAGGGGGAAGTGGCGGGCAATGACTTGTACGGCTCGTGTTTCCAGTCCGTTTTTTCCTGAAGGGCGCGGAGCAGCAGTTTGGCCGCGTTCAACGGTGTGCTCTGGTTCGGAACGGGGCCCGTGGACGGAGCCTTGTTTTCCGCAGCCTGATCCATATTGATCCGGAAACGGACAGGAGCGCCCTCTGGCGGCTGGCCGCCCCGGGAAAACCCGCAGCAGAGGCAGAGGCAGAAAAGGGAGAGGGGGAGGATGTTCATGACCGCTGGCCGCCACTATGGCATAAACGGCTGCGGGTGTAAATCATTCGTTGGGAATGTTGACGCGGCTGTTGCCGCAGGGCGGACAACCCTGAACTCCGGGGAAAAGCGAACGAAAAGGGGGGAAGGATGCGTCCCGGAAGAAGAATCCGGAAGCCGGAGGAAAAGGCTTTTCCGCGGCGTTCATGCCTTGAATTTTCGGGAAGAAGGTCTTTTTGCATTTGCCAACAGCGTTTAAGAGAGGTTTACTGATGCGCGTATGTCCGAACACAAGGAAAGAAAGACTCTTGAAGAACGCCAACAGATGTCTGATTTGGAACGGCTGCGCCACTCCTGCGCGCACGTTCTGGCTACGGCCATTTGCCGCCTCTGGCCGGATGCCCAGCTGGCCGGCGGGCCTGCCGTGGATAACGGTTTTTATTACGACGTGGAGCTGGACCACCGCATCAGCACAGAGGACTTTGAACGCATTGAGGAGGAGATGAAAAAAGTGGTGAAGGAAAACCAGGTTTTCCAGAAGGAAGTCATTTCCCGCGCGGATGCCATGAAAATGGCGGAATCCGGGGAGCTGGGCGCCCTGGGCCCCCGCAGTGAGCCTTCCCGCTTCAAGATTGACCTGTTGAACGACATCCCGGAAGACGAGGAGATTTCCCTCTACCGAAACGGGGATTTTACGGACCTGTGCGCCGGTCCTCACGTGGGCCGCACGGGCAACTGCAAGGCATTCAAAATCATGAGCGTGGCGAGCGCCTTCTACAAGGGGGACAAAAACCGCCCCATGCTCCAGCGCATTTACGGCACCTGTTTCCCGAACCGCACCCAGCTTGACGAACACCTGGAACGGCTGGAAGAGGCGCGGCGCCGCGACCACCGCAAACTGGGCCGCGAACTGGGCCTGTTCTGCATTGACGAATCCGTGGGGCAGGGGCTCATCCTCTGGAAGCCCAAGGGGGCTCTTATCCGCCGTTCCCTGCAGGACTTCATCACGGAAGAGCTGGACAAGCTGGGCTACTCCCAGGTGTACACGCCCAACATCGGCAAGCTGGACCTGTACCGCACATCCGGGCACTTCCCGTATTACCAGGAAAGCCAGTACGCGCCTATCCCGGAACGGGACGCCATGGAAAAACTCAGCCAGGAGGGGGCTTCCTGCGCGGAACTGTTCAACGGCCTGGCCACCGGCACCATTGAGGGCTATATGCTCAAGCCGATGAACTGCCCCCACCACATCAAGATTTACGCGAATGACGCCCACTCCTACCGGGACCTTCCCGTGCGGCTGGCGGAATTCGGCACGGTGTACCGTTGGGAACAGAGCGGAGAGCTGGGCGGTATGACGCGCGTGCGCGGTTTCACGCAGGATGACGCCCATATCTTCTGCACGCCGGACCAGCTGGCCGGGGAAATCCGCCAGTGCCTGGGCATCGTGAAAACTATTTTCGGCACGCTGGGCATGACTGACTACCGCGTGCGCCTTTCCATGCGCGACCCGGAAAGCGACAAATACGTGGGTTCCCCGGAAAACTGGGACAAAGCGGAACAGGCCCTGCGGGAAGCCGCGGAATGGCTGGGGGCGGACTACAGCGAGGAAGCTGGGGAAGCCGCCTTCTACGGCCCCAAGATCGACTTCATCGTGCGCGACGCCATCGGCCGCGAATGGCAGCTGGGCACCGTGCAGGTGGACTACAACCTGCCGGAACGCTTTGACCTCCATTACACCGGAGCGGACAACAAGCCGCACCGGCCCGTGATGGTGCACCGCGCTCCCTTCGGCTCCATGGAACGCTTCACGGGGCTTCTGATTGAACACTTTGAAGGGAAATTCCCCACCTGGCTTTCTCCGGAACAGGTGCGCGTGCTGCCCATCTCCGACAAGGTGACGGACGTGGCCGCCGCGCATCGCGCCGCCCTGTCCGCGAGGGGAGTGCGCGTCACGGTGGACGAAACGCCGGATAAAATCGGCGCCAAAATCCGCAACGCCCGCCTGGACCGCGTTCCCTACATGCTGGTGCTCGGCCAGCGGGAGGCGGAAGACGGCACCGTCTCCGTCCGCCACCGGGACAAGGGGGATCTGGGGGCGATGCCCTTTGAGCAATTTGCGGACCTCGTGGCCCGGGAAATCGCGGAGCGTCATATTTCTCCCGTGATTTGAGTTGCCAAGTTATTCCTTTTAGTTTAGTAGTATCCGGACGTGCCAACCAAGCCAACGAAGAATAATGACGGAAATCGCCGCCGTGACCGCGGCGATCAGACTCGGATCAATGAACGGATTCGTGCGCCCCGCGTGCGGGTAGTGACTGCCAACGGCGACCAGCTGGGCGTCATGAACACGCGCGACGCGCTGGAAAAAGCCAAGGCTCTTGGTCTGGACCTGGTGGAAGTGGCCGGCAATGCCGATCCGCCCGTATGCCGCGTGGTTGATTACGGCAAGTACAAATACCAGCAGGCCAAACTCCAGAAAAACAACAAGAGCCGAACCGTCAAGCTTAAGGAAATCAAGCTCCGCATCGGTACGGATACCAATGACTATAATGTGAAAATGGCCCGTACGGAAAGCTTTCTGGATCATGGCCACAAGGTCCGTTTCCAGCTCCGTTTCCGCGGTCGTGAGAACGCCCACCAGGAGCTTGGCTACGATGTCTTCAACAAAGTCATCGCGGACATGAAGACCATGGCGCAGGTGGACCAGGCCCCGCGCCTGGCCGGCAACACCATGCACATGGTGCTTTCCCCGCTCCCCGCCCAGCAGCGCGTGAAGAAATTCACCGCCCACCTGGATAAGGACTTCGATTCCGAAGACTCCGCCTTTGACGCGGAAGACGACGAGTAAAACGGCATTTTTTCTTTTTCAGGCTTTCCGCCCTTATAAGGCGGAAAGCCTTTTTTACGGGAGAATGCTTTTCTATAGAGACCCGGGGAATTCTCCCGGAGGCACTGGAGGAATTGTTTCTTTCCGTTCAATGGGAATCTGGAAACCGTCTGGAACGCCTGGAGAAGGTATTGATCCATTACGAGGCTGTGTTCTCCGCTTGGGATGAGAACAGACTGGCGGGGCTGGTAGCCGTCATGGATGACGGAACCATGACGGCTTATGTCCATTACCTGCTGGTGTATCCTAGGTACCAGGGATACGGTGTCGGTTCGTGGCTGCCGGGTATTTAAGCATCGTTCTCACTTCCTGAAGGGCAGGAATGGTTTTATTCCGGGCCGGACGCAGGAGGCTATGCGTTCTATTCCTCCTACGTTCGGAGAAATCGGGATGGAACGGGAAGAAGGTGAATAATATCTCAATTTTCTTTGGACATCCGTTTGCAGAAAGGCTGCATGCGGCACATGGTGGCGGTGCGCCAGAGCCATTCCAGGGGGCCGTACAGGAAATGGCTTAGCCAGAGGCGGCAGGCCCATGCCTGGAGGAGGAAGACGGCCACGGCCGCGCACAGGCATGGCCACGGTCCCATGTCCTGGGCCAGGCCCAGCCCCCACCCGAAGAAGAGGAAGGTGAAGACCAGCGTCTGGGTGACGTAGCAGGTCAGCGTGCATTTGCCGGCGCTGCTGAGCAGCCGGGTGGGCAGGGGAAGGCCGGGATGGGTGAACAGCAGGACGGCGGCGGAGACGAAAGCCGCGGTATAGAAGAGGTTTTCCCATGGGTGCAGGAGACGGGCTGCATCCGCTTCCAGAGGGGCGCCCAGCTGCGGGATGAGGTACAGGCGCATTGCCAGCAAAGCCAGGAACAGGAGCCCGGCCACGCCCAGCGTCCGCAGGAACAGGCTGCGTTTGTTGGGCGCGTCTTCAAAGGCGCGCCATCTGCCCGCCAGCATGCCCAGGATGAAGAGGCCCAGCGTCTGCCAGAGGCGGCCGCTGAGCAGGAAGAACTGCCATTTGCCCGCCTGGCCCTGCGTCAGGTTCCACAGGGCCGCCTGACCCCAGCTGCCGTGGGCGTACAGGAATTCCCGCGTGGGGCCCGCAGCCGGGGAGCCCGTATGGAACCAGCCGGAGGAGTGGGGCCACCAGTCCGCCAGCCCGGCATGGTTCAGCAGGTCCATAAGCATGACCGGCTGAATCAGGCACAGGGCGCAGAGGGTGATGAGCAGGGGAGTCCCGCATTTGTAGAGCATGACCAGGGCAAAGCCCAGGGTGCCGAAGAGGGTGAGGATGTCTCCGTCATAGAACAGGGTATGCGCCAGACCCAGCAGGAACAGGAGCGTCAGGCGCCACATGAAGCGCTTCCGGAAGTCGATTCCCTGCTGCTCCCGCCTGTCCAGCTGGATGAAGAAGCTGAGTCCGAACAGGAAGGAGAAGAGCAGGAAGGATTTGCTGACAAAGAGATGTTCATAGGCCCAGTCCGCCGCGCTGTTGGCCGCAGCCTGCCATCCTTCCGCCGGGGGCATGGGGAGATAGAGGTTGAAGTGGTCGTGCGTGTGGACGATGACGATGCCCAGCAGGGCCAGAGCCCGGAGGATATCCAGAATGGTGATGCGCGCGGCCGGGGGAGGCGTTCCGGCGGGAGTCCGGGCGGTCATGGCGTCAGCAGGGGCGGGAAAAGGATGGGAGCAGTTCCGCCGCGCGCCTCCTGGCCCATTGGTCTGCTTCCAGAATGGGGGCCAGTTCCCCGCGGGGATCCGCCGGGGTGTGGTCGTCCATGACGGCCTCCACCAGTTTCCAGATGCCGGGGAAAGAGATTTGGCCGTGGATGAAGGCATTCACCGCCGCTTCATTGGCGGCGTTGTAAACGGCTGCCAGGGTGCTGTTGCCGGCTCCGGCCCTGCGCGCCAGGTCCAGGGCGGGGAAGACATCCGTGCGGGGGGCCTCGAATACCAGCCGGCCGATTTCCGCGAAATTGAGCTGCTTCAGGGAGTTGGGAACGCGGTCCGGCCATGTGACGGCGTACTGGATGGGGAAGCACATGTCCGAGCTGCTCATCTGGGCCAGCACCGTGCCGTCCCGGTATTCCACCATGGAGTGCACGATGCTCTGCGGGTGGACGATGACGTCCACTTTTTCCATGGGAACGTCAAAGAGCCAGCGAGCCTCAATCATCTCCAGCCCTTTATTGAACAGGGTGGCGGAGTCTATGGTGATTTTGCGGCCCATGCTCCAGGTGGGATGCTTGAGGGCCTGTTCCAGCGTAACGTGTTCCAGGTCTTCCCTGTTCCAGGTGCGGAAGGGTCCGCCGGAGGCCGTCAGAATCAGGCGGGAGACGGCTTCCGGGCCGCCGTGGTTGCCGTTCAGGCACTGGAAAATGGCGTTGTGTTCGCTGTCCACCGGAAGCACCTGCACACCGGCCCGGCGGGCTTTTTCCATGACGATTTGCCCGGCCATGACCAGAATTTCCTTGCTGGCGATGGCCAGGTCCTTGCCTGCTTCAATAGCGGCCAGCGCGGGTTTGAGACCGGCGGTTCCCACGATGGAGATTAACACCATGTCCGCCTCCGAGAGCTGCGCCAGGCGGCACAGCCCTTCTTCTCCCGTTTCCACCTGCGCGCCGGGGAGCGCGCGCGCCAGCTCGTCCGCTCCGGACGGGTTAAAGATGCATACGCTGCGCACGTTGAATTCGCGCGCCTGGCGGGCCAGCGCCTCCACGCTGGTTCCTGCGGCCAGCCCCACGATTTCCATTCTGTCCGGAATATCCCGGGCGACTTTCAGAGCGCTGGTTCCGATGGAACCGGTGGAGCCCAGGATGACGACGCGTCGTTTCTGCATAACGGAGAAGCATCATGCAAAAAATACGGTCCCTTGACAAGCCGGGGGGATGAAAATTTTCCCCGTGCCGCATGGGCCGTTTTCCCGTCAGCCCGGTTTTATTCCGGCGGGCCGGGGAAAGGCCGCCACGCGTTCGTGCCGCAGGCGGTTTGTGCCGTGGGTTGCTGCGTTCCTGCTGGCTTGTCAAGCAGGGAGGGCGGGAAAAGAGCGGGCCTGGAACGTGAAGGAATGTTCCGCCGCATGGAAAAGGGTTGTATTTTCCTCCGGAGGGCGTATAGGATGGCACGAATGAAGCGCATCGCCGTGTATGCCGGTAGTTTCGACCCTCTGACCAATGGTCATTTATGGATGATCAGGCAGGGCGCGAGGATGTTTGATGAGCTGATTGTGGCCATGGGCGACAATCCGGACAAGCGTTATACGTTTTCCCATGAGGAACGCATGGATATGCTGCGGGTGGCTCTTTCCGATATGCCGGATGTGCGCATTGCCGAGTTCCACAACCGCTTTCTGGTGGATTTCGCCAATGAACACGGGGCTACGTTCATGCTGCGCGGCATCCGTTCCACGCAGGATTACGAGTATGAACGCGTGATGCGCCATATCAATGCGGATATGGCCCCCAAGGTCTGTACGGTGTTCCTGATGCCTCCCCGGGATACGGCGGAGTTGTCCTCCAGCATGGTGAAAGGGTTGATTGGGCCGGAAGGCTGGGAGAGCCAGGTGAGCCGCTATGTCCCCCACAATGTATTCGCCATGTTGAAGGAGAAGTACCGTGAGGTTTTTCCGCGTTCCTAGCGGAGATTCCGGATTTCCGTTCCGTTATTCGCTGTCCGGTGGAGAGGGGGCAGGTGCGGAACGCCTGAGCCTCCTTCTGTCTTTCTGCTTTCTCATGCGCTGGATGACGCGGGCCCTGGCGGCGCATCGGCCCGTTTGCATTTGTTCTACAGCATCGCACAGTTCCCTGCGCGCCAGAAAGCGGTTGAGTTCCCTGGATCTGTCCGCATGGCATTTGACGGCGATGCCCGTGGGCGTGTGCCTGAGGTAAACGCAGTTGTTGGTTTTGTTCACTTTTTGGCCGCCGCGTCCGCTTCCGCGGACAAAGCTTTCCTCCAGGTCCTGCTCACGGATGCCCAGGGCTTCCATCCGTTCCTTGAGAGCCGCCAGTTTTTCAGGCCTGACCATAGCCGGAAGATTGCAGGGTGTTGACGCGCTGCCGGACCGCATGGGCCAGCATGTCCCGGCTGGCAGACGTCATGGGGCGGAGGCTGACGGCAACGGTTGAACCGTCAGCCAGGCGGAGGTTCAGCCGGCCGCCTTCCCGGTCCGCAGAGCGAATCTGCTGCCAGAAGAACCATTGCATGGCGCGCCGCGCCCGCAGAAAGGGCAGGATTTCCACGCCCACCGGGGTGACGATGACGGCCGCGTGTTTCAGGCAGCGGCGCCCAGCGGCCAGGCAGAGGACGGCGGGAACAAGCGCCGCGGCCTGCATGGCCCACAGGGGGGCGGGCAGGTACGGGGTGATTGTATCATATCCCGTGAGCTGGAGGAAAGCGGCGGTGGCTGCCAGAAGGAACCCCGCCGCCGTCAGGATGGCGCCTGCCCGGTTCCGGGTGAAGCGCAGTTCCCTCTTTTGGACGGGAATGTGGCGGATGTCTTCCACGCCCAGCCCGGCCTGGACCGGACGGGGCGCGGAAGCGGGAGTATGGCGTTCAGGCTCCGGCATAGACGCCCGGGAGGATTTCCTTCGTTTCGTCGGAATCGTTTTCCATCAGCAGGGTGCCCCGGAGAACGGCTCCGTCATGGAAGTGGAAGCGGCCGCGCAAGGTCAGCTTGTCCATGCCTGCCAGGGAGGGCAGGCCCAGCCCGTCCAGGGAATCCACCAGCTTGTACAGTTTGGCATCCAGGTCCACTACCGGGGTGTTGCCCTGCCGTTCCGGAGCCAGAGCCACGTTGCCGTGTTCATCCACAACGATGGCGTCCGAACGGAGCAGGAACAGGTCGGAAGTGGTCTTGACGGGGAAGAAACGGGAACGCGGGACATTGACGGCCCTGGCTCCCGGGAAGCATTCGATGCCCGCGCCCATGGCCGTTTCCAGCTGGTACACCGGGGCGGATTCCGGATCGCGGGGGTTGAGCGTTTTTTTATTGCGGATCATGGGCAGCGGGAGCACGCCGCCGTTGGCGTCCAGAATTTCCTTGAGGGCGTCCAGGCGTATCCAGAGCGTATTGGTGTTGAAGTAGCGGTGCCTGGAGATATTCTGGAATTCGGGAATGTCCTCATCCGGGCACTGAGCCACTTCCCGCAGAATCAGCTGGCCGTCCGACTTCCTGACCGCCAGGTGGCCGCCTTTCCTGTCCGCCTCCGTGCGGCGGGTGACTTCCATGACGAAGGGGGCGCCGCTTTCCGCAAACCAGCGGAGGAAGTTCATGTCAAGCTGGGCGCCCAGATTGTCGGAATTGGAGACAAAGGCGTATTTAACGCCATCCGCCAGCAGGCGGTCCAGCCAGCCGGACCCCAGCAGGGCCGGATACAGGTCCCCATGGCCGGGCGGGCACCATTCCAGCTCCGGCTGCTCCGGGCAGCTGGCCGGGGAGAGGCCGTCCGCCAGAATTTTAGGAACGCGGTTCTGCATCAGTTCCACCTGGGCAGGGTCCGCAAAGCCGTCCGCCGCGTATTTTTCCAGGTAGGCCAGCGTGTCCGCGCTGGTGGAGAAAGAATTCATCAGCAGAAGGCGCACCGGCGTGCCGGAGATGGAGCGCAGATGCTTCACCTGCCTGACGATCAAATCCAGGAACGTATCCTCTCCTTTTATTTTCAGCAGGCTTTTCGCTTTCTGGAGGCCCATGCTCGTGCCGAGGCCGCCGTTGAGCTTGATGCAGACGCACCGGGCAATCAGGTCCTTGTCCGCCGCGGGGGTGGAGGCTGTGATGTTCTGCCAGTCTTCCACCTGGTCGGCGGGCAGGATGTCCGTTTCCGGAATCATGCCGGAGTGGTTGGAAACAAGGGCTTCGTAACAACGGGAGAAAGCGTTGACGGCCGCGGCTGAAACGCCGGCAGACTCCATCTTTTCCGCAAAAGGAGTGAACGTACTCATTAATGGCTTTTGTACAAAATGCCCGGAGGCGGCTCAAGCATTATCAGCGTATCCGGAATGCCCGCGCATTTTCTTTTTCCTGTGGGGGCTGCTCCGGATTATCTGACTGCCGTCACCCGGATGCGCCGGTAGTCCGCCACCCATTGGGAACCGTCCCATAACTCATCTTTCAGGGAATTTTCCATTTCCTTGAAAATCTGGATGCGCTGTTCTTCGTGGAGGTTGTTCAAGTCTTCCCGGAAGAATTGGTTGGCCCAGTTGCGCAGGCCGTCAGGACCGTCTTTCAGCGGCGTGGGGCGGTCAAATTCCTTCATTGTTTCCGGGCGGAACCCGGCTTGTTCCAGCACGCTGCCGTATTCTTCCGCGGAGGGAAAGTAAAAACGCGTTGTGTACGGGAGGCCCCTGCGTTCCAGGGCTGTCCGGAATGCTTCCCTGATGCGGAGAATATTGAAGCGGGCTCCGAATTCGCAGACCAGTTTCCCCTGTGGTTTCAGGACGCGGTAAACGGCATTTAAGAGAGTTTCCTGATCAGGTATCCAGTGGAAGGCCGCATTGGAGAAAACGATGTCAAACCTGTTGCGCCAGGGCATGAGGCGGGCGTCCAGCACGCGGAAGTCCATGCCGGGATAGAGCCGGCGGGCTGTTGCTATCATTTCCGGAGAGGAGTCCAGGCCGGTGACGGATGCCGATTTTTCCAGCAGGGCGTGCGTCAGCGTACCGGTTCCGCAGCCCAGGTCCAGAATGGACTGTTCTGGATTTTCCGGTACGCAGGAGAGCAGCTCTCTGCCGTATTCCGCGACAAAACCGTGTTTGTTTTCATACCATTCAGCATTCCAGTCCATGACCTCTCCATCGTAGGGAAAAAGGGATTTTTTTCAAGAAAGACTCTGTCTTGTTTTCATGGCATTTCTCCCGGAGGCGCTTTGTCCATTTCTCCGCGCCGTGCCGGGATTCTTCCTTGCGTTGGCGGCCGGGAAATGATTAAGATAAACTTACTATGAAAGCAACAGCCCTGTTCCTGGCGGCTTCCGCCCTGGCCGCGGTTTCCGCCGGCGCCTATGACGGATACGGTTATGACCCCCGGCCCGCGAGTTCCTATAACAATACCATCAGCGGAGCGGCCCACATCGGCTATGATTCCCGGTATGCCTATAAGGACGTGGTGGCTTCCTCCGTGTTGAACCGCAGCGGCGTGTTTAACATCGGCGGCGAGCTGAACCTCAACCTGGCCAGGGACTGGAAGCAGGAAATCGGCGCGGAATACATGGCTTTCTGCGACGGGCTGCTGAGCGACAAGGACGCTTTTGACGCCAGCTGGAAGGCTGTCAAGGAGCTGTTCCCCAATCTTTCCTTCCGGGGCGGGTATGAGTTGAATTACGGCGGCCTTCCGGGGTATTTGAGCAAGCATATGGGGAAGGCTCCCCATTCCCTCGCCCAGTCCGTCACGGCGGGGCTGGCGTATGACGATCCGGGCCACGGCTATTTTGGCTCCCTGGATGTGCAGTACGGCTTTTACGGCATGATCGGCTGGCGCGTTGACCTGAACGCGGGCAAGCGCTGGAGCGGCCTGATTCATGAAAAGGTGGATCTGGAGCTGAGCGCCGGAACAGGTTATTCCTCCAGTTACTGGGGGCCCGGCGTAGCCGGGTTTGACCAGGTTAACATCAAGCTGGCGGCTCCCGTGCGCGTAACGGGCGTGGACTCCAGCCGCGGGTTCCGGGTTATTCCCTTCATCCAGCTTGACTGGGCGGGGAACACCCGTTCCGAAATCCGCCGCTACGCCGGCATGAACGCGATTGAGGATTTCCGCATCCGTGTGGGCGTGGAAGCCGTTTACCGTTTTTAAGCGGATGCTCCGCGGCCCCTTTCACCGGGAAGGGCCGCGGAGGCCGTTCCCTCCCCTTCCGGGGGCGTATGCCCCCACTCCCCGGCTTCCCTGAATCCCCTGCCATGTTGAAAATGATTTTTCTGCTGGCCCGGCGCATATTTATACGGCTGCTGCTGGCGCTGCTTCCGCTGGGCCTGTTTATGTTCCTGGCGCAGGCCATTCCCCTTTCCCCGCTGCAATCCCTGCTGGCGCTGGTTCCGGTGATTGCCTTTGAAGTGTGGCTCGTCATCAGGCATCTGCTGCCCGTCATGGGGGAGCTGGTGACCAAGACGCTGTATTCCTCCAATATTACTACGGATGAGGAAGTGCTGGTGGAGGCTTCCAGGCGCATGCTGAATTCCGGGGATCCCCAGGGCGCTCTGGAATTGCTGGAACGCTACCGGAAGGAGAATCCGGGGCTGGTGCGTTCCTGGCTCATGGAATCCAGCCTGCTGAACGATATGCGCCGGTACGCGGATTCCGTCAACGTCCTTCAGAAAGGTCTGGAATACGGAAGATGGCGCAAGGAGGACCGGGCTCTGTTCCTGTACAAGATAGGAGCCATTTACGAGTCCCAGCTCAATGCTCCGGACAGGGCCCGGAAATATTGGGAGGAAGCTGCGGATAAATATCCCGATACGGCCTATGGACGCTCCGCCCTGGACAAACTCTGACCGGAATCGGGAACGGAGCAAGGGTTTTTGATATAAATTTCGCCCGGCGTTATGTGCGTGGGGATTCTTTTTTCCGGAGGCGGCGGAGTCATGTAATTTCCGTACACGCAACGCAGGTAGCCATCGGCGTTTCCCATGGCGTCAAATTGGAATCCTTCAAAAGGCACGGCTTGATTTCCTTGATAATACGCGCCGGGAACTTTTTCTTTTGTGCCATATCCCCAGATGACATTGCCGGCCCAACGGGATTTTTCCCATGAATAGCGTCTGGCGATCCAATGACTTATTTTGTTCCAGCGGGAGGACGCCGCGCCCAAGGTGAGCGTTTTAAACATGAACAGAAACAACTGTTTCGGAAGGCTCCTGCCTTTTACCCGCAGATGAAGGCTGGCCAGCGTGGTGGCATGGCGGAACAGTCTGTGAAGGTATAGATAGGCGTTGGCGGCAATGAGGGATTTCGGCATGCCGTCAAGAGGGAAAATGTCAATGTGCAGTCCTATGCGGACTCTCTCTTTTCCCTTTCCAACCATGATGGTGCGGGTGTCTTCCAGTTTCATGAACGGGTAGAAGTAATCCGGCCTGGTGCGGGAATCATTTAATTCCAGATGAGCCGGATGCGGAGAAGTGTGGTAAAGCTGAAACAGCCGTTCATAATCTTCCCGGGGCATAAGTACGTCAATGTCATCATCCCACGGAATGAAACCCTGATGGCGCAATGCCCCGATCAGGCTTCCCGCGTATAGGGAATAACGTAAATTTTCTCTGTGGCAGAATTGATGAAATTCCTGTAAGATCTCAACCAGAATCCGTTTCGCCTGGGGTGCGGAGATTTCTTTCATCGGATTTTCAGATGATTTTTTATCCGGGTCGTGGAAATTTCCGGAGTCCGTTCCAGGTAGACGACTTCACATATGTCTTTTAGAAAATCGAATTTTCCTTCCCAGTCATTTCCCATGACAAAGATGTTGACGTTGTGCTTGATGATGTCTTCCCGCTTCTGTTCCCAATCATTTTCCGGGATGATCAGGTCCACGTACCGAATGGCTTCCAGCATTTGCCTGCGGTGTTCGTAATGGAAAAAAGATTGCTTGTTTTTGATGGCATTGAATGAATCCGAAGAGAGGGCGACAATCAGATAATCCCCCAAGGCTCTGGCCCGCCGAAGCAAGTTGATATGGCCGTAATGCAACATGTCGAATGTGCCGTAGGTAATCACTTTTTTCATAATGATTTGTTTTGATCCATAGCAGGGTTGGTTTGAGCAAGAGTGCTTACGCCGATAGTGGACTGGGCGCCTTTTCCCGGCGCCACTCGTATTCCTTTTTCAGGGATATGCCTTTGAGGGCCGCTTGATAGCAGGCATAAAATTCATTTTTGCGTAATGCAATGGCTGTGTTGATTTTCCGCTTAAGCCACTTAATTTGGTGGCTGCTCCTCATGTTCAGGGCAAAATAAGAGCCGTTGTCCGGTTTCCAGGAACCGCAGCAGTGGTGAATGGAAAAGCCGCGGGAGCGTATCAAGGCCGGCTGTTCAAAAAATTCCTTGGGATAAATGGTCACCAGGTCATTGCTCCAGGTTTTTCCGTTTAATAAAAAACCGGGAATTTCGTTAATGAAATAATCTGTATAGACGGTGTTGGAGACAGGCCAGCAATCCGGTTTAATTTGATCATATAAATCAAGCAGATTCATGCAGACCGGGTGATGAGGCGGGGCATAGAGAAAAGCGGTGCCGAGAGCGCAATTATAAATGTATCCCAATGAAAAACGATGATTTACAGGAAGAAGGGATAAAGGCTTAACTAGTTCTATATCGCAGTCCAAATAAAAGCCTCCGTGCTCCGTTAAAGCCTGAAGGCGTACGACGTCTCCTAAAAACCCCCATTTTTTTTGTTCCAGACATCTTCTGCCAAACTCAAAAGCGGATACATCAATATTGTTTTCGTTCCATTCAATCAGTTCAAACTCCGGGTTGAGGTCTTTCCATCTTTGCACATTGTCCAAAACGGCGTTGGGAACAGGGCCGCCAAACCAGCAATAATGGAGCTTTCTGATCACGTGATTGAGAAACTTATTTTCCTTTCACTCTGCGGATTGCCTATCCGCTGTCATGCTCCGAATAGTTGAATTCCAAGATTGTCAAATGGTTATTATCTCCTACCCCTTTTTATTTTTCCGTTTTTTCCACAATCAAAATTCTCCTATCATGTTTTCATTCAGATTTTTCTGTTGACTTCTGATAGGCAATCCGCTATCCAGCGGCAAGGCAAAGAAACAGAGGGTAGTAGAGTTCATTTTTATTTCAAAAGCGGAGTTTTTTACAGACTGAATATGGCAGGACTGGGGCGTATGAAATACATGGTGCTTTGCAATCTTCCCTACCGTTTGCGGAAAATCGCCGGACGGGTCGCGAAGAAATGCAGGAGAAGGAGGGACCGGTCCCTTGATGCGAAGCTGGAGGATATCCGCAATCTGCTTATTTATAACCACCCTATTTCCTCAGTTCCTCCGGCTACGGGAAAGTTGAGGCTTCTTCAGGACGGCAATACGGTTTTGCTGGCTCTTTTTGCGCGCAAATGCCGGGAAAACGGGCTGCGGTACTGGCTGGATTACGGGACGCTGCTGGGGGCGGTAAGGCACAGGGGCTTTATTCCGTGGGATGATGATCTGGATGTGAGCATGATGAGGCCGGAGTTTGACCGCCTGCTGGAGCTGCTTCCCGTTCTTTTTCCCCGTGAGGAAGGATTCACCTGGAATAGGCACGCCTTTCTGCAAATAGGGTATGAGGGCACCCCCCTCAACCTTGATGTGTATCCCTATCATTTTTATTCAGAGAGTCTTTCATCACCGGAACGGCATGAGAAGCTGGACAGGCTTATGAGCGGATTTAAGAAAGACGTGGTGCTGGTAGGTGCCAGGATGAACCTGACCGATGAACAGGTGCAGGAGAAAATCCGCCGGGATGTTCTGGAAGGAAGGGATGCCGCCGGGGAAGAAGAAGCCCCCGGGATTTTTCTTTCTCCTGCCATTACGTTTACAAAAAACACGCACCTTTCCTATGAAACGTTCTTTCCCCTTGGCTCCGCGGAATTTGAGGGGGTGATGTTTTCCGTGCCCAACCATGCCCGTCAGTACCTGCAATTTTTTTACGGCGATTACCTGTCCTATCCGGAACGCATCCAGTTCAAGCATCCTTCCGTGAAGGCCATGGTGGAGAAGGTTCCTTTTGAGGCGGCGGTCAACCGTTTCATTGACGTTTACGGAAAGAGGATTGATGCGCCCAGGCCATGAAAACGGTTATTACCTACGGAACTTTTGATTTGCTCCATACGGGGCACATGAATCTTCTGAGGAGAGCCCGGAAACTGGGGGACCGGCTCATCGTCGGCGTAACTACGGACAGCTACGACCAGAGCCGGGGCAAGCTGAATGTCATGGAGAGCCTGGAGGAGCGCATGGAAAATGTGCGGAAGACCGGTCTGGCGGATCTCATTATTAAAGAAGAGCTGGAAGGGCAGAAGATCCATGACATACGGAAGTACGGGGCGGATGTTTTTGTGATTGGCTCCGACTGGTCGGGGAAATTTGACTATCTTCGCGAGTATTGCGAGGTGGTTTACCTGGAACGCACCAAGGGCGTTTCTTCAACAGACCTCCGTTCCGCCAGGAATCCCATTGTTTATATGGGAATTGCAGGGCACGGGCGCATAGCGGGCCGTTTTCTCCGGGAGTCCAAATATGTCAGCAATATTGAAATAACAGCCGTTTTCGGAAGGAATAAGGAGAGAGTCCGCCGTTTTGCCGAGTCTCATGCTTTGCTGGAATATGATACGGAATATGAGCAGTTCTTGGACCGGGTTCATGCCGTTTACATTGCCGTTCCCCATCATCTCCATTATGAAATGGCTAGGAGGGCCCTGTTGCGGGGGAAACACGTGTTGTGCGAGAAGCCCCTTGCCCTTGCCCGGGATGAGGCGGAAGAGCTGTTCCGGATTGCAGCGGAGAAAGGAGTCGTTTTACTGGAAGCGCTTAAAACTGCGTTTTGCCCGGCCTTCCAGCAGTTGACCAGTTTGGCGGGCAGCGGCGTCATTGGTTCCATTAAGGCGGTGGACGCCACGTTTACCAAGCTGATAGAGGATGAAACCGCCAGGGAATATGATCCCATGCAGGCCGGAGGCGCGTGGACGGAGCTGGGTTCCTATCCCGCTTTTGCCGTCGGGAAGCTTCTGGGGACCGATCCCCGCAGGGTCCGTTTTGTGACTTGCAGAAATTCTCATACGGGCGTGGACGTGTTCACGCGCGCGGAATTTCTTTATTCCAATGCAGTAGCCACCGCCACGGCAGCCATAGGCGCCAAGCAGGAGGGGGACTTGTGCATTACCGGAACGGAGGGGTATATTTATGTGCCGGCGCCGTGGTGGAAGACGGAGATGTTTGAAGTGCGGTTTGAGGATTCCCGGCTCAACAGGAAGTATTTTGCCAATTTTGAAGGGGACGGGCTGCGTTATGAGCTCGGCGTGTTTTTGCGCCTGATTCACGGCTGTCATCATGGCAACCGTCTTTTGACCCGTGAGGATTCCATGTTCATGGCTGATGTTGCCTCCCGCTTCAGGCGTGGGGAATGTGTTGATGAAATCAGCTGATCAGGACAGGCATGCCGTTTGCCGGAAATGAAAGGAGGGAGATTTTTCCTTCTGCTCCTCAACATGAATCAGGCGGTCGTAGATGTGCTTGGCGAAGACGATATCGTGGAGGCCCAGCCCGATATTGTAGCTGAGGATGCGTTCTTCCGGAGACGTTCTTCCCGCTGTTTTTCCGGCCAGAACCGGAGCTATTTCCCCAAATTGACGGAAGCGCTCAAAATGCCGGAAATTCTTAACATGGTCACGATCATCGGCAAATACCTTGTCAAAAAACAAATCACAATTTTGGAATCCCTTTGTATGTACGGGGATAACAGTAATGCCTGGTTTGAAACAGCTGTCTTCGGCAAGGATGCCCTCCGCATTAGTAATGCAGGAAATGACGGCATCTGTTCCATCAATGAGGCTATTGATGTTTTTCACTTCTTCAAAACGGACGTTGCTGTGGCATTGGAATTCTTCAATGAATTGGGGAACATGCGTTTTGTAGGAAAGAAGACGCACCGTGAAGTTTTTTTCAGGATATAACGCCAGAATGCATGCCATAGTGGCGCGGGCCGTATTTCCCAGCCCCATCAGGGAAATTGTCTGGAAATCCTGTCTGGCGAATGTTTGAAGGGCGAGGGCGGCTACTGCTCCGGTACGGGCGTTCGTGACCCAAAAAGCGTCCATAAGAGCCAGAAGCTCTCCAGTATGATAATCGTAAAGTAGTATTTCCCCATTAATGGTTTTGGCCCGTTCCGGGTAACGCGTTACAATTTTTACCCCCATGGCGTTCAGGCCGGGGACGATGCAGGGCATCGTATTCATGAATTTTCCTTCTTCAAAGGCGATGCTTGTTTTATGGGGAAGGAATACAGGTTCTTCCTCCTTGATATGGAAGGACTCTTTTACCCATTGGATTGACTGCCGGGGAGAAATATTGAGGGAGGAAATAATTTCGTGAGGAATTGTCAGCATGGTAGGGGGATTAGAGTAAAAACGGCGTTTGGAAAAAGAGAGCTAATGACTAGTTTGAATGCATGGAACACATCTCGTGCATGGCCCGGACCAGGGCATCATTGTCGGTTGCGTCCCTGACGGCGACACGGATGAATTCCCTGCCTTCAAATCCTTTTTTCCGGCTGCAATCCTTAACAAGGATGGAGTGGTTTTTCAGCAGAAGGCCGGTCAGGGTGCGAGCTTTCATGGGGGGCTTGACCTCGCACATGAAGTAGTTTGCCTGGGAAGGGAACACGTTCAGGAAAGGCACGCGGGAGAGTTCCTGCATGAAGCGGTCCCGTTCTTTCATGAAACGGTTGCACGCACGTAGGATTGCTCATATTTCCCGAAGATTTGCATGTAGAATTCCGCAATGGAATTGATGTTCCAGATGGAAACGTCTTTTTTGAGCCATGCCGCCAGTTCCCTGTCCGCGGAGGCCAGAACACCCAGGCGGAGACCCGGAACGCCGTAGGATTTGGAAATGCTTTTTACCACGGTCAGGTGGGGATATTCTTCCAGGATGTCGTCTTTCAGCAGCGTATTGTCCGGCATTCCGCAGGAGAAGTCTACAAAGGATTCATCCACGATCAGGCGTACGCCGCGGGTTTTTGTCCACTGGCAGAGGCGCAGCACATCGCCTTTCGGCAGGAAGAAGCCGGAAGGGTTTCCCGGATTGACGAGGAGCAGGGTACCAATGTCTTTCCCGGAAAAAAATTCCATCAGGTCGTCCGCCGTGTAAGTGAAATTCCGGGAAGCAGTATGGAAGGGCACCACCATATCTGGATTCAGCCGGTTGGGATATTCCTCAAAGGTAGGGTAGATGACCCCCATTTTCCCCTCCAGGCGGGACATGAGCGCCTTAATGAGTTCCGCCGCGCCGTTGCCGATGCAGATGTATTCCTGGCTGATGCCGAAGTATTTTGCCGCCAGCAGGCTATTGACCCTCATTCCGGACGGGTATTCCCTCACCAGGCGTTCAAAATTTGCCTTGAGTTCGGACATGAGGCGTTTGTTGGGGAAATAGGGGTTGACCAGGTAGCAGAAATCCCTGATGCGGGGATAGCTCCAGTAGCCTCCGTACCGGGATTCCATCAGGCGCAGGTGTTCTTCCCTGTCCGGGGTGAATATGGAAGCTGCGATGTCCAGGTCCTGGATGTCGTCTATTTCATACCATGCTTCGCCGCCGAGGCGCAGCGCCTTGATTTCCGGCTTGTCCAGCAGGGCGATGACCCGCAGCACCTGTTCGTAATATTCATTATTGCCCAGGGCTTTGCTGTAGGCTGTAAGAAAGGGGACGTAATGGGTCCGGGAGAATTCCCTGCTGAATTTGTAAATATTGACGGTTTTAAAATATTCCGTCTTTTTCTTGTAGGAGAATTTGCTTCCGGGAATGAATTGCCTGATGTTGTCGTCTTCATCCAGCGTGACGACCGTGCCGTCCATCCAGCTTTCAAATTTGGCGACGAGGGCAAGGCTGGGATAGGGGTGGCGGAGCAGGGCGTCAATAACGGAGTCTTCAAAAATCAGGTCTTTTCTTTTTACCCGTGTAATATTCCATTAACATATTCTTACAGAAATTTTTACTTTGACGGCGGATGCTCAATCCGCTTGTCGCCAATATAGTGGAAAGGGTCGGATAAGGTTTGTCCGCCATTTTGGAAAAAGCAGTTTTACGATGATGGAACGGGTGTTTTTCTCCGAAAAGAACGGCTTGTTTTTCATTGACTTGTAATAAGTGGGAGATAAAGATTCTGAATCTGCCGGATGTGCTTTTCTGGAAAAATGAAGCATAGCCCGCGTGTTTTTTGACCAAATTTACCTATGATGAAGCTGCCATCATTCATTACCGCCGGAAGAACCGGGAAATTAGTAAGGGGAAAGCATTGGTGGGTGACGGAAGTCCGGTGCTGCGGCCTGAACGTGCTTTCTTCCTGCACGGACAGGAAGAAGCGTTTCGTCCGTCTTTTCGGCATTCCGTGCGGGCGGTTCAAGGTGGGCCGGGAAAGTGAATTTTCCCAGTTGGGCAAACTGGTTAAAGCTACCGTCCGGGCCGAGGAAATGCCCCAGGCATCCGGAGTGCTGAGGATTGTGCAGCAGGCCATGACCTGTTTTTTGAATGAGGTGGCCGGCATTCTTGAAGAGGGCGGTTATCAGTACTGGCTGGATTTCGGGACCCTGCTGGGCGCGGTGCGGCACCGGGGCTTTATCCCTTGGGATGACGACCTGGATATTTCCATGCTGCGTGAAGATTATGAGAGGTTGAGGGAGAACGCCGCCGGGCTTTTCGGTTCGCGCGGTTTCTCCGTCAGTATGGATCCGTTCATCCAGATCGGGTTGCCGGGCACGTTGTGCAATGTGGACATTTTCCCGTATGACACGGCCCCTGCCGCGTGGTCTCCGGATGCCCCTGAGGAAGGGGAGTGGCTGCTGCGCGGTTACAAGGCATCCGGAATGCTTGATTATGAGGTGGATTCCTCCTGCCGCTACCGGACGCGGTGTTCTTATGAGGAAAAGATGGCGATCCGGGACCGTGTGGTGATGGGAGGACGGCGGCCGGCGGATGGAGGAAACATTTTCCTGGGTTTTGAGATTCCTTTTGCCGGCCCGTGCCGCCATTCCTTCCGCCATGAATGGCTGTTTCCGCTTTCCCGCGTCCGGTTTGAGGGAAGGGAGTTCCCTGCCCCGCGGTTGCCTGAAATGGTGTTGTACGGCCAGTACGGGGACTGGGGAGCTCTGCCGGATTCTCCCCCTGTGCATTTTGATTTGAACCATATTTCCAAGGAGGTTCTGGCCAGGATGATGTACATGCGTGATACGGGGCGCCTTCCCGAACGAGGGTAAAGGGGCGCGCCTGTTTTCCTTCCCCTCCGGGAGCAGCCCTTCTTTCTTCCTTGACCCTTCTGATTGAGGCGGGGTATCATCGGATAATGAGAAGACCCCCGATACCCGGCTTGGTGATGGCGGACGGATGGCTCCAGCCGTATTCCCGCCAGATAAGCGACCGCCAGCGTCTGTTTGACCTGAAAATGAAGAGGATCAACCAGCGCGCCGGTTCTCTGGAGGAATACGCGCGTGGCTACCGCTATTACGGTTTCAACAGGGACGCGGAGACGGGGGCGTGGACGTACCGGGAATGGGCTCCCGCCGCCCGCAGGGTGTTCCTGATTGGAGATTTTAACGGCTGGAACCGGGAGAGCCACCCGCTGGAGCGGAATGAGCGCGGCGTGTGGGAGATTACGCTGCCGCCTGATGCGCTGGCTCACGGGCAGAAGGTGAAGGTGCACGTGGTCGGTGCGGACGGCACGGGCAGAGATCGCATTCCCGCGTGGATTACCAGGACCGTCCAGGATCCGACCACCTATGATTTTGCCGGGGAGATCTGGATGCCGGAGCGCCCCTATGAATGGCGGAATAACGGTTTTGATCCTTCCCGGGTGGAAGTTCCGTTCGTGTATGAAGCGCATGTAGGCATGGGCGGGGAAGAAGGGCGCGTGCATACGTACCGCGAGTTTGCGGACGAGGTTCTTCCCCGGATCTCCAGGCTGGGTTACAATACCGTCCAGCTGATGGCGGTCCAGGAGCACCCCTATTACGGTTCCTTCGGCTACCACGTTTCTTCCTTTTTCGCCCCTTCCTCCCGTTTCGGCGAGCCGGAGGATCTGAAGTACCTGATAGACCAGGCGCACGGCCTGGGCATCGCCGTGCTGCTGGACGTGGTGCATTCCCACGCCGTGAAGAACGAGGCGGAAGGGCTGAACAATTTTGACGGTTCCGGAGGCATGTATTTCCTGCCCGGGGAGCGCGGCCGCCATCCGGACTGGGATTCCTGTTGTTTTGATTATGGCCGGGACGAGGTGATTGAGTTCCTCCTGTCCAATGTCCGCTGGTGGCTGGAAGAGTTCCGTTTTGACGGCTTCCGTTTTGACGGCGTGACGTCCATGCTGTATTTCCACCGCGGGCATGAGCCGTTCGGGGATTTGGGTGCCTACTTCGGCTCTTCCGTGGATCTGGATGCCGTGGCTTATCTGCAGCTGGCCACTACGCTGATTCAGCGGGTAAAGCCGGGCGCCATAGCGATTGCGGAGGACATGTCCGGCATGCCGGGGTTGTGCCGCCCGGTGGACGAAGGGGGGATTGGATTTTCCCACCGTCTGGCCATGGGCATTCCCGATTACTGGATTAAGCTGCTCAAGGAGAAAAAGGATGAGGAATGGAGCATGGGAAACATGTGGTACACGCTGACCAACAGGCGCTACGGAGAGCCGCATGTGGCCTATTGCGAGAGCCATGACCAGGCCCTGGTGGGGGACAAAACTCTGGCGTTCCGCCTGATGGATGCGGAAATGTACTGGAAAATGGCCGTGGACCAGCAGAGCCTCATTATTGACCGCGGCATGGCTCTGCACAAGATGATCCGCCTGGTGACGCTGGCTACCGGAGGGGAAGGCTGGCTGAATTTCATGGGCAACGAATTCGGGCATCCGGAATGGATTGATTTTCCGCGCGAAGGCAACGGCTGGTCTTACGAATACTGCCGCCGCCAGTGGTCCCTGGTGGACAATCCTTCCCTCAGGTTCAAGTTCCTGAATGCTTTTGATCAGGCGATGGTCCGCCTGGCGCAGGAAGCCCGGCTGCTGAATAATCCGCCGCCTTTCCCGCTTAATATTGACGAGACCAACCATGTCATGGCATTCCACCGCGGCGGTCTGGTATTTGTGTTCAACTGGTCCGGAGACAGGGCTATCATGGATTACATGCTGCCTGTTCCCCAGAAGGGGGAATGGCGGGTCGTGCTGGATACGGACAACGCCCGTTTCGGCGGTTTCGGGAGGCAGGATGTTTCCATGCCGCATTTTACGGATGGGGACGGGAACCTTTCCCTGTACCTGCTGCCGCGTACGGCCCTGGTCCTGAAAAGGGTAGGTTCCGCCGTCATGGCCCGCCGCCTGGGGCGGGAGGATTAGCGTGCGGCCTCAAAAAAACTGGCGGGTTTATTGGATCCGTCCATGAAAGAGGCGTGCGGTACGGGCCTGCGTACCGGGCGCGGGATGAATAGGCGCTTTCCCTGCCGGAACGTGTCCGGCAGGCTGTTACCACTGCGCGGGAAGTTCCCGCAAGGGGGGCGCTCCTGAATCCGCCTTTTTCAGGCGGATGGTCAGGATGTCCGTTTTGAAGTCCTTGGACTTCTCGTTATTGCGGCCCCACAAAATGGCTCCTTGCGTGGTCATTTCCGGATAAAACGTTTTTTCCGTGGAAAGGAAGCCCGGTTTATCCGCCGCAACGTGCACGGGCTTGTGCCTGTTCAGGGAGAGCGTGACGGGGGCCTGGCCGGCGTAGTCTCCGTTCACGCGCAGGCTGGCTCCGGAAGGAATGCTGCGGATGGTGATGTCCCGGGAAGGGCTGCTGCATGAGAGGCTTGCGCCGCAGAATGCGGAGAGCAGGAGAAGATGCGGGAAAAGGCCGTGAGTCATTGCTCTGGAAAAAATCAATGGTGTTCCGCCATTTTTATGGCGGCCTGCTTGATCTGGGCCGCCATGGAGTTGAGGGCGTTCGCCCTGGTGGGCGCCAGGTGGTCTTTCAGGCCGGTTTTGTCCAGCTTGGACATGTCCGCCTTCAGGATTTCTTCCGGAGGCAGGCCGGAAAGCAGCCGGATGAAGACGGCAATGAGGCCCTTGGTGATGAGGGAATCGCTGTCTGCGTACAATTTCAGTACGTCATTGTCCGGTTCCGTGTGCAGCCATACGCGGGATTGGCATCCCTTGATGAGGGAGTCCTCCGTTTTGTAGGCTTCATCCAGCCTGGGCAATTTTTTACCCAGGCTGATGATGTATTCGTAGCGTTCCGTCCAGTCCTGGAACAAATCCAGTTCATCCAGCAGGTCTTGCAGGCGTTCTTCGTAGTTCATGGCTCGGAGATTTGGTAGGGTGAGCCGGGCGGGTTATCCCCGGCGGGCGTCCGCAAGCGTGGCGAGCACGGCTTTCTGGGCATGCACCCTGTTTTCCGCCTCCCGGAAGATAACGGGAGCAAAATGTTCCAGCACGTCTTCCGTGATTTCCTTGCCGCGGTAGGCGGGCAGGCAGTGGAAAACGGAATGGCCGGCGGCGGCGTGTTCCAGCAGCTCCCTGTTCACCTGGTAGGGATAGAAGTGTTTTTCCTTGGACAGCCCTTCCGATTCCTGGCCCATGGAAAGCCAGACGTCCGTGTTGATGACGGAAGCGCCCTTAACGGCTTCCACTGGGTCCGTGGTAAAGATGACGTTTTCGCAGTCCAGATGCCTGCGGAAGTCTTCCAGGGGAAGGTAATTGGTGGGGGCGCCGATGGCGAGCGTAAAGCCCAGCCTCTTGGCCGCCCACATCCAGGAGCGGGACATGTTGTTGTCCCCATCCCCCACGAAGGCGATTTTCATATCCTTCCAGGAGCCGGGGCCGTAGATTTCCTCAATGGTAAGCAGGTCCGCCAGGATCTGGCAGGGGTGCTCCTCGTCCGTCAGGGCATTGATGGTGGGAATGCCGGAAAAACTGGCGAATTCCTCCACCTCCTGCTGTCCGTACGTACGGATGGCGGCGCCGTGAATCATACGTCCCAGCACGCGGGCCGTATCCTTGATGGGCTCTCCGCGCCCAAGCTGGATGTCATGGACGGAAAGGAACATGGGGCGGCCCCCCAGTTCGCTGATGCCCACTTCAAAGGAAACGCGGGTGCGGGTGGAGGATTTGGAAAAGATGAGCGCCCAGGTCTGCCCCTTCAGGGGGAGGCGTTCGTGATGGCCGCGTTCCGCCTTAAGCCGGTGGCCCAGGGCGAGCAGGCCCCGGATTTCGTCTCCGGTAAGCTGTTCGATGGAAAGGAGGTTGTTCATGGTTTTTGAAAGGGAATTAAAAACGGGAAAGCCGTACCATACTCCCTGTTTTCTTAAAAGAAAAGGGAATAATGCGGCTTTCCAGGCAGGGGTGGAGATGTCTTTACAGCCTGGCCGCCGCCTGGTCCGGCCACGGTACGGGAGCGCCTTCACGGGCTCCGGCGGGATTATGCTTCCTGTAGGTGGGCATTTGGGCCTTGCGCTCCTTGAGCAGGGCGGTCATGGTCCTGGCCATGGCCTTAACGCGTTCCGGATGCCGTTCCGCCAGGTTATGCTCCTCGCTGATGTCCTCCTTGAGGTTGAAGAGTTCGAACTTCTGGTCAGGGTGCCAGTAGATAAGCTTCCAGTCCCCCTGGCGCATGGCCGTGCTGGGGGAATAAAGGGAGTTGTTTCCGTTTCCTTCCCCCCATACGTTGGGCGTGTGGAAGAGCAGGGGGCGGTTGGGGTCCATGCTGCCGCCTTTCAGCAGGGCAACAAAACTTTTTCCGTCCACAACCTGGGGCGCCTGGATTTTTTCCGCTCCCGCTATTTCCAGGATGGTGGGGAAAAAGTCTTCAATGATGACGGGAGTGGCGCAGACGCTTTCCGCCTTCGTGACTCCGGGCCAGCAGACGATCATCGGTTCCCGGATGCCGCCTTCCCGGTTGGAACCCTTGCCGAAGCTCAGCGGGTAATTGGATTCCTTGTTGCCCATGCGCCCGCTGATGGCGAGGCCCCCGTTGTCCGCCATGAAGATGATGACGGTATTTTTATCCAGATTGTTTTTTTTCAGATATTCCCGGATGTCGCCCAGGCTCTTGTCCATCCCCTGGATCAGGGCGGAGTAGCGTTTTTCGTTGTCGGACCATTTGTGGCCGTCATTGGGGTTGGAATACTCTTCCGCAAACCTTTTGTCATAGCCGCGCATGTCGAAAGGGGCATGGATGGCGTAATGGGACATGTACAGATAGAAAGGCTTGTCCGCCTCCCTGGGGTTTTTCCGGATGGCGTCCAGGCGTTTCAGCGCCTCCTGCGTCAGGGCTTCCGTCAGGAATGTGTCGTTTTCATAATAATTATTTTCATCCAGTCCGCGCACATGGAAATTTCCCGTGCCGTATTTCCGGGAACCCCGGTAGTCCGCCGGGCCGCCTATTTCCGTGCCGGCGATATTGTAGTCAAAGCCGAAGAGCCTGGGATTGGCTCCGGGCGTATTTTTGGAGCCGAAATGGGCTTTTCCGCAGTGGATGGTGGTATAACCCTGTTTTTTGAGCAGGGCGGGCAGCCCAAGCACCTGGGTGAAGGGTTTTTCCATCCTGTACTGGATTTTTTCTTCCGTCAGGGGAAGATGGGTGGTTCCGGATGCCCTGGTTCCTGTCGGCTGGATGCCGTTGACGCTCCAGTCTGAGGGAGCCTTGAGCGCTTGATGGCCTGCGTCCGTGGTTTGGTCACGCAGGAGCGTCCAGTTCGTGACGCGGTGGCGGGCGGAGTTCATGCCGGACATGAGGCTGCACCGGCTGGGGGAACAGATAGGCTGCGCGTAGGCATTCGTGAATACCATGCCCTGTTTGCCCAGAGCCTCCATGTTGGGCGTGCGGTAGCGCTTGTTCAGGAAAGTAGGTTTGGGAGTGCCGTCCTCTTCCCGCCAAAAGGGCAGGGATGTATCCTGCCAGCCCATGTCGTCCACCAGAAAGAGGATGATGTTGGGGCGTTTCGGTTCTGCCGCGCGGGATGATTTTACGGAAGCTGCGGAAGCGGAGCAGGCGCTTCCCAGCAGGAACGGGATGAGAAAGGCTGCGATGCGGGAAATGTTCATTACTAAAAATGACCAGTACTTATAATAACGCATGAGACGGACGTTTCTGTCAAGGATTCGTATTCCCGCGGCAGTTTGTTCGGGAACGTCCTGTTTTTCCGGTGCGGCGTGTACCGGGATGGAAGAGCCTTATTCAAACAGGGCCGGATAGGATTTCCGGGCCAGGGCCGTGCTCAAGTCCACGATAGCCCTGCTGTTGGGGGCCTGGAGCGCCTTTTGGGCCATGTCCCGGCACTGGCCGTAGTCCAGATTGCGGATGGCATACCGGATGATGGGGACAAGGTGGACGCCCACGGACATGGAGGTGGCCCCCAGGCCGATCAGCAGGGGAAGCAGGGTAATGTCCCCCGCCATTTCCCCACAGATGGCCGTGGGAATGTTTTCCCGTTCTCCGGCGGTGATCGTCATATCCATGATGCGTATCACGGCAGGATGCGTGGGGCGGAACATGTTGGCGACGCGGTTGTTGACCCGGTCCACGGCAATAGTGTACTGGGTGAGGTCATTCGTGCCTATGGAGAAGAAATCCACCTCGCGCGCCAGCACGTCCGTCATGATGGCGGCGCTGGGCACTTCAATCATGATGCCCACTTTCAAGTCCCGCGCATAGGGGATGTTCTTCCTTTCCAGTTCTTCCCGGCATTCCTGGAGGATGTGCTTGGCTGTGACCACTTCCGTATAGCCGGAGACCATGGGGAACATGATGCCGCAGCCGGGCGTGTCCGCGCAGGCACGTAGAATGGCCCGAAGCTGCTGCTTGAACAGCTCCGGGCGGCTGAGGGAGACACGGATGCCTCGCCAGCCAAGGAAGGGGTTCGGTTCCGGAGTGCGGAGCTGTTCGCACGGCAGCTTGTCGCCGCCGGAGTCCAGGGTGCGGAAGATGACGCCGTGGGGGGAGCAACCTTCCGCCAGCTTTCTGTAGTAGCGCGTTTGTTCTTCTTCATCCGGCATGCCGGATGGGTTGCTCAGCAGAAAGAATTCCGTGCGGAACAGGCCTACCCCTTCCGCTCCTACCTCCTTGATGCCGGAATATTCATGGGGGAACTCCACGTTGACGGACAGGCGGATGTTGCGTCCGTCCCTGGTGATGGTGGGCAGGTCGCGCAGCGCTTCCAGCGCCTTGTAGGCCTTTTCCTTTTCCACTTGGAGGCGGTGGTAGTATTCCTCCGTTTCTTTCGTGGGTTTCAGGATGAGCACGCCCTTGTAGCCGTCCAGAATGGCGGGTGAGTGGCTTTCCACTCTCAGAAGGGCCTGGTCAAGCCCCACGACGGCGGGGATGCCCATGGAGCGGGCGAGAATGGCTGTGTGGGAAACGGAAGAGCCTATTTCCGTGGCAAAGCCGTGAATCAGGCTGGCATCCATGGCTGCCGTGTCGGAAGGAGTCAGGTCGTAAGCCACCAGAACCTGGTCTTTTTCCGTTTCTTCCTCGTCTTCAGGAGGTTCTGTGCTGCGGAGGTTGTTGATGACCCGCTGCATGACATCCTCCATATCCGCCGTTTTAGCGCGCAGGTAGGGGTCGTCCACACGGCGCAGAACTTCCATGTAGTTCTGCATGACCACATAAAAGATGTGCTCCACGTTCTGGAGGCGCTTGAGCAGTTCCGTCTGAACCTGCTGGAGGATAATTTTGTCCTGAAGGAGAAGGATGTGGGCGTCGAAGATGGAGGCATCTTTCTCTCCGGATATCTGGATCATGCGTTCCCGCAGCGTCCTGATCTGGTCCGCAGTGGTTTGCAGCGCCCGGTGGAAGCGCACCAGCTCAGAATCCACTTCTTCCGGGGAAATATCGTACGCTACGGGTTCCTTGGAACCGCTGATTTGAATTTTAATTTTGCCCAGGGCAATGCCGGGGGAAACGGGAATGCCCTGAAGCCAGGTTTCTTCCGTTGAAATGGGTTCCTGAATCATCTGCGGGCTTAATGGCCCGGTCTCATATGGCCGTGAGCCGGAGTGTTCAATCTTCTTCAAACTTGCGGGAAATCAGGTCTTCCAGCGCATTCAGCGCTTCCTGTTCGTCCTTCCCTTCCGCCGTGATGGTGATCTTGGAGCCGTGGCCTACCGCCAGCATCATCAAACCCAGAATGCTCTTGCCGTCAACTTCCTCGCCATCCTTCTCCACGACAATGTCTGCATCAAATTTGCTGGCCAGTTTGACGAATTGAGCAGCCGGGCGTGCGTGAATGCCGAGTTTATTGATGATGGTGAGTTCCTTGGTGACCATGGAATTTGAAGTAAGGGGTGATAACGGTTGCTACAACGGTAAGTACACTAATTAAAGTTTTTTTCCAAGAGTTTTTTGTCAGTCCTAGTTTTCGGAGGATTGGAAGTTTGACATGAGGCGGCGGTTGAACTCCCCGGCCATGTCGATGCCCATGTCCTTAAGATGATAGTCCATGGCGGCTACTTCCACCAGCCTGGCAATATCCCTGCCGGGAGCCACGGAAAGCTGAACATGGAGCACTTTTTCCCCCAGGACGTCCAGCCCCTCCCTCTCCAGACCAAGTCTGTCCAGCTCTTCCTGGTCCTTGGCGGGAATGAGGGTGACGATGAGATCCAGACGCTTGTTGTGGCGGATGGATTTCAGGCCGAAAAGGGTGGTGATGTTGACGATGCCCAGGCCGCGCACTTCCATAAAGCCGCGGCTCATTTCCGGGGCGCTGGCCACCAGTTCTCCGCCCACGTTGCGTACATACACCATGTCGTCCGCTACGAGGGCCGCGCCGCGTTCAATCAGGCCCAGGGCCGTTTCACTCTTCCCCACGCCGCTCTTGCCGCGGATGAGGACGCCCACTCCGCGCACGTCCACCATGCAGCCGTGCAGGGTGACGCTTTCCGCGAATTCGTTTTCCAGAATGATGGTGGCGGAGTTGACGAATTTCATGGTCACCAGGCTCGTGCGGAAGACGCAGACGCCGGCTTCATCCGCCAGCTCCACGATTTCCCGGGGGGGAATTTTGTCACGGGAGAAGACGATGCCCGGCACCTCGCACCGGAACATGCGCTGAATGCGAGATTTGCGCATGCCTTCCGGCAGTTTTTGAAGATAGGCCAGCTCCGCGGAGCCGAAAACCTGGATACGTTTGTTGGCAAAGTAGGAGTAGAAGCCGGCGATCGCCAGCCCGGGGCGGTTGAGGGCGGGTTCGCAGATGTGGCGGCTGAGGCCGGCGGGGCTGTTGATAAGTTCCAGTTGAAGGGCTTCCTTGTACTTGCCGTAAAATTTGGACAGAGTGACGAAATCCACTTTCTTCACTTTGGATTTGCTGAACATAATCCTATATAAAGGAACAAAACACACGCGAGAGCAATCAAATATTGTTCCCGGCGCCATGTGCGGGCTCCATTTTTTGAAAAAAGGCCCGTTCCGGCATGGAATGCCACACTTTACCGGTTGATTTGAAGCCCCAGGCATGGTCTGATGAAGGCATGAACAGACTGGATCAATTAGCCACCTTGTTGAGATTTCCAAGCATTTCCGCACAGAAGGAACACGCCCGGGACGTGAGTGATTGCGCGGACTGGCTGGTAGATAAATTGTCCGGCATGGGATTGGAAGCAAAGGCCTGTAAAACGCCTCTCCATCCCATTGTGCTGGCCCGCAGCCCGCGGGAGGAAGGGAAACCCACCGTGTTGATTTACGGCCATTACGACGTGCAGCCCGTAGATCCTGTGGAATTATGGGAATCCGACCCGTTTGAACCGGAAGTGAGGGACGGGAAGATTTACGCCCGCGGCGCTACGGACAACAAGGGGCAGCTGTTCGCCCATATTCTGGGCGTGGAGGAATTGCTCCGCCAGAACGGAGGCCACCTTCCCGTAAATGTGATTTTCCTTCTGGAAGGGGAGGAAGAAGTGGGCAGCGGCAGTCTTTCCCAGTTTATCAAGGAGCACAGGGAAGAGCTGGCCTGCGACGTTATTGTAGTTTCCGATACCGGCATGGCCGCTCCGGACACCCCTACGTTTTCCTACGGGCTGCGCGGCCTGGCCGGGGCGGAAATTATCGTCAAAGGCCCTTCCGCGGATCTTCATTCTGGCGTGTTCGGAGGAGCGGTGGCCAATCCCATCGCCGCTCTTGCGGAAATAATCGCCTCCTTCCATGATGAAGAGGGGCGTGTGGCCGTGAGAGGGTTTTACGACGGCGTGGAACCTATCGCCACATGGGAACGCAGTATGTGGGCCACGGTGCCCGGCATGAGCAATGAGGAACTGGCTCAGCTGACGGGCGTGGAAACCGTGGTGACGGAGGCCGGTTTCACCGGAGCGGAATGTATTTTTGCCCGCCCGACGCTGGAAATCAACGGTATCGGAGGAGGTTACCAGGGTGAGGGAAGCAAGACGATTATCCCCAGCCATGCCTTTGCCAAAATTTCATGCCGCCTGGTGCCGGGACAGCAGCCTGAAAGGATTGAAACCCTGCTGGAAGAACATGTAAAGAAACATTCCCCCAAGGGCGTCACGGTGGAATTCAGGCGGGGCCATGGCGGGAATGCTTACGTGTGCGATCCGAATTCCGAGTTCGGTCTTGCCGCCCAGCAGGCGCTGGAAGAGGCTTTTGGCCACAAACCCGTGCTGGTAAGGGAAGGAGGCAGCATCCCGATCATTGAGGAAATGAAGCGCGTGCTGGGAGCGGATGCCCTGATGCTGGGCATGTGCCTTCCGGATGCCCGCATCCATTCCCCCAATGAAAACTTTCCCGTGGATTTGTTCTCCAAGGGCATTGACATGAGCCAGATTCTTCTGCGCCGCCTGGGGCAGATCAAGCATTGACCTTTTTTATGGACCAGCCTGTAGCCGCTGAAATAGTCAACCTGCACAAGACCTTTAAAACAGGTCTTGGCAAACCCGTGGTGCATGCCGTGCGGGGGATAGACATGAATATCCGGCAAGGGGAGGTATATGGCCTCATTGGCCCGAACGGCTCCGGCAAGTCCACCCTGATGAAGGCCCTGCTGGGGCTGGTGAGGCCTACGGAAGGTTCCTGTTCCATTTTCGGCAGGTCCAGCCTGGCTCCGGACAGCAAGGAGGAAGTGGGCTTTCTTCCGGAAAACCCCTACTTTTACAAATTCCTGACGGGGGCGGAAACTGTTTCCTTTTACGGCAGACTGTGCGGCCTGAGCGGAAAATCCCTGAAAGCGAAAGTCAGGGAGCTGCTGGAGCTGGTGGGATTGGCTGATGCGGCGGACAGGCGGCTGGGCGGCTATTCCAAGGGGATGCTCCAGCGCATCGGCATGGCGCAGGCCCTGGTTCAGTCCCCCCGCCTGCTGGTTCTGGACGAACCGACCGCCGGTGTGGATCCTCTGGGGTCGAGGGATATCCGGAACATTATCGAAAACCTGAAAGGGCGGGGGATGACCGTATTCCTGTGTTCCCACCTGCTGGAACAGGTGCAGGAGGTTTGCGACCGGGTGGGCGTCATTTTTAAAGGGCTGCTCATTGCGGAAGGGTCTGTGAATGAGCTGACGCGGGATTCCGACAAGCAGGAAATACTTCTGGAACATGCTTCCCCGGAATTGATGGAACGGCTGAAGGAGATGGTGAAGGAAGACGGCCGTGCCGTTTGGCTGGAGGATGGGCATCCGCGCAACTCCCTGGAAAGCGTATTTCTAAAAAGTTTGTTGGAATGGAAGGAAAAGCATCCCAATCCGGAATCGTAAGCGGTCCGGCGGCTGCCAAACGGGAAGTGCGCCGCATGATACGTGAAAGGGTGGGCGGATTGGATGCCGCCGCCCGGGAGGCCATGTCCCGTTCCATCTGCCGCCGTGTGTCGTCTCTGGTGCGGGAGAAGAATTTCCGGCGCGTGGCTGTTTTTGCCGCCAGGCCGGGAGAGGTGGATTTGCTTTCCCTGCTGGATTTGCTTCCGGACCGGGAATGGTACTTCCCGCTGGTGCATGAGGGGAGAAGGCTGAGTTTTCACCGTGTATGCCATCACGGGGAATTGGTGGCGGGCAGCTGGGGCATACGCGAACCCGGTCCGGGATGCCCGGAACTGCATGCGGGGGAAATGGATTTGATAGTGCTGCCTGGGGCCGCATTTACCAGGGACGGCAAGCGGCTGGGGTATGGCGGCGGATTTTATGATACGCTGCTGGCCGGCCCGGCTGCTGGGGTGCCGCTGGCGGGAGTCTGCTTCCCCTGCCAGCTTCTGGACGACCTGCCCATGGAAGCCCATGACAGGCATGTGGACATGGTGATTGCGCCAGAAGGGGAGTGACCTCTCCGGAGAAAGGGAAAGAGGCTAGATACGGAACCGGTGTTTCTGCACGGTCAGTTTATAAAACAGGTCGTAGCGGGCGTTGAGCAGGGGCTGGAGGTATTCCACCCCTCCGGCTACCTGGCCGCGGATGTCCGCATACAGTTTTCGGTAGTCGGAAAGTCCGCTGATCATGGCTTCATACAGGGGGGTGCGCAACCCGCATTCCACGGCAATGTGCATTTCCGCCGCTGCGGCCACGATCTGGCGGGACAGGCGGAACTGCATCCAGGCCAGCCCCAGGTTGCCGCCCACCCAGACGGCCAGGGCCGCGCCTACGCAGGCGAACCCTGCTGCGTGCTCTCCGAAACAGCCCAGCAGGGCTCCCAGAATCACCAGAAGGAGCATCAGCTTGATTTCCGTCCTCATCACATCCTCCTGGTCCAGAAACAGCTTGCTGAGGCACGGCTTGATGCCGAAGTCCTTCAGGGGCATGTAAATGGAACGCCCCAGCCTCTCTTTGTACACTTCCAGATCCGTCTGGAGCTTTGCGGCCGGAAAGTCCCCTATGTCGCAGTCCCACTGTTCCTTCACGCGTGGGCGCACATGGTTCCAGTGCGTCTGGCAGATGTTCAGGAATTCCTTGTTGTAATACGCGTGCCGTTCCTCAATGCCGGATTTGACCAGCTCATAAAACCATTCGTCAATGACGGGAGGAAGCTTGTGCAGGATCATCGTGCGCCGGATGGATAGGAAACGCCCCATCTGGCGTGCCGACTTTTTCCCCAGACGCGGCACGCAGTCCTGCACGTATTGCGCGTATGCCTTGAGGCGTGCCGGCATTTCATCCTCCATCTGGAGCTGGATGCGGTCGATTTCCCGGTCAATGGACGTCAGGAAGCCGGAATCCATCTTGGAAAGGCGGCTCAGTTCATCAAGCACCTTCCCCTGTTCTTCCAGAAGGCTGTCCGTAGCCAGCAGAAGGCGTTCCACGCGCTTGTCCGTCAGCGGGCTGCGTTTCAGCACTTCCTGAACGCACGCCGTCAGGGCTTCCACTCCTTCTCCTGCATGCTCTCCGGCGGTCGTGACAGGGTACAGGGGCAGCTGCACGCCCAGGCGTTCCCGGGAGGTGGAGCGAAGCTCCTCTTTCAAGGATTGAAGCCTCTCAAAAGAGAGCAGCTCCGCATGGGTGATGACGAGAACCATGCGGGAATGGAGACGTTCCTCCAGCGTCTGGAGATAGTCCCACAGGACGGAATGGTTGCCGTCACTGGCGGAAATAACCACAAGGATGGCATCCGATTTGGGAACGATGTGCTTCAGCTTTCTGGGGGCATCCTCCTGTTCCAGGCCGATGGTATCCCAGAACTCCAGGTTGAGCAGGGCGTCCGACGGGTAAAAAAGGTCCAGAACCCATTCATGGGTGTGTGGGGCGGGATGAGGCCTGTACTGCCAGCGGACCAGTGTGGCTTCACTGGACACGCGGGAACAGAACCGTTCCCCGGCCAGGGCGTCCAGCGTAGAGGATTTGCCGGACCCTGTCATGCCGATGACGGTGACATTCTGCGGAGAGCAGCATTCGGCCAGGGCTTCCTCCACCTTTTCCTGGGAATCGAAATGACGGTCGGGACCAATCCGGGCGGAAAACGCCGCGGCGGCATCCGCTACGTCCCGCACCGCATGCGGAATCACGTTTTTTCCTCCTGTCAGCATGGGGTGATGAAATCAGGTCTCCGTCCGGGCTGTTCCGGTTTTCCGGAACAAACCTACACGCCGCTTTTCCTTCTGTCCAACTAAAATCACGAAGCGGGAGCGTACGAGCGGCCGCCGAAAATGGCCGTCCCTACGCGGACGAGCGTGGCTCCTTCCTCTATTGCCGTTTCAAAGTCGTGGCTCATGCCCATGGACAGTTCCGTCAGCGTGGCTCCCCCGCTGCCGGACAGGACTCCCTTCAGCTCCCGGAGACGGCGGAAATAGGGCCGCGCCTCCTCCGGATTTTCCACCGGGGGGGGAATGCACATAAGGCCGGCGATTTCAAGATGGTTCAGGGAGGACAGCTCCGGCCATTCCTTTTCCAGGGTTTCCGGGAAGAATCCGAACTTGCTGTCTTCATTGCCTACGTTCACTTCCAGCAAAATGCGGGGCCGTTTTCCCGTTTCCTGAGCCACGGTATCCATGAACCGGGCCAGGCGCAGGGAGTCCACGGCATGGATCAGCGTGAAATATTCCAGGGCCTTGCGCACCTTGTTGCGCTGGAGGGGGCCAATGAGATGCCATTCCGTATCCGGAGGAAGGGAAGGGATTTTTGCCAGTCCCTCCTGGACCTTGTTTTCACCGAAAATGCGCTGGCCCGCATCATGGCACGCTTTCACATCCTCTGCGGGAAAAGTTTTGCTGACGGCGACGAGGCGGACGGAACCCGCCGGACGTCCGGCGCGGAGTTCCGCTGCGCGTATGCGGGAGAGAATATGTTCCAGATTTTGTTGGATGCTCATGATGGATGGTTCAGTTCAGGGATGGCTGTGCGGACGCGTGGCTCATGATATGGTGCAGGGGAGAGAGCCGCCGCATGGCCATGGCCCAGACCTTGGAAGAATCCGTTTCCAGGCAGATGTCCGGCACCATGGGGGAAACATACCAGGCACGGTCATTCAGTTCCCGGCGCAGCTGGGGCGGCGTCCACCCGCTATGGCCTACGTAGGCGCGCAGGATGGCGCGGGGATCTTCCAGGTATTCCAGGGCCTGTTCCTCTTGCAGATGAAACTGGACGCGCAATTTATCCTCCGTGCGGATGAAAGCGGCGAAGATGAGCTGGTTGCGTTCTACGGGCCCTCCCTTGAAGATGGGCACGGCGTAAAGGGATTCCGGTATTTCCGTATGGCGGGCTACGTCCCCCACATTCATGCCGGACGGATGATTCAAAATATGGCCGATGACAAATTCCTTCTCCGCCCGGCTCAGGAAGATGACGGAATGATGGAATCCGGCGCCATCCAGGTAGGGGGCGGCGACCAGAAGGTGCCCCGCCAGGTTTTCATTGCTGATATCTTCGTGTTCCATCATGGCCATAAATCTACGTTACCAAATGTGACGGATGCAGGCAACCATGCGTTCAAACGGCCATGTCAGGAGGCGGCGAAAACGGAACACCGGAAAAACAGGAGGGAAGAGGAGCTTTTACCCGAGTGTATAGCGGGTCCCTCCGGAGGAACGGACGGCGGTTCTGGAATTTCCGGACGTCCTGCGGGCGACCGCCCTCCTGGCGGGAACGGATTTCTTCCCGGTTGAGGCCGTTTGCTTGCGGGAAAGGGCAACGGCGGGGGGGCGGGAAGCCCTGCGGCGGTGGGAAATGACGGAGGCCGTATTGGCGTTCTCCATGCGGTCTGGAGCGGAAGCCATGACCAGCAGGGAAGAATCCTGCATTTTTTCCGCCTGGGCCAGGGCTTTCAGGGAGGCGTCAATGGAACAGCGTTCGATTACGACCGGGTCTCCGGTACGGAGCAGGTTGAAGGCCTCATATACGTCATTGCTCTTCATCCGGACGCAGCCGTAGGAGGCGGGGGTGCCGATGGTGCGTTCCTCCGCCGTACCGTGGATATAAATCAGGCGCGAGTGAGCGTTCCGGTTACGGGGTTCCAGACCTTCCAGCCACATGATGCGCGTGACGATGGGGTCCCGGCCCGGAGAATTGGGCGCGACGCATTCCCCGGTGGGCTTGCGGCTTTTAAACACCATGCCCTTGGGCTGTCCGCTGCCGATTTTGGAAGCGATGCGATGGGCGCCCAGCGGAGTGCGGCAGCTTCCCTTTCTGTCTCCCAGGCCGAATTTGGAAGTGCTGACAGGGTAGGTTTTCACCACCCGGCCATTGCGCATGACGGCCATTTTCTGGTCCCTGACGCTGACGACCGCGCCGTCTTTCACGATGGCGGTGGGCTCATAATCCGGACGGGAACAGGATGCCAGGACTCCGAACACAGCGAAAGCTGCGCCGGCGAGTTGAATCAGGCGTGCTGCTTGCGAGAGAGGCGCAGGCATGGGAAAGGCGTCAGTTCTTGGCTTTGGCAGTTTGCTTGGCGGGCAACAGGTTGGAAATCATGCGGCCCAGGGAACAGAATCCTGTGTAATAGAAACCCAGGAAAGGAATCATCAGGATGGGGGAAAGGTAATGGCCCTGGCGGATCATGATGATGATCAGGTTCAGGAAGAAAGTTCCGCAGGCGATTTCCAGAACAGGAATGACGACGGATTTAATAGCCCGGTACCCGTTGCGTTTGAGCTGGGAGACGTGCCGGCGGTCTTCCTTCCGGTCCACGCCGTATTTGGGCGTGCGGACGAAGGCGGACTGATGGCCGAAGATGGCTTCCAGAACAGCCTTGGCGTTGTTGACCGCCATGCCCACGCTCAGTGTGAGAAGGAGGGGGAGGTACGGCAGTTCCTTCCACCAGGATTTGGGACGCACCACGATTTGGGCACTCATGTAAAAGATGCAGACGGCCACGCTGGTCATGAAAAACAGGGCCACATTCACAAACCACATGAAGACCGTTTCATTTTCCGGAATGCGCTGCGTGCAGATGGGGTACACCAGGAAGCAGAGCAATGCCAGGAGCAGATAGGAATAATTACAGGTGAGGTGGGTGGTGGCTTCTACCTTGGCTTTAAGGGGGGCATTGGAGCGCCAGATGTCCAGCAGGATTTTCTGGCAGACCTGAATGGAACCCTTGGTCCACCGGTGCTGCTGGGACTTGAACCCGTCCATGTCCACGGGAAGTTCCGCCGGGGTAACGACGTCGTTCAGGTAGATGAAGCGCCAGCCCTTGAGCTGGACACGGTAGGAAAGGTCCATGTCTTCCGTCAGGGTGTCATGGGACCAGCCGCCCGCGTCGCCAATCACGCATTTGCGCCATATGCCGGCAGTGCCGTTGAAAGTGAAGAAGCGGCCGGAACGGTTGCGAGCCGTCTGTTCCATGGCAAAATGGCCATCCAGGTACATCCCCTGGATGCGGGTGAGGAGATTGTATTCACGGTTGATGTGGCCCCAGCGGGTTTGAACGAGGCCCACGTTTTCATCCGTGAAGAAATGGATGGTTTTTTGCAGGAGATCCGGTTCCGGAACGAAGTCAGCATCCAGAATCAGCAGGAATTCCCCCTTCGCTACTTTGGTAGCCGCTTCCAGCGCGCCTGCCTTGAAGCCAGTGCGGTCCGTGCGGTGGATGCAGACGGCGTCAAAGCCGCGGGACTTTAATTCCTCCACCTTGCGGTAGCATTGTTCCGTGGTGTCGTCTGTAGAATCGTCCAGAATCTGGATTTCCAGCTTATCCTGCGGATAATCCAGAGCGGCTACGGATTCCAGAAGGCGGTCCACGACGAACTTCTCATTGAACATGGGGAGCTGGACCGTCACGACGGGCAGTTCCTGGAAGCGTGCTTTGGGCTGGGGCTTGTTATTACGGTTCTTCCAGTACAGGTAAACGATGCTCAGGCGGTGGAAGCCATATCCTGCCAGGCCGACGAGGACCAGAAGATAGCACAAAAGCCAGATAAAATTGTAATTTAAAGACATGCAGGGGTTACAAAGGGGGTTGGTATCTTTTTGCGTCAGGGAAGGGGGATTTCCTTGACGTGACGCCCGTATAGGACACCATAGGGCGAGAGTCAAGACATATTCCGTTTTGCTTAACCTTTTTGAGTGTTGTTATGAAGAGATTGTATCTGCTGGCCGCAGCTGTATCCGTCACGGGGGGAATGGCGTTTTCCGCTCCACAAGAAGATGCCCCGGAGAAGGAGGCGGCAGTACTGGATGTGCAAACGCCGCCGTCCGGCAAGCAGGACCAGCCGGCCATTCCGGAACGCCTGCTGGACGACTCCCACATGAATGAGGAGCTGGGCATCAACGAATTTACCGCGCCGTCCATCCGCAAGATTTTTGAAGATTTGGAGGGGCTTCCTGAAATACCGGAAAAGGTGGCCCTGCGCGCACGCCCGGAGCGGCCTCCCATGGACCGCTGTTCCCTGGCTCTCCAGTTGGGCGGCATGATGGCGGACGGCTTCGTAATCGTGCAGTGCGGCAAGATGAACGAGGTGAAACCCATTGCCCTGGATCTTTCCAGCTATGCAAAGGCCATTGGAGCCGGAGAAAGGGTGAACCGCCACGCCGCCAGCCTGCTGAAAAATGCGGAAGACGGGGATTTGAGCAGTTTCAAAAACAACCTGGCCCTTATTCAATCCGATGTGGAACAGGAGCTTGCCTCCCTGCGGGATTCCGATATGGCGAACCTGATCGGCCTGGGGGGGTGGATACGCGCCCTGGATGCCGCTACCGCGGCTCTGGATAACAAATTTGCGGAGGACAAGGCGAAGGTCATCTTCCAGCCGGATGTCCCGGAATATTTTCACTATATTCTGGACGGGGTAGAGCCGGAAATGAAAGAACGCCGCGACATTGCCAAAATCATGAACCTTCTGACGATCTTGCAGGAGCAGATGACGCTGGCTCCGGACGCCAGGCCCGCCAAGGAGGGCGTGGAAGCCATCCGCAAAACGACGCTGGAGTTGATCAAGGCGGCTCTGGCCCCTGTGGAATCATAATTCCTCTCCGGAGGCATGCCGCATATGGTTCTTCCCCTTTTAACCAGTCTGGAAGTGCGTCTTACTCCGCGCGGCCTGTACCTGCGGGATGAAAAACTGAAACGGATGGTCCGGGATGATGGCCGCGTTCCCGTGCCTTACAACGTAAGCATTTTCAATACGGGGGACGGCGCCGTGCGTATCATCGGCAAAAAGTGGACCGTCCGTTCACATGGAGACGGAACGCAGATAATTGAAGGGGATGAACTGTTCGGTTCACGCCCCCTGTTGTGCCAAGGGCAGATTTTTGCGTTCAACGGCCTTCAGATGCTGCGGCTGCCGGCGCGCATCCAGCTGACCCTTCTTGTCCGGGACGAGGCGGGAATCCTCTATCATACGGATCCCGTCAGCCTTAAATGGTGAAATAAAGAGCTTCTCAAATCCTACGGGGTCTCATAAGCAAGTAATTTGAAAAATTACAATTATTTCATTTATCATACAGGATCGAATAACAAGAGAATAGCATTATATGATATTTGAAGCTGGATATCAGTTGTTTTGGCAGATTTAATAAGCCATATATCATAAAAAAGTAAAAAGAAGAATTGATTTATATAGTAAAATACGTCCCTTTCTTTTATTACGATTCTTATCGCAAACTATTAATTACTGCAATGTATCTTGACATCAGGACATTTTTGGAGATTGAAAACATTACTTCAGTGATTTTGCTTTATGATTCCACCCTATGGAATTATTAGCAGGAGTATGGCGGGTGAGTATGAGAGATATCGCAGTTTAGATAGGCTAAAATGTCAAAAATGAGTAAAATTTCGAAATTGTTTGAATTTGTTATTTATTTTATTTTCATGAAAATTCTATGTTAAACACACCAAAACAACACTTATGATGAATTGTATTTTGGCGATACAGAGAGTAGTCAAATCTTGTGCGAGGAAGAACGAATCTGTAAAGTGAGGAGCATGAGATGGATTGGTCAGATATCGGAAGATGCAAATAAATCTGTTGACAAAAATAATTAAGAGCAGAAGATATATTGAAAAACCTGTAAAATACAATGCTAATCCAAATAGAGAAATAAAGATGTTCGAACGTAAAAATTTCATGGTATATGTGGGTGAAAAAAGTGGCGCTAGTTACGTCAGTGGGTTAAGCAAAATTGAAGAAATCTACAAGGTTAATGTCGATGCTGAATTTAGCAAAGATGAATGTTCTACACTTCTTGATCGAATAAAACATGATAAAAAGAGGACAGATTTGGAGCCAAAAGAGCGGAAGAAGAGAAGTGACTGGGCATCCCATTTGAAACGGTATATTGCATTCAGGACAGAAATTACCCGGATTGTTCCCTCTGTTCAAAATTGTTCTTCCAGCTTAGACTGTGATATAATTCATTTTATTATCGATAAATATAAGTCTGATTTTTTAACGATAGATAGTCGTGAACGCTACAAATGGAAAGCTATTGGCTGGTATAAACAACAATGGGACATAGATGCAGTTGATTTTTCAATGATGCTGGCATCTGCCTTTGAGAAAGCAGGCAATCTGCTTTCAGCGAATATGTATTGGCCTTATGATATGATGGTGGAATTTGCGGAAGCGAACCCCGAAGCTGTTCGGAAACTCTTTCGAATGCTTTACAATGAAAATATTCCACTTGCAGAGCGTTATGCAGCTTTTCGTGAAGGGTTTGAAGGCTATGCTAAGCCGTTGGGTAAAAAACATTATCAAGATCTTCATGCTATTTCAGTATATTTGTCGTTTGAATACCCTGAAAAGTATTTTATTTTTAAGATGAAAATATTCTCTATTTTCCGAAAACGTGTTGGATATGCAGTGGAAAAAACAAAACAGCAATCTTCCGTCTGGAAAGTAGAAATTTATACTCAGATGTGTCAACTGATTTTAGATGAAGTTCAAAAGGATTCGGAACTTATCCAAATGAGCAAAAATCGTTTGGATGATAGCTGCTATCAGGATGAAGCGTACCACTTGCTCACAATGGATATTGTTTTTTTTGGAGGGATGTATATGTCCGAATCTGATTTTAAGAACAATAGTCAGGAAACTGCTGCATTGAGTTACTGGCCTGCTTTGGACGAATACAATCCCGGAATTACCGCGGATATGTGGGCCTCAGTCTTAGATGATGATACTGTCACCTCTCCCAAAAATATGGATATGTTTCGAAAAATGCTGGAACTGGGCGGAGAAAGTACCTGCGCTCATTTAGCTGAAGTATACGGAAATACTTATGGATACTATAACAGGCTGGTAACCAGTTTCGGCGAAAAGGTGAAAAAGAAGTACAACTGTCCCGATTGTGTTGATCGAGAAGATGATAGAACTGAACGAAATCAAGTATGGGTGATTCCTTTTGTTGGTCGTTATGTCACCGAAAACGGAAACAAACGTTATTCTTGGAAATTGCGTGATGAATTGAAAGAGGCACTTATGAACATGGATATTACAGAGGTTTCTCTGGAGGAAAAAAACGTAACCGATGTTGGTTTGAACACTATCTTTTACGGTCCTCCTGGAACAGGCAAAACTTATCACACGGTTATTTACTCCGTTGCAATCATTGAAAATAAGAAATGGATTGAGATAGAGAAGGAAAATTACTCTGATGTGTTGGAGCGCTACAGTAGATATAAGGCAGAGGGAAGAATTGAATTCACGACTTTCCATCAATCTTATGGATATGAGGAATTTATCGAGGGTATTAAACCTATTCTTACTTCAGAAGATGGTATTGATGGGGAAACAGGCGATATTCAGTATAGTGTGCAGCCTGGGATATTTAAAAAATTCTGCGAGAAAGCACAGCATCCGAGTACATTAAAAACGAAAAACTTCTGTTTTAGAGAATCCCCGAATATCTGGAAAGTATCCTTATGGGGAACCGGGAATAACCCTGTCCGTTCGGAGTGCTTGAAAAATGGCCACATTCGTATTGGATGGGACGATTATGGGAAGGACATTACAGATGAAACCGATTTTGATGATGGTGGTAGAGTAGTTCTGAATGCCTTTATGAACCGTATGCAGATCGGTGATATTGTGTTTTCGTGTTACAGCTCTACTACGATTGATGCCATCGGCGTTGTCATGGGTGAATATGAATGGCATGATGAATACGATAACCTGAAACGGTTGCGAAAAGTGAACTGGATTGTGAAAGATATTCAGGAGAATATACTTTCCATTAATGGCGGAACTCCCATGACATTGGCTTCAGTTTATCGTCTGTCAAATGTGACGGTTAATGATGTATATCAGATTATTGAGAAATATTATTCTGTTCCACTTTCACCTGTAACCGATAGTCATGACAACAATTATGTTTTCATCATTGATGAAATCAATCGTGGTAACATTTCAAAGATTTTCGGTGAACTAATTACCTTGGTTGAACCGATAAAACGCTGGGGAAATTCGGAAGGTATGAAGGCTGTGCTGCCCTATTCTCAAAAGTCTTTTGGTGTACCGAAAAATGTATATATTATAGGTACCATGAATACGGCGGATCGTTCCATTTCAATCATTGATACAGCTTTGCGCCGCCGATTCTTCTTCAAGGAAATGTTACCGAATCCTGATGTCTTGGCAGATGTAAGTGTAAAAGGTCTGTCTGTCAGTAATTTGCTTACTCACATGAATAAACGGATTGCTGTTTTGTATGACAGGGAGCATACTATTGGTCATGCATATTTTATGCCGCTGAAAAAAAATCCGACGATTAAAAAACTGGCTGAAATTTTTACAAATAACATTATTCCTCTCCTGCAAGAATATTTCTATGAGGACTATGAAAAAATCCGGCTGATACTTGGCAACAAGTTTATTGCTGTTAATACTGTTAATTCGAATGACTTGTTTGGTCAAGAAGATGTCGATTTGGATGATGGGTGCAGCTATGAGATCAACTATGCTGCATTTGATGACATTGAATCCTATCGTTCCATTTTAAATGTAAAGGAAAACGAGGTATAGAGTGAACTCTTTTTATCAAATCAAAGAATATGATTCGTTTATTTCTGATAAAGAAATTGCTGGATATAAGACTTTGCCTGAGTCCATTTTCCATCAACTTGAGGATTTTATTCTGACTAATAGCAGCAAGGATACCGATGCACTGGAGTTGATGGGACTTTCTGCAAAAAAGGGTATTGGAAAGGTGATCACGGCAAAAAATTATGTCGGCATTATTACACTGAATGATGGGATAACCATTGAAATCTTGCCCAAAATTTACTCGGCAAGTGTGGACGACAATTTTGGTACCAGAACCAAACGGGTGTTGATCGATATGCTGAAAACGCTACGGGAAATACCATTTAAATCTTTAAAAAATTCTTTTGTGAATATTGAAAAAATGGATATTTTTGAAATATTTATTAGAATGTTTGTGAACGAGGTGTTCTTCATTGTCAAGCGTGGTCTCAAATGCAGTTATGAAGCAATCGCAGAGAACACTACATTTTTTAAGGGAAAGATACTGTTTTCAAAGCAGGTCAAGTTGAACCGTTTCCATAAAGAGCGCAACTATGTTGAATATGACGCATTTACAGCCAACCGTCCGGAAAATAAATTGTTGAAAGCAACATTGATTTATCTCTGCAAAAGGACTACATCTTCAAAAAATAGAAGTGATATAAAAAGTTTGCTGGGTGTATTTTCAAATGTGGAGGCTTCTGCTGACTACAAAGGCGATTTTGCTAAGTATATAAGTGATCGAAACATGAAGGATTACAATACTGCATTGATGTGGTGTCGGGTATTCCTGATGGGCAAGAGTTTTACTTCTTTTGCAGGATCGGAAATAGCACTTGCGCTGCTATTCCCAATGGAAACACTTTTTGAAAATTATGTCGCAGCTATACTGAAAAAGAAACTTTCCAGAAGTGACTTTACAGTTTCAGTTCAGGACAGAACTTATCATCTATTCAATGAGCCTAGTAAGAAATTTCTGATGAAACCGGATATTGTGGTTAGACGTAAATCTGACGGAGTTTCTTTTGTGTTGGATACCAAGTGGAAGATTCTTGATGCTGGAAAAGTGAATTACGGTATTGCTCAGGCTGATATGTACCAGATGTTTGCCTACCAGAAGAAATATGGAGCAGAATGCGTTATGCTGCTTTATCCTGAAATAGAGAAGAGACCTCTGGAAGATGATATCGAATTTAGATCAGATGATGATGTAATTGTTCGAGTTCAATTTATTGATTTGTTTAATGTAAAAAACAGTATTACAAAGATTATACAACAATTTGAGGTAATAACTGTTTAATCATTTGGCAACAAAGATGTGTTCTCTTTGCGCTGTTTTGCAGCTATCATTGTGAATTTGTCATCAGCGAACGGGTTTATTAATCATTCACTTCTGATTAAGTTTGAAAGATGAATAGCATGAAGAGAACGTTGTGTAGATAAAGGAATAGAGTAAATTTTATCCTTCACTCATTTTGCTCACGATGACCTTGTTGAGGAATGTTTTCCCAGAACCTTGTTATTTCTCTATTTTTACAGAAACGGGTGATCTTGCCGTTTTCATGCCGAGATATTATAAGTACCCAAAAGCATTCTCATGTGACTAAAACCTTATCTAGACGATGAAGTGTAGACAACTTTCTTGCCGAATGGAGCTGTATGTAATGAATCAATCCGAGTTAAATCCATCAAGATGCTTCCGGGTTAACCTTCTTCATCATCCCCGTGGTTGAGGATGAAGTTCAGGTCGTCAATGCCCAGGCTGGAGGTAAAGCCTTCATCTCCCAGCACGTTGGCGACGAGCTGGTTCTTCTGATGCTGGAGAATGCGGATTTTTTCTTCCACGGAATCCTTCGTCAGGAGGCGGTAGGCAATCACCTTGTTTTTCTGGCCGATGCGGTGCGTACGGTCGATGGCCTGGCTTTCTACGGCCGGGTTCCACCACGGGTCATACAGAACGACATAGGAGGCGGAAGTAAGGTTGAGGCCGGCGCCGCCGGCTTTCAGGGAAAGCAGGAAGACGGAAGGGTCCTTGGTCGTCTGGAATTTTTCAATTTCTCCACGGCGGTCCTTGGTCTGGCCGGTGAGGTAGTTAAGCGGCCTGTTTTCCGCTTCCAGCCTGTTCTTGATGATTTCCAGCATGGAAACGAACTGGGAGAAGACGAGCACTTTGTGCCCTTCTTCCCGGAGCTGGTCCAGCAGATAGAAGAGGGCCGTCATTTTGGCGCTGTCTTCCTTGGCGTATTTGGGGTCCACCAGGCCGGGGTGGCAGCAGATCTGACGCAGGCGCATCAGGCCCTGCAAAATGGCGAAACTGTTCTTTTTGACGGATTCGTCCGAATCCAGGCCGAGCAGGGCCTGCTGAATGCGGCGGAGTTCCGCCTTGTACAACTGGCTCTGGATGCCTTCCATTTTGGCGTACACTTCTTCTTCCGTCCTGGGAGGCAGGTCTTTTGCCACCTGGGATTTGGTGCGGCGCAGCAGGAAGGGTTTCAGGCGCGCGGCCAGGCGGTTCTGGCTTTGCGGGTCCTTGCGCTTGTCAAAGCGCTTCTTGAAGTAGGAGCGGGAACCGAGGACGCCGGGCATGGAGAAAGCCATGAGAGACCACATGTCCAGCAGGCGGTTTTCAATGGGTGTGCCGGAAAGAACGAGACGGTTGTAGGAAACGATTTCCCGCGCCGCCTTGGCTGCCTTGGAATCCGGGTTTTTGATTTGCTGGCCTTCATCCAGAATGACCGTGAGCCATTTGATTTGGTTTAGGGTTTCCCCGCAGACGCGGAGCTGGGCGTAGTTGACCACGACCATGTCGTAGTTCTTCTTGATGTCTTCCAGATTGGCCTGGTCCTTGCTGCGGATGACGAGGACGCGCACGCCTGGCGCAAATTTTTCCGTTTCTCCCGCCCAGACGTCCAGCACGGATTTGGGGCAAACAATAAGAACCGGAGGGATGACGGCTTTTTTCTTGGATTTGTTTTTGCGGGCGAATTCTTCACGCAGCCAGAGGACATAAGTGATGGACTGGATTGTTTTACCCAGGCCCATGTCGTCCGCCAGAATGCCGCCGAACCCGTTCGTGGCAAGGTAAGCCAGGAAATGGAACCCTTCCACCTGATACGGGCGCAGGGTGGCCTGGAGCTGGGAGGGAACATCCGGCTTGACGTCGATCTGGATTTCCGCGGTACGGTCCTTGATGCGTTTCCATGCCTTCGGGTCGAACACTTCCGCGGCTTTCGGGTCCGCCAGCTGCATGGCGTGCATGCGGTGGGTTTCTCCGGAAAGATCGAAGGGATCCAGGCCCAGGCGGGTAACGGCGTCGCGCTGGTCGTTGTCCAGCTTAATTTCCAGGCGCATCCATCCTCCGTCGTCCATGCGGACGTAACCGCCTCTGGCGGCGACCAGGGCGCGGATTTGTTCCTTGGAGAGCTGGACGCCTTCCACATCAATGACGATGCGCAGGTCAAACCAGTCAATTTCCTGGTTGACTACTTCAAACCGCACGGCGGCGGCCACCGGATCCGCCAGCAGCGTCTTGAGCTTGTCATCCATATTGACGGTCAGCTCTTCCGGAAGCTGCTTGGCCCATTCCGCGAATTTTTCGGGGAACTGGCGGGTGACGCGGGCCTTGAACGCGCCCACCTGGGGGTCGTAGGAAAAGCCCATTTCTTCCAGCAGGCCGGGAATGGGATAAAGGTGCTCCCGGATGAAGCGCAGCAGAACTTTGTTCTTCATGGGCTCCTGATGGGATACGTCCCAGCCGTCCTTGCCGAGTTTTTCCGTGCGGTAGCCGGAAGCGTCCCGGGCGCTTACTTCGCAGAGCACGTGTTCCGTTTCCGCAGAGGTGAGGCCGCGGACGATTTTCATGTCAAAGGTGCCGCGCAGGTCAATGTCCACCACGCGGTCTTCCATGCTGGGGGGCAGGGAAGCGCCTATTTTGCGGAGGAATTCCACCCCTTCAAGGCTGTCGATGACCTGCTTGGGAATGGAGTAGCGGGGTTCCACTTCCGTGCTTTCCAGCCAGCGGGGAGGTCCGGGGAAAACGGTTTCGTCAGACTGGTACAGTTCCTGCTGGCCCGGAAGCTGCCGGACGGAGTGGGAGACGTTGATGCCGGTGGAAGTAGCGAGCTGAAGAGCGTAGCAGTCCGGTTCAATGGGATCGTCCTGGCAAATCCATTTGAGCGGTTCGTCCACCACTTTGAAATAGTTTTCATCAAGGTTCACCAGGTAGCCTTTCAGGGCGGGCTGGTGGAAAAGTTTGTTCATCAGGGCGCATGCGGCTTCCTGGTCCAGGTCCAGCGTCAGGGCGTCTTCCGCACGGGCGTAGTCGGACAGGGAGACGAGCAGGATTTCCGTCTGGGCGTCCATGCGTACGGCGGCCCGTTCATGCAGATTTTCCAGATGTTCCAGATCCTGTTTTTCCCGGACGGGAATCCAGTCCTGCTTCAGGGAATGACGGTATTCGAAATGCCCCTCGTTAATAGTGGAAACAAGCCTCATGAACAGTTCTCCGCGGGGCGGCTGCGGGGGGCGTTCATTCACGGATTGGATGCGGTCATACCAGGTGCCGACTTCACGGGAGCGCTCCCATTCATGAATCTTGCGCTGTACCTTTTCCAGATCCGTAATGGATTCCATGAATTCCGGATAGGGCAGGCGTTTCTTGTTGAAGGCGTAAGCAATGTAATTCCAGAATTCGAGGATGTTCGTGGGAGGCACGGGCCACAATTCCAGCGGGTCATAGCTGACGATTTCCCATCGGGGATTCAGGCGCACCATATCATGGTCGTGAATCTCCTGTTCAATGGCGAAACGGCGGTAGCGCTTCTCCAGTTTGCTGACGTAGTCCGCTTCCTTGTCGTCCAGTTCGCGGCCCAGTTTCTCTTCCAGAATATCCAGAAGGGGAACATCATTCAGTTCGTTCGGGGACTCCGGAAGGTCCTGGCCGCGGTACATGCGCTCCAGCATGGCGGCATACATGGCCGCTCCGGCGAGGTCCTCGTCTTCCGTGGAGCATGCTCCGAACCACCTGTTGCCCTGAAGGCGCAGATTTACGCGGTGCACGCCGTATGCGTCTTCCACGCGGCCCTGAATATATAAATGATTGCCGAAAATTTGCGTGACTGCGCCATCTTTCTGGAGTTTCTCTCCCCGCAGCCGGATTTCTTCCGGAAAGGCATTGAGAAAGTTCAGAGTAGCCCTGTCCGGGTTAAGTGCCATGCTCATAATATCAAACTGTCATATAAAAATTGGAAACAAGCGTACCCGGTCAGGGGACGCCACAGGTCTATGCACTTTACTATGGCACAAAAAGCGGATTAGAGCAACTATTCTCTGAAAATAATTCCGGAGGTTGTTTGTGGTGATGTGTTTATTATTGGATGACAAATTGTTATGTTTATGTGAAGAAGGTCGATTTTGGAAGAAAACGAACATATTTTATCATCTTGGAAAGAAAAGATGTCAGTCTTGCGTAACATGATTCTTGACAGGTTCGTCGTAAAAGCGTCTTTTATGCCTGAAATTTTATGTCCTCTGCATCACTTCTACAGTTACTGGCGACTCAAGCCCGCTTGAGCGATGGCGAATTGGCCGAACGTCTTGACATGACTGAAGAAGCCGTGCGGGCCCAGCGGGAGCAGTGGGAGCAGGAAGGCGTCATCCTCGGATACCAGGCTGTAGTGAATGAGGAATATGAGCATGACAGCAAGGTGGCTGCTTTCATTGAAGTGAAAATGACGCCTGAACGCGACGGCGGTTTTGATCGCCTGGCCATGCGCATCTCACGGTTTGACGAAGTGTCCTCCTGTTATCTGGCAAGCGGAGGTTTTGACCTGCTGGTGCTGGTGGAAGGAAAAAGCATGCGGGAGATTGCCCGGTTTGTGGCGGAAAAACTTTCTACGCAGGAAGGGGTGTTGTCCACTTCCACACACTTTCATCTGAAAACCTACAAGAAAAACGGTTGTGTGTTCGAAGATCCCGTACAGACCGAACGCCTGGCCGTCGCTCCGTAATCCTCTGCCGTTACGAAAGGAATCATTATGAACTGGCAGAATAAAATAGCGGAGCAGGTAAGCTCCATACCCCGTTCCGGCATCCGGGAATTCTTTGACCTGGTTACGGGGCGGACGGATATTATTTCCCTGGGCGTAGGGGAGCCGGACTTCGTGACGCCGTGGAACATACGGGAAGCGGCCATTTACTCCCTGGAAAAGGGTCATACCTCCTATACATCCAATTACGGGTTGGAATCCCTGCGCCGTTCCATCGTCAAATACGTGGACGGATTTTTCTACGTCAACTACGATCCCCTGCGTGAAGTGCTGGTGACCGTAGGCGTAAGCGAGGCCATAGATCTCGCTCTCCGTGCCATTCTGAATCCGGGGGATGAGGTTCTTTACCACGAACCCTGTTATGTTTCCTATGCCCCCAGCGTCAATATGGCCTACGGCGTAGCTACCGCCGTTCCTACGAGCAAGAGGGATCTTTTCGCCCTTAACCCGGAGGTGCTGGAAGCGGCCATTACCCCGCGGACCAAAGTGCTGATGCTCAACTTCCCGACTAATCCTACCGGAGCGGTGGCCCCGGTGGAAACCCTTCAGGAAATTGCCCGCATCTGCATCAAGCACGATCTCATGGTGCTGACGGATGAAATTTACAGCGAACTGCGTTATGACGGCAAGCCGCATGTTTCCATAGCTTCTCTGCCGGGGATGAAGGAACGCACGCTTCTGCTGCACGGCTTCTCCAAGGCATTCGCCATGACGGGGTTCCGCCTGGGTTATGCCTGCGGTCCGGAGCCGCTCATTTCCGCCATGATGAAAATTCATCAGTATTCCATGCTCTGCGCCCCCATTACTTCCCAGGAGGCGGCCATTGAAGCGTTGGAAAACGGGACATCCGCCATGTTGAAAATGCGGGAAAGCTACCGCCAGCGCCGGGATTACCTGGTGAAGCGCCTTAATGAAATCGGCATGGACTGCCACCTGCCCGGCGGTGCGTTCTATGTCTTCCCGGACATTTCCAAATTTGGCTTGACCAGCAAGGAGTTTGCCACCCGGCTGCTGATGGAGAAGCAGGTGGCCGCCGTGCCGGGGACCGCCTTCGGCGCGAGCGGAGAAGGCTTCCTGCGCTGTTGTTATGCGACCGCCTTTGACCAGATCAAGGAGGCCTGCAACCGCATGGAGCATTTTGTGAAAACTCTTTCCTGACCCGGCAGTATTCATGAACTCCGTGACGGAGGCGCTGAAAACAAAGGCGTATGTGGCGCCGTTTGCAGTATTCATGGGCTTTACCCTGGTATGGCAGTTTGGCGCCCCGTTTCTGGAATGGGACCACCCGGCCGCGCCCTGGTGGAGAAGGGCGCCGGAACAATGGCTGTACCCCGTTCAGGCGATCGTTTGTTTTGCCCTGGTTTTCCGGTGGAGAAAAGCCATTGATTGGGATTGGCGGTGGAAGCCCGCCGCCTGGGGAATTCTGTTCGGCGTGCTGGGTATCCTGTGCTGGCTGGCCCCGACCATGATAGCGGACCGCCTGCCCGGAGGCGCGGACGCCTGGTTTGGCCATCCCTCCTGGCCCTGGTACCGGTATCTGCTGGGAATTGACGCGCGTCCGGAGGGGTTTGATCCGGGCATCGTCTTCCTTACGGATTCCTGGAGCTGGCTGGCGGCCCTGGTGCTGCGTTTCTTCCGTGCCGTGGTTGTGGTGGCTCTGGTGGAGGAACTTTTCTGGCGCGGCTATCTGATGCGTTTGATGGTGAATCCGGACCATCCCTGGAAGGTGCCATTCGGCGCTCATAGCTGGAAGGCATACTGGGTGACTACCCTCTGTTTCATGGCGGTGCACCAGCCCGTGGACTACTGCGGCGCGTTCGTTTACGGTTCCCTGGCGTATCTGCTTGTCGTCTGGCGGAAAAATCTGTGCGCCGTGATCGTGATGCATGCGGCGGCGAATGCGCTGCTGGGCTGGGCCGCTCTGGCATGGGGCAAATACGGATTATGGTGAATCCGGCGTTTACAGAGAGAAATTTCTTGAGTACATAAAAGCCGATGACTCCAGAGGAAGCCATAGAAATTTTGTGGGACTACCATCACGTGAAGCAGGTGCTGCATCCGGCGGAACTCATTTTCATTCTTGGCAGCAATGACATAAGGGTGGCGGAATATGCGGCGGAACTTTATGCCCGGAAGCTGGCTCCCCTGTTGCTCTTTTCCGGCGGGATGGGGCGTTTTACGGGGGAATGGGCCGTACCGGAAGCGGAACTTTTCGCAGAGGCGGCCATGAAGAAGGGCGTGCCGGGGGATTGCATCCTTATTGAAAACAAATCCACCAACACGGGAGAAAATGTCCGCTTTTCCCGCGCTGTCCTGGAAAAAGCCGGCATTCCGGAACCATCCAGCCTCATCGCCCTGCAAAAGCCCTATATGGAACGGCGCACGCTGGCTACGCTCCAGGCCCAGTGGCCGGAAGCGCGGGTGGCGGTCAGCTCCCCTCCCTTCACGTTCAGGGAATACCTGACCGGGGAACTGCCGCAGGAGCTGGTTGTCTCCGCCATGGTGGGGGACTTTCAAAGGATACTGGAATATCCTAAACAGGGATTTTCCACGGAACAGCCTGTGACTCCGGAGGCGATGGCGGCATTCCGCACGCTGGTGGAAGCGGGTTATGGCTCCCAGCTGCTCAAGGGGGTTCCCCTCCTCTGGAATTCTTGAGAAGACACGCTTTTTGCTTTCACTGAACGCTGATTGCGGGCATCAATACAACCCGCATAGCCAACCCAATTATATAACTCATCATGGCAGACAGAACCAACACAGACCCCGCCCGAATGGAAAAAATCGTGAGCCTCTGTAAAAGGAGGGGATTCATCTTCCAGTCAGCTGAAATTTACGGCGGTCTGAACGGTTGCTGGGACTATGGTCCCATGGGGGTGGAACTCAAGCGCAATCTGAAGGAATACTGGTGGCGTAAAAATGTGCAGGAACGCGAGGATGTGGTCGGCATGGACGGTTCCATCCTGACGCATAACTCCGTACTGGTGGCTTCCGGCCATGTGGGCGGATTTTCCGACCCGATGTGCGATTGCCTGTTGACCAAGGAGCGCCTGCGTGCGGACCAGGTTCCGGCCCAGAGCGGCATGGGGTTTTTCTATACCGGGGCTGCCAAAAAAGACGGTTCCTGGAATATTGAAAAGAAGTACTCCGTTCTGGTGGAATCTGAAAAACAGGCGGACAAGGCCCGTAAGACTGCGGCTCAATATTATGCCCAGCTGGCCGGCAAGGATGCCTCTTACAAGGATATGGAGTTGAAAGGCGAGTGCATGGAAACCGTAACGGATTCCACCATGTACAACCCTGCCAACGGTTCCCTGCTGACGGAAGCCCGTGAGTTCAACCTCATGTTCAAGACGACCATTGGAGCTACCTCTGATGAAAACGATCCCAACGCTACGGGCTGGCTGCGCCCGGAAACGGCCCAGTCCATTTTCTGCCAGTATAAAAACATTCTGGACAGTTCCCGCGTCAAACTGCCTTTCGGAATCGCCCAGATCGGCAAATCTTTCCGCAACGAAATCAACCCGCGGAACTTCACTTTCCGTTCCCGCGAATTCGAACAAATGGAAATCGAATATTTCTGCCGGCCGGAAGACGGGCTGCGTCTGGTGGATGAATGGCTGGAACACCGTCTTTGCTTCTATGACGAAGTGGGGGTTCCGCGCGAACACATTCACATTTTGGACGTGCCGGACGGCGAACGCGCTTTCTACTCCAAGAAAACCTATGACCTGGAGTATGAATTCCCCTTCGGCATCCAGGAACTGGAGGGCATCGCCTACCGGACGGATTATGACCTGAGCTGCCATCAGAAAGGTTCCGGCCGTCCTCTGGAATACTTTGACGAAGAGACGCGGGAGAAATTCATTCCCCATGTGGTGGAGCCTTCTGCCGGTTGTGACCGCACCATTCTGGCCATTATCTGCGAAGCTTACGATGAAGAGGAGCTGGTGGACGACAAAGGTAAAAAAGACGTCCGCACGGTACTCCGCTTCGTGCCCCGCATGGCCCCGATCAAGGCGGCCATCTTCCCTCTGCTTAAGAAAAACGGGGAACAGGTGCGTATTGCCCGGGAAATTGAAAAGACGCTTCAGCCGTGGATGTCCGTCTTTTATGATGAAACGGGAGCCGTCGGCCGCCGTTACCGCCGCCAGGATGAAGTGGGTACTCCTTTCTGCATAACCGTGGACTTTGAAACTCTCGGGGAAAACGATGCTTCTCTCAAGGGGACGGTGACCATTCGCCACCGCGACTCCATGAAACAGGAACGTGTTGCAATTAACGACCTGCTGCATTGGCTGATTGCCCGCGTGCGTTAATGTTTTTCAGCGGTTTGAGGCCGGAAAATATCTTCAGAGCCGTCCCGTTTACAGCGGGACGGCTTTTTATTTCCCAGATAGCAGCGGAGAAAGGGAGGCTGGAGGGCGAATTCCGGAAGTGATTTTTCCGGAAGAAGACACATTGTTCCGGAATCAGTATGACAGGGAGGCTGGTGCGTTTTTTGATGCGGGTATGCCCGGCGGGAAATGGTTGTTTTACACGTTCACGAAAAGCATATTGAATGAAATTTTAATGAGAGTTATTGACGGCCTGCCAGCAGAAAAGGAAGATGACGGGCGAGGCTGTTCGGAAAAAACGTCCTGATTTTTGAGCTTTTTTTCTTATCTGCTGTCAAAGGTTTATACGGCATGGAATGATGCGAGCAGGTAGAAAGAATATTGATGATGGAACATTCAGTAATTTTTCCGGACCATCGGAAGGTTTGCGCCCTGGGGCAGGGAACCTGGAAAATGGGAAAATCAGCGTTGAGGGAAGCCGATGAGATAGATGCTTTGCGCGCCGGCATTGAGCTGGGCATGAGCGTAGTGGATACGGCGGAGATGTATGGCAACGAGGAAATGGTGGGAGCGGCAATCCGCGGATTGCGCAACCGTGTTTTCCTGGTTACCAAGGTGCTGCCCGGCAACGCCAGCAGGACAGGAACCAAAGCGGCCTGCGAACGGAGCCTGAACAGGCTGAAGACGGACTATGTGGATTTGTTTCTGCTTCACTGGGGCGGTCCCCATCCCATTGAAGATACGGTTGCCTCCATGGTTGAGCTGCAGCAGGAGGGTAAGATAAAGGCCTGGGGCGTGAGCAATATGGACGTTCCGGAAATGGAGCGGTTTTATGCCGTCCCGGGGGGAGCCTCCTGCGCCGCCAACCAGATTCTTTATAATCTGGCCCATCGCGGCGTGGAGTACGATTTGTTGCCGTGGTGCCGGGAACGCCACCTTCCCGTGATGGCCTATTCGCCTGCGGATGAAGGGCGGCTTTCCCGCAATCCGGTGCTGATGGAGATTGCGCAGAAGCATGAGGCCACCCCGGTGCAGATTGCTCTGGCCTGGATTTTGCGCTGCCCTGGAATGATTGCGATCCCCAAAGCTGGTTCCGTCACGCATGTGCAGGAAAATTACCGGAGCTTGTCCATCAGGCTGACTGCGGAAGATGTGGATTTGCTGGATGGGGCTTTTCCGCCCCCGGTCAGCAAGGTGCATCTGGATTCCTGGTAAACCGTGACGCCGTCCGGCAGTCGGAGTGAAACGGGACGCGCGGATTTTCCTGCCGCATTACAATTGTTTCAAGCCCTTCATCTGTACCGGGATGAAAGGGCGTCTGCGGATAATTTCCATACACGCATGCCTTGATGATGCTTGTGGGTACGATATGAGGGAGGCATTGGCTTTGCCGTTCGTAAGGCCGGGGAATCCGCTGACGATATCCGGAAGGGGGCCGGATCTTTTTGTTTGAAAAGAGAATGTGCTTTTTTCCCGTTCCAGCTTCTTCAGCAGGAAAGAAGGCTGAATGCGGCTGTGAGAAAGCCGCCCTTTCTGGGGAATACGGCATTCCCGGAGAGGCGGCTCCAGAAAAGGGGCGGGAAAATCAAAAGCGTTACAGCGGCTGCGCGTCCGTCCTGGGTATCCAGACAGGCGTATTCTGGAAGGTGCTGGCGTAGTACCAGGAGCCGCGTTCCGCGCGCAGGATGAGCGGGGTGGATTCCGGAAGAGTGATGAGCGCCGGGCTGTTCATGTCCGCAGCGTGTCTGCCGGGCGTTTTTTGGGTAACGACCAGCAACCGGTCCGCCGGAATGGATTCCGGGGTTTCTGGGTACATGATGTAGTTCATGACAGCCGCCACGGTGACCAGCCCGCTCAGGGTGGCCAGGATGGTCAGCAGCGCCCCGTGTCTGCGGGTAACGGTCAGCAGGGCCAGGAAGGTGAGCATGACGGCTCCGGACAGGATGGAGATGGGGCCGAGCGTTTCATGGCGGATGTAAGTGAGCCACTGGTTTTCCGTGGTGTTGGCGGGCAGGATGGCACCCTCCTTGCGTTCGATGAATTGCAGATTGTATTCAGCTTCCGTGAAGTATGGGGAGAGTTCCAGAGCACGGCGGTAATTGAGAGCGGCCAGACCGGGTTTGTTCATGCGGTAATAGGAATTACCGATGCCGAAACAGGCGTAGGCGCGTTCTGCCTTGGAAAGGTTCATATTGCCGCTTTCCTTGCTGAAATAGTCAATGGCTTTGGCGTACTCTCCCTGTTCATAGGCTTTTACGCCCAGGTTGTCCGTTTCCGACGCGTTTCCGGCTGTTCCGGCCAGAGACAGGGCCAGTATGGCGGCCATCATGAGAACGGGAAGCTTGGCAATGGCTTTTTTAATAGCCTGGAGCATATGCTGGCGTTCCGCGTGCGGCAGTTCTTCCGAAGATTCCGAAGGCTTGAATGCCCTGTCGTCCCGGAGTTGAAGGATATCTTTCATTTTTTCATTCTGCTTGGAAGGTGGAATATAGGATTCAATAAAGTTGCCGGCGGCACGCAGGAATTCCGTGGAGCTTGCCTGGCGCGGAGTGGAAGCGAGCCTGCGGAAGGCTCTCATGCGTTCCCTGGCCGTGAAGCTTTCCTTCCGTATTTTCCGGATGTAGCGGATAAGAGCCATTCCCAGCAGGATGACGGCGGGGATGTAGGCCAGGAAATACCACCCCCAGTGAGCCGGAGCGGTAAGGGCGTTCATGACGATGGCGGGCATGAGTCCGTAAATATCCGTCATTTCAGCTACCGGAATGGTGCCTGCCGGGGGAGGCGTGGCGGGAGCGGCGCCTCCGGCCGCCGTTCCAGTAATGGCTGAGGCCTTCCATTCCAGGGGAATGGGGGCTGTGGTTACGGTTTTGTACTGTTGCGTGCTGGGGTCAAAAAAAGTGAGTTCAAAGGGAGGGATGGCATCCGTTTGGGCAACCGGGCGCATCATTTGCTGAAATTCCACGGTTCCCTGGATGGAGCGCGTATTCTGGCCCGGGTCCAGCTTGTTGGGAGGATAGAGTTTCCAGTTGGAGGCGTCTGTGAGGGCCGGGCAGGCGATACTGTGGATATTTCCTGTTCCTGTTACCTTGATTTTAACAGTAATGGGTTCATTGGCGCTGAGATCCCGCGCATCCGTGGTGGAGGAGATGCGGAAATTCCCTACGGCATTGGTGAAGGAAGAGGGAGCTCCCGGAGGGAGTTCCTGGGCTGTGATTTTCACTTCCGGAATGGCCATTTCCACCAGTACTTCCGAACGGATGAAGTTGGCGATGAGAGGGTCCGCCTCCGGCAGGGCGGCGCGTGCCGTGACAGTGCCGGATGCCGTTACTTCCCCGGCGCGCAGCGGGAACAGGGTGCTCTGGAAGGTCATGACATTCCAGTTGACGCCTTTGTAAAGTACAGAACCGCGAGGCTGTCCGCGGAGCAGTTCCACCAGCGTGGGTTCAAAGCGCCAGGTAGCCAGGTTGGAGGTGGTAATGGCGGGCGCCGTGTATTCCAGAATGTATTCCGGGGCGTAAATTTTCAGTTCGCAGCGGTCCGGCTGATGGACATAGGGTTTCTGGTTGTCCACATGCCACAGCATGCCGTACGGGACTGCTGTACCGTTCAGGTTCAGCGTATTCCATTTGATGGCGCTGTACGGGTAGACAGTCAGCGTCTGGGGAAGCGTGGTATAGGTGCGGCCATTGTTGGCCTGCAGGGTCAGGGAAGGGATTTCCACGGTGCCCACTTCGTCCGGCGTTACTTCAATGGCCATCAGGAAGGCGGATTGGTTTGGAGACCCCGGCCAGCGGATGTAGTTGCCCTGGCTGACCCAGCGCAGGCTGGCGCCCTTTACCCGGGGAAGCGGGTCCTGGCGGGCGATGCTGCCGTCTGTCAGGATGATGAAGAGACGGGTTTGTTCTCCCGGCACAACGGCGTCGGACAGCCAGGTGGTAACCACCTGCTGAGCCATAAGCGTGACAGTCATGCAGAAGAAAAGCGAAAGAATGGCGAGCAGTTTTTTCATCTTGTTTTGCGGGATATGTTTAAAGGGGTGGCTTCGCGGAAGCGGGCGGAATGGGTTAGTAATCCTTATCCGGAGGAATTTCCGGAGAACGCTGGGGAACGGGGCAGCCGGGTTCAATGTCCCTGCGTTCCATCAGGATGGCTCTTGCTTCCCTGCGTTCCTTTTCCTCCCTGCTTTCCTTTTGTGCGGCTGCCGGAACGGGCTTGTTATCTTCCGGCTGGGGCTGCGGTTTTTCCATTCCGGACGTTTCTGGCAGCCTGTCTTTTTCCGGAGAGGAGGGAAGCCGGGCATTTTTCATTTCATTTTCGTCCCTCTTGCTTTCCTTGGTTTCGGCGTTATCCTTGTCTTGGTCCTTGTCTTGGTCCTTGTCTTGGTCCTTGTCTTGGTCCTTGTCTTGGTCCTTGTCTTGGTCCTTGTCTTGGTCCTTGTCTTGGTCCTTGTCTTGGTCCTTGT